>NZ_CALMHT010000072.1 GCF_937863835.1 uncultured Prevotella sp.
AAATAATGTATTTTTCGGCTCAATTTGAGCCGAAAATCCAAGAGATATTTGTATCTTTATATCAATTTTAAATCAAAAAACAAAGATGAAATTAATAATATATATACATTTATTATTCCTTGTACTGGTACTATCTGTTTCGTGCGGAGGCAATGACGAGCGGACAGAAAAATCACCGACGGTCATCGGAGGTGGGACAAAAGACAGTAGTGAGGTGAAAACCGATCCCAACGAACTGTATTCTTGGAACAAAATAGAACTGGTCAGTAAGGTGGAGGCGGAACAAGGTCAGTATTCGGGTGGTGTAAGTTACCAGACTGATGTAAGCGGATACGAGGGCGCAGGTTATCTAAAAGGGTTCTGGACTAAGAACAGTAAACTGACCGTGAAGGTGACCGTGTCTAAACATGCACTTTACCGCATCGTGATGCGCTATCATGGCGCAGGAGGAAATTCGCAATATCTGAGCATTAACAACGAACCGTCCAATCAACTCGCATTGCCTGTGAACAACGGTTTCAGCGACCTGAATATGGGTAGTTATCCGCTCAAAGCGGGCGAGAATGTCATTACTTATCAGGGCGACTGGGGCGATGTGTGGGTAGACAACTTCAAAGTTTACACTGTACCTAAGAGCGAATTTAATGTAGACAAAGAACCGATAGACAAAAACGCGTCTGCCAATACACGCAAACTGTATGATTTTCTGTGCACCAATTTTGGTCAAAAGATTATTTCCGGTTATCTCAACGGGTCGCCCGTCAATGGGGTTTCGGACAGACTTCCGATGCTCTACAGTTGGGAGTTTATGTCTTACACGGAGGGCTATCCGTATAAATGGGACAATGCCACAGGTAAACATGTGTTCGGCATCGTAGAAAACGGTGATGTGGAGAAAGCCATTGATTGGTATACATCCACTGGTGGCAAGGGCATCGTCTCTTTCCAGTGGCATTGGTGTCCACCGTCGGGTGCCAGTCCCGGACAGAACACGTTCTATACAGATAACACGACTTTCGATGTAAGAGAGGCCGTGAAGAGCGGTACAGAGGCGAACAAACTGATTTTGAGAGATATTGACGATATCGCCCGCCAGTTGAAGAAACTTGCCGATAAAGATATTCCCGTGCTTTTTCGTCCTTTGCATGAAGCAGGTGGTGCTTGGTTCTGGTGGGGAGCCAAAGGTGCTGAACCTTGCCTTGCCTTATATGACATTCTGCAGGACAGACTGATGAATCAACATCAGTTGCACAATTTGTTATGGGTGTGGTCTACACCTGAGGAAAATTGGTATCCTGGCAATACGAAAGTGGATGTGTTCGGTTATGATTCTTATCCCGGTGAATTTAATTATTCGCCACAATATTTTGCATGGAATCGACTTTATACGATAAGTAAAGGTCAGAAAATTCTGGCAATGTCCGAAAATGGAGCTATACCCAATATCGACGACTGCCTCAATACTGGTGCGCCATGGGCGTATTTCGTGCCATGGAACGAACTGCTTTATTCTAATAACACTACAGATCATATACGTGATGTGTACACGAACAAAAATGTATTATCAATAACGAAATGATTCTGTAATGACAAGTTCGTACTTTTACGAAAAAGATTTACCATCAATGTATAAATAATAAAAATATCTCTAGATATGAAACCGAAATTAATATTTTTGATTATCTTTGCTACAATATCTTTGACATTGTCGGCACAAGTACCATCAGACTATAAGGGGAAACCGTTCAGGGACAGTGTATACCAGTCTGGTCCGCAATTGATACCTGGACGCGTAGAACTGGCTTACTATGATTTGGGTGGCGAAGGTGTCGCCTATCATGACACAACTCCTACAAACGACGGTGCGGTATTAAACCATACATCCGGACATTGGCGTCCGGGAGTGACAGCTTATATAGCTTTCTTCCGTGAAAACGAAGGGGTAGACATCGCATACACAAAAGACTGGGCTGATTTCAATCATGTGAATACAGTTGATCCCAAAGTGAATCAACTGTACATCGGTTGGGAGGAAGACGGTGAGTGGACCAACTACACGGTGAATGTGACAAAACCAGGAACATACCGTATCATTACGGTGTATGGAAATAAGGATAATGGTTCGGAATTGTGGATTAATAACAGATTCGCTACAAAGATACGATTGCCCCAAGACACAGGCAACTGGCATTATTGGACACAGGCGACAGTCGGAAAAATAACGTTTTCCAAGTCAGGTATTAATCTGTTGACACTGAAATACAATAAAGGAGCTAATCTGGCATATCTGGATTTCCTTTATGACGAAAACTTGAATAAATAAAATATTGTTACAAATGAACAAGAAAATAAGATTATTTCGATTTTGGACTATTATGGCATTCCTTATGTGTTTATCAAACGGCAGAGTCTGTGCGATAGACCTACTCGCCCCATCAGATGGATATGTTTCGGGCAATAATATGCCAACATTGTCATGGAACCGAGTGAAATGCAATCAATATGAAGTATGGATTGACGGTGTTCTTATGGAATCATTACCTTCAAACCATACATGCTATACGACATTTCCTCTTTCATTCGGCAAACACAGATGGCAGATTTGTGCTGTGAATGGCACTGAAATTGAAAAATCCGCTGTAGGTTCATTTACTATTGAAGACAAACCTCTGACAGAAATGCCTGAACGGTCGCAACTCTTGCGCTATGGATGGTCAGTGGTATCGTCATGGACAGTGGGGCATGACGGTAAGCGACTGTCCTCTGCCAATGTCGATGTGAGTCAGTGGGCGAAGACGACGATTCCGGCAACTGTGCTTACGTCTCTGGTCCGTAATGGAATCTATCCCAATCCTTATGTAGGGACAAACAATATGCTTATTCCTGACCTGAATGACGATTATAATAAAGATTACGACCTACTGAAATATAGTCATATCAAAGGAAAAAATCCATGGAAGGCTCCTTATTGGTATCGTACAGAGTTTGTCTGTTCGAAGCAATTGAACGGTCGACATATTTGGCTCAATTTCGGTGAACTGAACTATCAGGCCGAAATCTGGTTAAACGGGAATCGGGTGGCAGATACGACTCAGGTAGTCGGTATGGAACGCACTTTCAGATTTGACATCTCTCCGTATATCAGGAGAAATGCCACAAATGTATTGGCTGTAGCCATCTATGCTCCGGAACCATCGGGTAAACCGGCCATAGAACCGTTGACTCCTCTCGGTGACCCCGGTTGCAATATGGGTGACGGAATGATCAGTCATTGCTATACCAAATGGGATACGATGGGATGGGACTGGCAACCGGCAGTGCGCGACCGTGACATGGGAATAACAGAAGACGTGTACCTTTCTGCTTCGGATGATGTGGAACTGGGTAATTTATATGTTACTTCTGATATGAATCTGCCGGATACGACATCTGCCGACATCACTGTATCTGCCGATGTAAAGAATCTGTCGTACAATAATCAGATATTCAAAATCAGAACGGTGATAAGCGGGAAAGGCAGTTCGTTCTCGTTTGATATTCCTTGTGAGTTGCAACCGAATGCAATGAAGGAAATACGACTGGACAAGACCGTGATTAAAAAGATGCATCTGTTGAATCCAAAATTGTGGTGGCCGTTCGGATACGGGGACCAAAACTTATATTCCGTTCAGATGACAGCTCTTCAAGGTTCTAAGAAGTTATCGGAAGTAGTTGATACATTTGGTATCCGCAAGGTGGAAACCTATATAGGTGAGAATGAACGTGTGATCAAAATAAACGGTAGACGGATTTATCCGAGAGGCGGCAACTGGGTTATAGATATGACCTTAAACTGGAATGCATCGCGTTATGAAAAAGAGATATTGCTCACTCGTAATGCCAATCTCAATATGTTACGTGTATGGGGACCTACGGGTGTGGCACCTAAAGCACTCTACAGAGCTGCAGATAAATACGGCGTAATGATGTGGCAGGATTTTCTCAATGATTATTGGGGGACATTCAGAAACACGCCGGGATATCAACCCAATATCAATATTTACAAAGAAGCGACTGAAGACATCGTCCGCAAATGCCGTAATCATCCTTCTTTGGTGATGTGGTGCGGTGGTAACGAAGGTGTGAATCCTCATGAAGAGATGATTACCCATGATATATTGCCTATTTACGACGGGCGCGATTCCCGTTTTTATCTCAAAAGTTCGAATGGAGACGGCTTGCATGGCGGCGGTCCATACCACACATTGGAACCGAAGGATTATTTCACCCATACCAAGATGATGGGTTTCAGTAGTGAAATAGGTCCTAGCGGAATACCTGAATTGGAGAGCGTGATGAAATTTATGCCCCGATATGGCAGAACTTGGCTTCCCGGAAAGTTCCCGCTAGATGGTGTGTGGGCATATCATGACGCCAACAACTGGCCCGGTGACGATACTCGTAAGTTTACTGCCTACGACACAATGCTCAGACATTATTATGGGGATGTAGATACAACAGATGTTCAGACTGGATTTGAAGATTACATACGTAAGGCTCAGTCGGTGAATTATGATGTTTACAGAGCCAGTATAGAAGCGATTAATCGTGGATTATGGAGCCATTCGAGTGGAATGCTGTTGTGGAAGTCCAATTCCAGTTGGCCCAGTCTGGCCTGGCAAGTCTATGACTGGTATCTACAGGCCCATGCAGGCTATTACGGAACGAAAAAGGCAGCAGAACCTGTGCATGCGCAATGGAACCGTGATGACAATTCTGTCAGTGTGGTGAATGTGTCCGGTCGCAAGTTGAACAACCTATCGCTTTCAATCGATTATTATAATCCTGTCACCAACTGGATACATTCCGAGCATGAATCGGTAAATGCAGATATAGACCAAGTGGTAAAATGTAAATTGAAAATAGAAACGGACACCGTCATTCAGTTTGCCAGACTTTCGCTCAAAAACGCTGACGGTATGCTCGTCAGCAGTAATACTTATTGGTTGGATGCAGACAATGATTACAGATATCTTAAGAAATTAAATCCAGCCGATGTGAAAGTGAATATAGTGAAAGTGGAAAGGCATGACGGCAAGATGACTGTCGGAGTAGATGTGACAAATGGTGACAGATGGCCCGCCTACATGTTTGTCTTACGGTTGATCGGCACCAAGTCAAAAACAGAACTGCTTCCGTCACTGTGGGATGATAATTATATAACTCTCTTGCCTAATGAGCACCGTGTACTGCATGTCACCATTTCAGATGATGACTTGACGGATATACCGATGCTGGAGTATCATACTTATAATTCGAACAATAAATACATCAATATCAAATGAATAAGCACATCATTTTAGCGGCGGTCATATATTTAGCTGCCATGTTTTTTGGCAGCGATGCTGCCGCACAGTCGACAAAACAAAAATCGGATTGGCCGATTATAACTAGAAGAGGGGATAAACTATATGAAAATGGCCATGAATTCAGGTTTATGGGTTTTGCTGCACCAAATATTCAACAGAACGAATCGCAGATAAGGACAGACAAGACAAACCGTTTCCCAGACGAATATGAGGTTCGTGATTTGTTGGATGGACTGCACCGTGTTGGAGCACGTGCCACCCGCACATTCTCCTTGTCAATATTTAGTCCTGAAGATGGAGGTATGCCCGTCTATATACAAGGGCGCAGAGAATACAACGAAGATGCTTTCAAATGTTTAGACCGTATACTTGCTTATGCTCCTGAATATGATGTGCGTGTTATTATACCGTTTATTGCATCACAGCGTTTTGGCGGAATCAGAGGTGTGGATGAGTTCGCCGCCCTGTCGGAAAAGACGGAAACAGGTGCGTTCTGGACGGATAAATCGGTGAAAAACGATTTTAAGGACTTTCTTACATTTCTGTTGAACCGCCGCAATACGGTAAGTGGTAAATATTATAAAGATGATCCAGCTATTCTTGGATGGCAGTTGGGCAATGAGTTCGGAAGTTATTACGGCGATCGTGGACTGGATGGTAAGGTTTGGTCGCCGATTATCTGGAAGTGGTGCAAGGAAATGTCTAAGTTTATCAAGAAACAAGACCCTCATCATCTGTTGATAGAAGCCGGAGGAGTGAACCGGGATTCTGTTTTGGCCTCTCCTTATATAGACATTGTGAGCGATCATTTATATGAATATTGGAGTGGAAAGGGGACACAGTTGGCACCTATGGCACAGAAATCGGCAAATGAGTGTAAAGGCAAGAAACCACTGGTGATAGACGAGTTCGGATTGGCAACAACTGATAATGTAAGACAACTGATGAAGACGATCATTGCAAATGACAATATCGTTGGCGGTCTGATGTGGAGTATGCGCGGACATCGACGTGACGGTGGCTGGTATTATCACAACGAGGGTGGAACGGATGTCAATTCATTCCATGTGCCAGGATTCGCAGCAGGTTATGTTTATGAGGAAAAACGACTTCTCGACTTGGTTCGGTCGGAAGCATACGAGATACGCGGTGAGCAGACAGTCCCCGGAGTCGACAGACCTTCTCCCGCACCGGTGTTGATGATACAAGGTAACGGATTTACATGGCGTGGGGCTACGGGCAGTTCCTCTTATACGATGGAACGTGCGCAGTCTGCACTCGGTCCGTGGACGGTCATCGCTACTGGACTGGATGATTCAGTCATAGCGGATGTAAAAACATTTGAACCTTCAGCGGAGGCTTCCAATCCCCTAGTCCTTTATTATGATGAATCCCGTGAGACCGGAAAAACTTATTTTTACCGCCTTAAAGGAGTAAATGAGGCTGGATGTAGTGATTATTCAAATACGATAGAAAAATGATAAACGAAAGATATGTGGCAGACGGTAGCCGATATAACCGCATGAGATATAGGAGATGTGGTAACAGTGGTTTGCTGTTGCCGGAAATATCACTGGGATTGTGGCAGCATTTCAGTGACATCGATGTGTATGCTGATTGCAGAAAAATAATATTGAGAGCTTTTGACATGGGTATCACTCACTTTGATCTAGCCAATAATTATGGACAACCGGCTGGTAGTACCGAAACGAATTTCGGAAGAATACTCAAGGAAGACCTGGGTCATTACCGGGATGAGATGATCATTACCACAAAGGCGGGTTATGATATGTGGCCGGGTCCTTACGGAGAGTGGGGAAGTCGCAAATATCTCATCGCTAGTCTTGACCAAAGTCTTCGTCGAATGGGATTAGACTATGTGGATATCTTTTATTCACACAGACCTGACGAAAGTACACCTCTGGAAGAAACGATGGAAACCCTCGCTCATATTGTCAAACAGGGTAAGGCTTTATATGTAGGCTTGTCAAATTATCCGCCTGAGATGACGAGAAAAGCTGTGACTTTACTGCAGGAGTATGGAGTGAGATGTCTGGTTCATCAACCACAATATTCAATGTTGAACCGTGAACCTGAGAAAGGACTACTGAAAGTATTGACTGAGAAGAAAATGGGATGTGTAGCCTTTCAGCCACTGGCCCAAGGTCTTTTGACCAATAAATATTTAAATGGTACCATCCCCGATGATTCGCGCATACATAAAGGTGTGGGTGCACTGAAAGAATCTCAGTTGAACACAACTATACTCAACGGTGTCCGTCTTCTTGATCTTAGAGCAGCCGAACGTGGTCAGACACTAGCACAGATGGCGCTAGTATGGTTGTTGAAAAAGAAACAAATAACCTCTGTATTGGTCGGCGCAAGCAGTGTGAAACAGTTGGAAGAGAATGTCGCCGCTTTGAAGAATCCTTTTTTCTCCGATGAGGAATTAAATAAGATTGAGAAAATCTTGAATGTGATGAATAATGATAAGGCACTCTATTAATAATGAAATATATGATAAATAAGGATATAATGATTGGTAAATTTTTGATTGCGGTATTGCTGGCATTGCCGGTTTATGCTGTTGCGCAGATTCAGAGTGTCACCCCTGTATTCAAAGGGAATATGTCTCAATATGAAAAATCGGAATGGGATATAACGCTGAAATGCGAATGGGGTAATCCTTATGACGCTTCGCAAGTGGCATTGGATATGTGTTTTCAGGCACCCGACGGCAAAACAGACAGTCTGCCATGTTTCTACGTCAGCGGGGAGAGTGGAAAGCCTTCTTTGTGGAAAGCCCGTTTCGCTCCTCTGCACAGAGGAACTTATAAAATATGGTTTGCATTGAAGGCGAAAAATATGATGTCAGAATCTCGGAAACGGACTTTCACTTGCGTGGCATCCGACAATGACGGTTTCCTGCATCCGGGAGATAACTATTGGAACTTTCGTTTCGACAGCGGTAAGTCATTCCGTGGCATCGGTGAGAACATCGGATGGGAATCGAGAGATGTAGATGATTCCAAATATTTCAGTGACTTACATCAGAATCCACGTTTCAATTATGATTATATGTTGCATAAGTTGGCCGCTTCAGGTGGAAACTTCTTCCGTACTTGGATGATATACTGGAACTTGCCTGTAGATTGGAAAACCGTTCAGAACAATAGTCGTTATACATCAGGCGGAAATCCATTCAATATTTCAGCTATGAAGAGAATGGACCATCTTGTCGACTTATGCGATTCACTTGGCGTCTATATGATGCTGACGTTGGAAAGTCATGTGGGACTGATGGGTGACGGTTGGAAAATCAGCAACTATAATATTGTTAACGGTGGCTTTGCAACTACACCGAAAGAGTTTTTTGCCAACCCGAAATCAAGGGCACAATATAAAAATAAATTGAGGTTGATGATAGCCCGCTACGGATACAGTCGGAGTATTGCCGTATGGGAGTTCTTTAATGAAGTGGACCACGTGAGATATGATACTTCTTTTGGTGAGTCACTTAATGATTCATTGTTAGCAGACTGGCATAATGATATGGCTGGTTATCTGAAGACACACGATCCGTATCATCATATCATTTCGACCAGTGTGTCCCATCGTGACAATGATGCCATGAACAGATTGGAAACGTTGGATTTCAACCAACGGCATATTTATGGTAACGCATTCACTATTCCAGGTACAATCAGAGATTATGAAAACAAATATGGGAAACCTTATGTGATAGGCGAGACAGGATACAGTTGGGACTGGAGTCTGAACTTCAATCAATATGCAACCGAGTTCGACCGTGACTTCCGAAGGACATTATGGCTCGGTTTGTTTTCACCCACTCCGATTTTGCCTATGTCATGGTGGTGGGAGTTTTTCGAAAACCGTGGTATGATGACCTATTTTTCAGTGGTCCGCCGTATCAGTGATGACATGCAGAATAACAGTAACGGGGAATCATATTCTGAAGTAAAAGTTGAGGCTCCCGATTCTGTCGGTGCACTAGGGGTCAGATGTGGCAAAAAAACATATTTATATGTTTACAACCAAAAAAATCAAGACGCATCAGTAGACAAACTTCTCTTGTATAACACGAACGACAAAGCACTACAGATGATTGCTTATGACACGATGGCGGGACGTTTCAATCACAAGGGACAGATTGTCTATGGTACTGACGGTGTGATGAAAGTGCCGGAGTTTAAACTTCAGCCTTTTGGAGACATCGTTATTGTACTTACAGGGAAATAATTATCTGAGTAACATCAGAGAATTTTTGTTCTTTTTATATAATCGGTAGGAGTGCACCCGAATTCTTCTCTGAAATATTTAGAGAAAAGTTGTGGTGACATTCCTATCCTATAGGATATCTGTGAAACAGAGGTCTCTTTGTTGTCGAGAAGTTGACGTCCTCGTTTAACCCTGATTGTGCGAATGAATTCAACTGGTGACTTCCCGGTTATAGCTATCAATTTTTTGTACAGGTGTCCTCTACTGATATTGAGTTCAGAACTGAGTTCTTCTACCGAATATTCAGTATTTTCCATATTGTCCTCTACCAGTTTGATGGCTTTCTTGATAAACTGTTCATCTGGAGTACTGATGGTTATTTCTTCGGGTGAGACGTCGATTTCTTTAAATCTCGATTTATTGTTTCTCACCAGTTCCAGAATTTTCCTGATACGCAACAATAGTATTTCTATCTTGAACGGTTTGGTGATATAGTCATCGGCTCCTTCTTTGAGTCCTTCCACAATATGATTCTCTGCTGAGCGAGCCGTGAGCAGAATAACGGGGACATGAGAAAATTTGATATCGGTTTTTATCCTTCGGCAAAGTTCCATACCATCCATGACCGGCATCATCACATCGCTGATAACCAACTGGATATCGGTATTAGATAATATGCTCAAAGCCTCTTTCCCGTCGGATGCTTGGTATATATGATAATCGTCTTTCAGACACGTTGACAGAAAACTGCGGAAATCGTTATTATCGTCAACGATGAGAATGTTAGTCGTTTCTTTCACTTTAGAAGACTCTTCGGCACTGACTCCGGTATTTGCATTTTCTTGTTTTTCGATCGGTATCGTGATGATGAATATGCTTCCTCTTGGCGTGTTGTCTTTTACGCTGACGGTGCCTCCCATCATACTAGCATATTCTTTTACGATATGTAGACCTATTCCGCTACCTTTATATTTTGTTTCTTTGTCGTGCACTTGAAAATACCTGTTAAAAATCATTCCTTTGTTTTCATTGCTTATTCCGATTCCTGTATCCGCAACCTGAATGCATGCACATTCGCCTGTATCGTTTGTAATTTTATCTACAGTTACTGTAATAGAACCATCCTTTATGTTATACTTCATGGCGTTGGACAGTAAATTGAGCAATATGCGTTGCATTTTATTTCGGTCGAAACATGTTTCTATTGGACGTGAATCTATCTTTGTATATATGGATATATCGTTGCTCTGTGACAATATTTGCATGGATGTACATATCTCTTCCACAAATGTTGCCAGATCACCGTACGAGAGTGACAGTCCTTCTTTCTGTTGGTCTAGTTTACGAAAATCGAGCAACTGTTCTATTTCATTTTGCAGTGTTTGTGCATTTCGGTATACCATTTCCAGCGTCTCTCTGATATTACCAGGTGAGAGGAATTTTAGGATGGATTCTATTGGAGTGATGATGAGTGACAGGGGCGTACGCAGATCATGACTGACATTGGTAAAAAATCTCAGTTTTTCCTCATCCATCTCATGCTGTTGTGCAATTTCCATCTCATGTCTCTGAACATGGAGAATCCTGATGTGTTTTCTCTGGTAATATTTGACGGTGATGACAGCCCCGGCAGTGATTAGCAGAAGATATATGAGGAGTGCCCATGTGGACAACCACCAAGGAGGTGATATTTTGATAATCATGGTCGATATATCTTTACCTTGGATACCTATTTTCACTTGAAGATGATAAGTACCGGGCGACAGTTTGTTGAAATATATCCTGTTCCCTTCGAGTAAAGCCCATTTATCATTCATCGACAGACGGTAAAAATACTGTAGTTTGTGCAGGTTGTAGTAGTCGAGAGCTGAGACCTCCAGTGCAAAATTAGTATCAGTATAATCCAAGTTGATTTCATTAAGCAGTTGTATGTTTCTTTTTAATATTATTCTGCCGTCGGAGAGAGGTGTATCAGCATCGACATATTTGTCGGCAACATACAAAGCTGTAAATACAACTTTGCTTTTAGACGTGTTATCTTCTGTCGGTTCAGGTTTTATACATACGTATCCACCGGACCCGCCTATGTATATGTCTCCATTGGAAGTGTCGGATATAGAGAAATTATTGAATGTATAATTGTCTATCCCGTCTTGTTCATAGTATGGCATACAATAATATTCATATCGGTTATGATTATAATTATAAGACACCATAATGTGAGTGATTCCATGGTCAGTTGATAACCAAATATTATTATATTTATCTTCCGTAATAGCTCGTATATATGGATTCGACAGACCGTTGGCCGTGGTCAGTCGCTGTATCTTTTTTGTCTTTGTATTAAGCACTTCTACACCGTATCTGCCTCCAATCCATAATAGTCCTCGACAATCCAGATGAAGACAGTTGGCAAAGTTGCTATCCTTTCCAAATAATGGAAGACCATATATCTTTTGACTCTGTAGGTCTATGATATTCATACCTGAACCGGTTGCGACATACATATATTTGCCGTCACGACATGATATATCGGCAATATAATTATTACGCAAGATACTGTTCCCAGTAGAGAAATTTTTCACTATCCCCTGTCGGTTCATAACATATAATCCTTGAGCATAGCTTGCAAACCACAGATTACCGTATCTGTCTTCAGTTATCCGTCTGATGTAGTATGGATATCCTATTCTACCTATATCGTTTTTAATACTGAGTCGATGGAAAGCGTTCCCGTCCTGATAAAAGGCTCCTCCACCGAAAGACCCCCACCACATACGACCGCTGGTATCAAGATATGAACTAACTATCAAGTCGGAGGGAAGTTGACTATTTGTTGTGGTGTAATATTTGTAATTGGAACCCTGGCGCATAGCAATACCTTCTCCATCAAATCCGAACCATATATGGCCATTTTTGTCTTCATTGATACAACTAACGTCCTGTTTGTGTGGAAAGGAACTGTTCCTGAACATCATCTTGTTCAGAAATGTATATGCTACGCCTTTTTTACTCGAACCAACCCACATAATGTTCGACTTATCTTTGAAAAAGCAGGTTACATGATTGCTTGGGAGTGAGTAGACATCGTTGGTCTCTTTGTAAATATGATAACTTGTACCTGAACTGAAGTTGTAAACGAATATACCGTTGTCATCTGTACCTATCCAAACATTACCTTTGCCATCATCTGTTACACTTGTGATGTTGTTCATGTTTTTCGCATTTTCGTTTTGATGAGGGAATTTTATCCATTTCTGTTGTCTTGACGAGTAACATTCAATTTGTGAACCATGGGTGACATATAGCCAAACATTCATCGACTGGTCCATATAAAGACGTGGATGGAAACCGGTATGGAGGGTGGTCTGGGCACAGATGGATATTCTTTGACGTCTGATGTCTATCTTTCCCAATTTTCCATTCGAAAACAAGACGAATCCTTTACCGTGCCTGCATGCTACATCTGATAGTATGTAGCCTTTGCCCAACAGCAATATGGATAATTTTTTTATTCTGAAATTATAATAATACAACTTTTTTGATGAAAGGCACCACAAATTACGGTCTTCATCTACAATAATCTGATTTGTATTGTCTCGTATGCCTAATTTGTTTAGACGGTATTCTATATTCTTACGCAAACAGTCGTGCTCTACGTCATAATAGAACTGATGCAATGGCGCTTTAACCCACATGGTACCACCTGCATCTTCCGCTAGCGATTCAATATTATTATAATAAGATCCCCTTTGTGCTGTGTTATACTGTTTGAAATGATATCCGTCGTAACGGTTGAGGCCGTTTGTCGTGGCGAACCATACGAATCCGTAGTCATCACGTAAAATATCTTGAATATAATTGTCGGTTATTCCATTCTTCACATCAAGGATTCTAAAGTTCATCCCATTTTGCGCATTCAACAGAAATACGTAAAACACGAACATAAACAGACAAGCATTCTTCTTTTTCATGGATGTTGATTTTACATTGAATTGTTAATCGCATTGTATCTGCAAAGATACAATTAAATTGTTTATTTCCTATAACTAAATGTATCAAAGATTATATTGAAATGTATTATTTCTTTATTTATTATTGGATGCTTAAACAAACAAAGTGTACAATAATGAAACTTTTCGTACGATTTTCTATGTTCATCATTTGTTGCATTCTGTATTTTTGCAGATGAAATCTTAAAATAAAACAAATAATATGAGGACAATTAATATTTCATTATTGCTATTGTGGTATAGCATTAGTGTCATGGCAGCCAATTATGAAGTTCATGTGGCAAAATTCAAGAGTGATAAGGCTTGTGCTATCTCTTATACCTTCGATGACGGTCTTGCCGAACACTATACGCTTGTCGCCCCGCAACTCGAAAAACGTGGATTCCGTGGAACATTCGTCCTTAACGGTTCCAAAATCAATATAGACAAAGACCATATACGTGATACCACCCGTCTCACATGGTCACAGGTCAAGGAAATGTCCGACCACGGTCATGAGATGACGAACCATGGTTGGGCGCATCGCAATCTTGCCAAATTTTCACCGGATGAAATAGCTGAGGATATATATCGTAATGACGGAGCCATCGCAGCCGTGACAGGTATCATGCCACGCACTTATGCGTATCCTAATAATACAAAACGAGAACCGGGACTTTCCATCGCTATGCGCAATCGTGTGGGGACCCGTACTTTCCAACGCTCGATTGGCAGTAAAAGTTCACTGAAAGATCTTGATTCGTGGGTTGACAAACTCATCGAGAAGCACGACTGGGGCGTGGGGATGACTCATGGACTCACTTATGGTTACGATTGTTTTGGTAACCCTCAGCGTCTTTGGGACCATTTCGATCATGTAAAAGCCCGTGAAGACAGTATATGGGTTGGCACATTCCATGACGTAGCTGCTTATGTGAAAGAACGCGACTCTGTACGGATTACGGTCACTACCGTGAAGAAGCAACTCTTGATAACTCCTACACTGAATCTTGACCAGACAATCTTCACGGAAAACCTCACCATGGTCATCACAGGTAAAAATATTAAGACGATAACCGCTGTGCAGGATGACAAACCGCTTGCCGTTATCATCAGAAAAGGTAAGGCTCTTTTTGATTTCAATCCCTTCGGAGGAATAATTAGGGTGGAGGTAAAATAAAAAATAATAATTTCTTTTGTGTTGTCTTCGATTTAGTTTATCTTTGTCCGTTGAAAACAAGATAGACAATGAAATCAATATATACTCTGAATAAATGCATCATTGCAACTATGGTTGCGGCTATCCTTACGGGATGCGGATGCAGCAATAATAAAAAAGTAGCAGACAAGGAAGTAAAGGTAAACAATCTGCCTGTAGATACGGGATTGTGCAGCGGGTTGGCAAAATTTGCCAGTAAGCCGAGGGTAAAGGGACATTTTGCCTTTTACGTTTACGACCTTACAGCCGACAAACCTGTATATGGATGCAATGAAAGCAAGGCTATACCTGTGGCTTCGTGTATGAAACTGCTGAGCGGTGTGGCCGGGCTGCATCTCATGGGGGCTGACTATATGTATGCCACCTCTATATATACTAGGGGCAATGTGCTGCCAGACGGTACACTGCATGGTGATGTAACATTCAAGGGTGGACTGGACCCACAACTCAATGCTCCTGATTTAGCTATGTTTTTCAAGGCCCTCAAACATAAGGGTATAAAGAAACTGGATGGTAAAATGATACTCGACTTGGTAGTTAAAGACCCTGTGAAGAGTGAACAACATTGGTATCCATGGGATTTGTCGTTCTCAAAATACGGTCTGCTTTATAAGGGTGAAGATAAAATAAAGAAGGAGATGAAGGCTGCCATGCGTAATCAGGGAATCAGTGTAAAGGATAGTCAATTGGTGCTGGGACGCATTCCCAAAGGTTCCAGTTGCCTTTTCCGTTTCCGCCGTCCCATCGAATATGTAGTGCGGCGCATGTGGAAAAACAGTTCCAACACACAGGCTACATCACTGCTCTATACAATCGGTCACAGGGTAAGTCCTCATGGTGTGCCCACTGTGGCAGGTGTGGATTATCTGCGCAAATTTTTAAGAGAGGATTTGTCACAGACAGATACGGCGCTTGTGATACACGACGGTTGTGGACTGTGTACATATAACCATTTGTCGCCATTGGCTCTCACTGCCATTCTGAGATATGGATATAACGATAAGTCTATCTATCGTTTGCTCAACAGACAACTTGCAATATCAGGAGTGGACGGTACGTTGCGCAGTGAATTGAGCGACCCCAAACTGCGTGGTAAGATACATGGTAAGACAGGCACTCTGTCGCATCCATACGGAATCAGTTCGCTTGCCGGATATTGCCAAGGCAGTAACGGACACACGCTCGCCTTCGCCATCGTGGACAGTGAAATGTCTGTACTCGATGCCCGTGTACTTCAGCGCGACCTGTGCAGGGTGCTGGTAAAATAAAGTGTTATCATGATTAAAACACTGATATATATAGAAGAACCAGATTTCTCTCTTTGTGATTTTGATAATCCGGAACACTGTGCGGCGCTGTGCCAATTACTTAATATGTATATGGCTGATCCTATGGGCGACTATCCGCAGCATGATGAGACACAAAACAGTATGTTGGTGGATGGGTTGAAAAATCATCCAACGAGTATAACACTGTTTATTATCGAGGAAGGGAAAACGGTCGGACTGGTAAATGCGTTCATTAATTTCTCGACCTTCAAGTTGAAACCGTTTATTAATATTCACGATGTGTTTATTATGCCTCAATATAGAGGTAGAGGGCTGAGTCGTCGTCTGATATCAAAAATGAAAGAGATAGCACGGGACAACGGTTGCTGTAAAGTGACACTTGAGGTGCGTTATGACAACCCTGCCGCCCAAGCTTGTTATCGCGCCGAAGGATTCGACGAAGATGTTCCACCGATGCACTATTGGGAGTGTATCTTCTAGATTGTCACATACCTTGTATCTTGTTTCACTCAATGAATCTTTAGAATCTGTAGCCAATGCCTAAATTGAGGTATATTGGGTACATATTAAAAGTGACGGTCTTGAAACTATCTTCAAATATGTCATTCAATCCGAATTGAAGGTCAGCGTTTATATTTATATTTTTGCAGCACATCCATGATGCACCTGCTTGCACGCCTGGTTGTAACCTGCGCAAATTGTCAGAAAAATCATACGTTCCGCGTTTGCCATCCAAAAATTGTATTTTCTGTCCTACAGGTGTGCCTTGGCGTAAATACCCGTCAGTGACGTATCCCGAGAAATCCCGATGGAACAAATAGGAGAGATATACGCCAGCCCTGAATTTCCATTTGTTGTTGAGCTTGTAATTAGCCATGATCGGAATGGATATCATGGTAGTATTGTATTTGGTGTTGACATAGCCAGTCCAGTAACCGCTTACATAATTCCCTTCATTCACAACTTCTGTTTGATAGTTTTTTACATCAGCCCCTGTATGCATACTTTTGGATTCAATGCGTAGACCGGCTGAGATTCCCCAATGCGACTTGTTGTTAAACCATTTGGTTACATCGGCTTCAACCACCCCGTTGAATCGCGGATTGTAGCTATCTATAGAACGAATCTCTCTTGGCATGGATAAGGGAGATGAACCACCAATGTTAACACCTATCCTGACTTCGTATTCTAATGCCGTAATACTGTCTGTCTTCATACTCTTAGCAGTGGCTATAGATGCAAATGATATAGCGATACATAGAATTGATAATACTTTATTCATTATACACATCTTTATTATTTATAGAACAATTGCATTTCGTCTACGCACAAGGTGCTTCCTACAGCACCATAGAAAGTAGCTCCTTCTGTACTTGATGACATGATGATAGCGATATTATATTTGCCGTTATTCAGTTTGTCACGATCTATTGATTTACCATCTTTCATTATAAAAGGTAAAGCAAAGCGTGTCCATGTATCTGTTTCTTTTTTATCGCTGATACGAGCCATTGATATGATGTTCGGACTCGTGAGCGAATTCGTCCCGTCCAAATACTGTACATCGTCGGTTACTTCGAATAGTACAGCATACAGATCGAAACTGTCTTTCTTTCCTGTTATTTCATTTCCTTTAGCATCTGTAAATTTATCACCTGCTTTGTATTTATAATAACCGACCAATTCGGTTGGCTCATGTTTGAACGGTACTCCAAAGTGTGTGGATTTTGCCATGTTTGTCATGTCGATTTCGAATGTCCCGATAAACAAGTTGCCAGCGGCTATTGGTGCTCCAAACATGGCACCAAGTGCACCTGTACTCCTAGTGATCATCTTGACACATTTCCCTATATATCCATCGTTGTCCTGAAATGTGGGGTAGTCTGTCGCGGGTACGTTGCTGTTTGTTATCATGAATCCAGCATTCCCACTGCCCCAGTCTAATGTTTGACCTTCTACGCTTTTGTCATAGAAAATGTGAAAGAACTGTTTAGGATTGGTACCCTCTTCTTCTGTATATTCATAATACTTCATATTCTCGAAGTGATATTCTGTTTCCAGATTAGAATATGCATATTCTATCGTATATGTCTTTTTCCAATTTCCATCTTGAGATGTCACTGTATACTTCTGTGGCGTGGAAAAATTAAGTGTAGTACCACTCTCAGGTGATATCGTGGCGCCTTCTGTGACAGTGAATTTTGGATTTTGCCTTGTGATGTCTACGGAATCTTTTACATAGAGTGTCACATTCTCGTTCGTTATAATGGGGTTACGTAGTAAGATTCCATCGTCAACGACACATGATGTGATGTCTGCTTCAGTATTCAACGCCTCGTCTTTGATGCATGAGTTCAAACAAAATAATCCTGCAGTCATGAACAACATTATACCTTTTAATTTCATATAGTTTACTTTTTAATATGATGCAAAGGTAGTACTTTTTATATATATATCGCATAAAATGTACATCTTGTTATATTTCCTTATACTTTCAAGTAAGAAATAATTTGGTAATATTAAGAAAAAAGCGTACCTTTGCACTTCTTTTCAGGTATAAAGGTATATTTAAATGAAGTCGTTTGTATTCAAACCAAGATTGTGTTCGGTAATAAAGAGTTATAACAAATCAATATTTGCAGCAGACTTGATGTCGGGTGTAATAGTAGGTATCGTCGCGTTACCATTAGCTATCGCTTTCGGTATTGCATCGGGAGTCTCTCCAGAAAAGGGTATTATCACAGCCATTGTAGCGGGGTTTATTATATCTGCATTTGGCGGTACTAGAGTTCAGATAGGTGGTCCTACAGGTGCCTTTATTGTAATCATATATGGTATCATACAGCAGTACGGTATGGAAGGGCTGATGATTGCAACTGTTCTCGCCGGACTCTTTCTTATCATGTTGGGCGTGTTCCGTCTAGGTACTGTCATTAAGTATATCCCATATCCTATCGTCGTTGGTTTTACCAGCGGTATAGCATTGACAATATTCACAACGCAAATAAAAGATTTGCTCGGTTTGCAGTTGACTCAAATGCCGGCCGACTTTATAGAAAAATGGGGAGTATACCTTCAGCATTTCGGTTCGGTGGATCTATGGTCGGCTGTCGTAGGTATCTCAAGTATCATCATTATAGCCGTTACACCCAAGTTTTCTAAGAAAATACCAGGTTCACTTATCGCCATTGTCGTCATGACAATAGGTGCATATATGCTTAAGACATACGCTGATATCAATAGTATAGAAACAATAGGTGACCGTTTTCGTATCAGTGGTCAGTTGCCTGACGCTTCGGTACCTAACCTGACATGGGAGAATGTGAAGGGACTGATTTCGCCGGCTGTGACGATAGCAATTCTCGGAGCCATCGAATCATTACTCTCGGCTACTGTCGCTGATGGAGTAATCGGAGATAAGCATAATTCCAATCAGGAATTGATCGCACAGGGCATAGCAAATATATGTTCACCTATATTCGGAGGAATACCGGCGACAGGTGCCATTGCCCGTACAATGACCAATATAAACAATGGTGGTAAAACACCCGTGGCCGGCATCGTACATGCAGCGGTACTTTTACTTATTTTCTTGTTCTTAATGCCATTGGCTCAATATATACCGATGGCTTGTCTGGCAGGGGTTTTGGTCGTCGTTTCATATAATATGAGCGGTTGGCGCAGTTTCCGTGAAATATTCAGTAATCCTAAATCGGACATTACGGTATTGCTCATTACCTTTTTCCTTACGGTCATATTCGACCTTACGGTGGCTATCGAAGTGGGACTGGTTATTGCTTGTTTGTTTTGCATGCGCCGTATGGCAGAAACGACTCAGGTATCGGTTATCACGGATGAGATAGATCCTAATAACGAGATAGACATCGATGTGCATGAAGAACATCTCATCATACCTGACGGGGTGGAGGTGTACGAAATAAATGGTCCTTACTTTTTCGGTATCGCAAACAAATTTGAGGATGTGGTTGCCAGAATGGGAGATAAACCAAGGGTGAGAATAGTACGTATGCGTAAGGTGCCTTTTATAGATTCGACCGGAATACACAATTTGAAGAACCTTTGTACCAAGAGTCGGAAAAAAAATATCAAAATAATCCTCTCCGGCGTCAATGAACGTGTACAAGTGGCATTGGAGAAAGCTAATTTTAATGAATTGATAGGCAAAGAGAATATTTGCAGTAATATCAATGAGGCCCTGGAAGTGGCAAAAAACAGAAATTAGGGATTATAGATGTTTTTCCCTATACTTAGACGGAGTCATTCCGAAATTTGCCTTAAATGCGCGATTGAGTGAAGATACGTTAGAATAGCCGCATGCCGCTGACAGTTCACTGATTTTACGGTCGGTCATAGTAAGTTGTTGGGTAAAGTGCTTGATTTTCATTTCGCTCATCCATGCCGAAAACGAGGTGTGAAGTCTTTCGTAAAGATAGTCGCTGAAATCCTGATGTTCAACTTTTAAAGCATCTGCCACTTCGTCGAGATTAGAATTGCTATGGTATATAGGATTGTTGTGCTCCTGTTCTGACAGTTCGAGAAGCTTTTGGGATATATGGACAAATACTGTCTGTTTACGCGACATGTTTTCAGAATAACGGAGGAAGTTATAGTATACGTAGTAGGTTCGGAACACCATACATGCCATCAGTATGTTGGTGATAATATGGGGTAGCAGATATGGCATCATGAACGACACCATCATACCGACCAATAAAACTGCATATATCGCAATGTCAAGAATCTCGTCTCTACTCATCGTTTTCCTTTCTGTGGGTGTGTGTACCGCGATGTTTTTCATGTAATAATGATAAGCATCGATCAGCATACAAATCATAAACAGGAAACCGACGATAATGATAGCCAGCCATATAAGTCGTCCGGCGAAGAGGAAACGTGTAAGACCCTTACCGTTGTACCAAATATCGTCCATGGAATAGACCCGTGAATACCTGCCGGTAAATCTCGAAAAAAGATGAAGGATAAGCAATATGGCGGGATATTGTAATAAGAAGAACCATATAAAAGTATTACGGTGGTATTTACGGCCGAAATAGGCTGATGAAAGCATCATAAAAGTAGTAAAGGCGGCGTAAAGCGTGCAGATGGCAAATGTGGCTAAAACTTCTGTACCATCGGCTGTGACGATATCGAACGAGGAGACTATGTGTATGCCCAGCAATATATAAAACGCTATAAAAGAGCGACGACGAAGTTGAAATGATACATCTTTCAGTCTTCGCGCTCTGCCATACATAAATATCAGAATCGCCGATATGATTAGTAGCAGTAGAATGTCGGTAATGTAGAATAGGGTTGTCATTTAGTAAATGCAAAATTAGCATAAAAAATTAATTAATCAAAATAATCGAGGATAATTCATTATATTTTGTCTAAATTTGCAGACATATTATACCTGTTTTGTTATGATAGATATCCGTTTGAAAGTTTTTCGCAGTGTTGCACAGAACCTCAGTTTTACGAAGGCTTCCCAAGAACTGTTTATCAGTCAGCCTGCCATCAGCAAGCATATTCAGGAGTTGGAAACTGAATATAAAGTACGTCTGTTCGACCGTATGGGCAACAGAATCTCTCTTACAAATGCCGGACAGCAGTTGCTCGATCACAGTGAAAGAATCATGAAGGAATATCAGCAACTGGATTTTGATATGAATGCCATGCGCAAGAAATATAGTGGCGAGATACGTATCGGTGCCAGTACTACGATATCCCAATATGTGTTGCCCGAGATGCTTGCCGCCTTCGTAAGACAGTATCCTCAGACTTCCATCTCTGTTTTGAGTGGAAATTCGAGAGATATCGAGACAGCTCTGCAAAATGGTAAGATAGATATCGGTATGGTAGAAGGTGTAATAAGGCAACCACAACTGAAATATACATTCTTCTTGAAAGATGAATTGGTGGCAATCGTAAGCAATCGTAATGTATTGGTACAAAAGGATGAACTGTCTCTTGATGAACTGCGGGCGATACCGATGGTGCTGCGCGAACATGGTTCGGGAACGTTGGATGTCGTAGAACGTACATTGCAAAGTAAGGGACTTTCCTTATCGGATATGAACATTGTGATGTATCTGGGCAGCACCGAGAGCATAAAAGGTTATATTTCCAATTCAGAAAGCATCGGTATCGTCTCAATCCGTTCGGTCAGTAAAGCTCTGCTACGGGATGAATACAAGGTCATTGAAATAGAAGATATTAAAATGGAACGAGATTTTGACTTTGTCGAAAAACGGGGAGAATCCGGTGGAATGCAATCGATATTCAAACGATTTATAACCTTAGGTTATAGCCGATAGTTATATTGTATAAACAACTGAATCATATTCTTCATACCTTTGCGGTCGGAAATATAATCAAAAAACGAAGAAGAATATGTTAAGTGAAAAAAGAAGCAGTATGCTTCACGGTGTGTTATTAATCACCTTGTTCTCGTGTGCGGCATTTTATATCGGTGATATGCCATTTACGAAAAGTATATCATTCAGTCCGATGATTGTAGGTATTATCCTGGGTATGTTGTATGCCAATAGTCTGCGCAACAATTTACCGGACACATGGGTACCCGGAATACAGTTTTGTAGCAAACGGATATTGCGTATAGGTATTATTCTGTATGGTTTTAAACTCACGTTCCAGGATGTTACGGCCGTCGGACTGCCTGCCATTGTGATAGACGCGATTATTGTCGTGACTACAATATGCGGAGGCATCATGATAGGTCGTCTGTTGAAAATGGACCGAGGCATTGCCTTGCTGACATCCGTCGGTAGCGGTATATGTGGTGCTGCGGCTATCCTTGGTGCCGAATCGGCTATTAAGATTAAACCCTACAAAACGGCGGTGGCTGTATCAACAGTAGTGATATTCGGAACTATATCAATGTTCCTCTATCCGATACTCTATCGTAATGGCGTATTTTCCATTTCACCTGAAGGTATGGGAATTTTTACTGGTTCTACAATACATGAGGTAGCTCATGTGGTAGGTGCTGGCAACGCGATGGGAAAATCTGTTTCTGATTACGCCATTATCGTTAAGATGATCAGGGTGATGATGCTTGTGCCGGTATTACTGGTCATCAGTTGGAGCGTGGCACGCGCGACGATGCGTAAAGGTGTAAAACAGGATACCGGAAGAAAAATATCCATACCATGGTTTGCTATCTTGTTTCTTGTGGTGATAGGATTCAATTCATTCAACTTGTTACCGGTCTCAGTCGTATCTTTTATCAATACTTTCGATACCTTCCTGCTTACGATGGCTATGACAGCACTGGGCGCGGAGACGAGCATTGATAAGTTTCGTAAGGCTGGTGCCAAACCGTTCCTGTTGGCATCTATATTATATATATGGCTGGTGGTAGGAGGTTTCGCACTGGCAAAATATCTCGTTCCTGTCATCATGTAGACTCATGTAGACAAAAAAATCCCCATTGCCTGTATTCAGCAATGGGGATTTGACATTTATTTGTCTCCGTATATAGCTTTGTCGATTCGTTCATAACGTTTTTGTAAGGTAGGATCTGTTTTCAGATATGAGTTCACGTCTATCTGCATGACCGGAGCCACCGATTGTCCGTTGATGGGAGTCCATTCCGGAAGTCCAAGTCCGTTAGGGTTGCCTGTCTTGATGAAATTGGCGTAATAACTTTCAAATATATCAGAAATGGCATAGTCGTCAGCATTCCATGCGAATACGGTGTTGGTAGAAAGGTTGCCCATCGCATATTCTATATCGGCAGAATGTACGGCACCTGGAACCTTCGGTTCGGTCGCACCGTCTTTCTTGTCCTGTACGCCACCTGCCAGTCCGGCAACTTTATCTTTCAGGACCATATCAGGACGGGGATGATTATATTGATATCTGTATACGGGCATACCTCCTGTCTTCTGTTGCATATCCATCCATTTCCATGTGGAGAAAACGATAAAAGCATCACCTGACAGTTGATAACCGGGTGATCTGAGTATGTCGGCATCTGTGTTGATACCATACAGAGGCAGTAATTCATCTGCCGGAGTCTTGAATATTGCTTCCACGGCAGATTTTATATTTGCTATTGTCGGTGCCTGTCCCCGTGTGGCGAACATCGGTGTCATCTCGGCAGAATTGTTGCCGATAAGGCATGCCACTTTTGCCTGCTCACCTTTCTTGTAAGTCTCAATCGGTTGCTCGGTAAAGAAATATCCATCAATATTATATGTGGGAACGTTGTTGACGGCTGCTTTTTTCATCAGTTGTTCTGCTGAAAGATTCCGTAATTCCTTGACGGATTTGCATCCGATCTTCTTTGCCAGTGCAACGCCAGCCTTTTCAGCCTCAGTAAGTGTGGCTATTTTGTTGAATCCGAGGACCGAGCCACTCGACCCCATCGCCTGATGAATAAGGTTACGCGATATAGGTGAAGCCATCAGTGCACTTACAGACATAGAACCGGCTGACTCGCCCATAATCGTGATGCGGTCGGGGTCACCGCCGAATGCAGAAATATTGTCTTTTACCCATTTGATGGCAGCAGCTTGATCCATAAAACCGTAATTACCGGAACCTTTATAAGGCGTCTCCTTACTTAATTGTGGATGTGCGAAGAATCCGAAGATACCTTCACGATAATTGGCGGTGACAGTTACAATACCCCTTCGCGCAAGTGACAGTCCTGCATATCTGGGTTCACTGCCGCTGCCAGCCATCAGACCGCCTCCATTGAAGTAAATAAAGACCGGCAGTTTTTCGTCCATTGTTTTTGCAGGTGTCCAGATGTTAAGATACAGGCAGTCTTCGCTCATCTTGTCTGTGCCGAAATTCATATCACCGAAGAGTCTTTCCTGCATGGGATTCGGACCGAACGAGTCAGCTTTGCGTATACCATCCCATTTCTGTACAGGTTGAGGCGCTTTCCATCTGAGATTGCCAATAGGGGGTGCCGCAAAAGGAATACCCTTGAATATGTTCATACCAGATTCGTTGATACCTTCCAGAATTCCGCCGTCTGTCTTTACCTGAGGCGCCGTCTGTGCAAACAGTCCTCCAACGAAAAGAACAGATGCCAATGTAATAAATAGTCGTTTCATTGTTAGTATTTTTTATTTACGGCGACAAATATAATATAAAATAAAGACAATCCAAAAATATCTCGTAAATAAAATATAAAAATACTCTCAAGGTTAAATTTGATTAATTCAAATAGACATATTTGTTGACTGCATTGTTTTTATGTATATTTGTTCCCGATAAAACGTAGTTGACCTATATGAACTTACTTATAATAATAGTTGTTATACTATTGGTTTGTGCCATCGCAATAATGATAGCATCGTTGCAAGTATATAAAAAACAACTTGATAATAGAAAAATACAAGATGCGGATATAGAAAATAAAGATATATACGAGAAGATTTTTAATCAAACTCCTTTTTACTATTTTCTGATAGATGCAGATATTAATGTCGTGTTGACCAATTATTTTATATTAAATCCTAATGCGCCCCATTCGTCATCTTCGATATTAGGTAATGTTCTTGGATGCAAGAATGGTTGTGATGCCGGACTCTGTGGCACTTCATCATTTTGTAAGTCATGTCTCATCAGAGCTAGTCTGAAAAGAGCTTTCGTTAACAAAAAGAATTTCATGGACCTGGAGGCAAACATGACGATTTATGACAAAAGGAAAGAACCGATGGATATTGATGTATCAGTGTCAGGAACTTTGTTTAATTATAAAGATGAAGAGATGCAGTTGGTTTGCATCCGGGACATAACATTATATAAATCTGTACAACGTCGACTGCTCAGTTTGGAATATAAAGGCAACTTCTTGAAACGAAGAGAGAATATTATCCAACGACTTACAAATGCCACCACAGAGGATGTGTTAAAAGGAGAAATACTGAAACTGTTCAAGTATAATGGTGATTTGGAAGAACGGATGAGAAGTATTCTAAATGCTATTGATATAGATAGTAATACGTTATTGCCCAGTATTGAAGTTTTATGTAATGATGACGAACAATATAGTAAACTGGAAGAACACTTGAACCATAAATACAGACTCATAAGAGGAAAAACAATTGAAGATGATATTCTGATATTCCTCAATACAGATATTTCAGCTATTATTATAACCCCGGATATTGATTTTCAAGAAGCGAGTCGCTTTGTTGATGCAATAAGAAATACGACACAGGACGTACCCGTAATTCGTTTGTTAAATATTGGAGATAGTATAGCTGGTAATTATACTAAGTTACTATATAACCCGGTAAAGGCAAAGGATTGGGATGATTTATTAAAGAACTTGCAGATAGAAAAAGAAATGAACATAAAATAAAACCCTGCCTCTTGCGAGAACAGGGCTAATGAAAGGAGGAGTGGTACCACCAGGAATCGAACCGGGGACACAAGGATTTTCAGTCCTTTGCTCTACCAACTGAGCTATGGCACCATTTTTTGTTTTGCGGGTGCAAAGGTACAAATAATCTTTGAGCCCGCAAAACTTTTTATTAAAATTATTATATAATCTTTACTTTTCAAGTGGATTCCAGCCTTGCGCTTTCAATTCGAATTCATTACCGTCGCGAGTGGTAAGCATACAACCGAACTTTTCTTCAGTGATATGACCTATCAATTTTACATCTTCCATATCCTTGATTTTATCAAGGTCTCCTATGGGGACAGTAAACAACAGTTCATAATCTTCTCCGCCATTGAGTGCGCAGGTCGTAACATTCATATTCATTTCTTCGGCCATCACTGCTGTCTGATAATCGATAGGGATATTCTTTTCATATAGGCGGCATCCGCAATGACTTTGTTTGCAAATGTGCAGAATTTCGCTGCTCAGACCGTCACTGATATCCATCATTGATGTGGGATGAATGTCAGCCCCCCTCAGTTTTTCAAGAATATCACCACGGGCTTCCGGTTTTAATTGACGTTGCAGCAGGTATTCCTTACCGGCGAAATCCGGTTGGAAATGTGACAGTTCATCCAGTTCTTTCTGATTGCCCTTCTTTTTGGCTTCTTCTACCTGTTGATAATAGACGCTCTTTTCCCGTTCAAGAAGTTGCAGTCCCATGTATGCGGCTCCGAGGTCTCCGCTTACGCATATCAGGTCGGTATCTTTGGCACCGTGCCTGTATATTATCTTGTCCTTTTCACATTCACCTATACATGTGATGCTGATGGCCAGTCCTGTGAATGAAGAGGTGGTGTCTCCACCTACGATATCCACATTCCATTTTTCGCAAGCCATTTTCAGACCATCGTAGAATGCATCCATGTCTTCTATCGTAAACCGTTTGCTCAAGGCAATGCTGACGACCATTTGCCGGGGGGTGCCGTTCATGGCAAAGATATCACTGATATTAACCATGGCGGCCTTATAACCAAGATGTTGCATATCGATATAAGTAAGGTCGAAATGCACACCCTCCATAAGCAGGTCGTTCGTAACCAGTACTTCCTTGTCAGGATAATGCATGACGGCACAGTCGTCGCCTACGCCATAAACACTTGAATCATTCTTTAATTTTATGTCTTCTGTCAGGCGGTCGATCAAGCCAAACTCGCCAAGTTTTGATATTGCTGTCATTTATGCTCTTTTTATCATTTCTCTCATTATTTCTGTCATAAGCGGTTGCGCCTTATTGGCAGCGATCTGAACCTCTTCATGACTTACCTCTACGGGACTGCCTTCTATGCCCAGGTCGGTAATGATACTGATACCGAATGTCTTAATACCGCAATGATGAGCGACAATGACTTCGGGTACGGTACTCATTCCTACGGCATCTGCACCCAGACGGTGGTACATCCTATATTCTGCAGGTGTCTCGAATGTCGGTCCTTGTACACCTATATATATGCCATGTACCACACGTATGTCTTTCTCTTTGGCTATTTCATCAGCTTCTGCTATAAGAGCTTTGTCGTAGGCTTCGTGCATATCCGGGAAACGTGGTCCGGTGGGAAAATTCTTACCTCTCAAAGGATGTTCAGGGAAGAAATTGATATGATCTGTTATGATCATCAGATCGCCGATTCTGAATTCAGGGTTCATTCCACCTGATGCGTTGGATACAAACAGAGTCTTGATGCCCAATTCGTACATGACGCGAATAGGGAATGTAACCTCTTTCATGGAATAACCTTCATAAAAATGGAATCGGCCTTCCATAGCCATAATATCCTTACCGCCCAGTTTACCGAAAATCAGTTTGCCGGCATGGCCTTCCACCGTAGATACAGGGAAATTAGGTATATCCTTGTATGCGAATTCGTATGTATCAGTTATTTCTGAAGCTAATTGTCCCAATCCTGTTCCCAGTATGATTGCTGTTTGGGGACTTGTGCTCATCCGTTTTTTTAGCCAGGATGCTGTTTCTTGAATTTTTTCGTACATATCCTATAATATTTTCGTTAAACGTATCTTCTTGTCCTAACATAAACTCTACTTCAACAGGTAGTGTATAGATGTTATGCCTTACTTCTTCACTGAGACCTTCGTGTCCAAATATGCGTGTGGCATCTTTTTCAGTTGTGATGATTAATTTGGGTGATGGCAAGGCGGCGTACCGGTTGTTGATGTCCTCTATATCATCATCGGTAAATTGATGATGATCGCGGTAACGCATCTGTATAATTCGTTGAGTATGAGGTTTGAGATCTTCTATTATTTGTTCGGGAGATGCAATTCCTGTAAGTAACAGGATGTTGTCTTCTTGTCCGATAGAGTCGAGCGTCTTTTCTTCGCCACAGTAAATAGGTTGAAGATTTCCATAAACCAGTGTCGTAAAATACAATTGCTGATATGGATACAAGTCCATAGCTTTTATCATGACCCTGAATTCCATGGGCTTGATGTCTTTCGGACATTTTGTTACTATTACTATATCAGCCCGTGATTTACCTTCTTTGGGTTCCCTTAGTCTTCCGGCTGGTAATAATTTATCGGCATTAATCATTCTGTGATAGTCGACCAGTAAAATATTTATTCCGGGTTTTACGTAGCGATGCTGGTAGGCATCGTCTAGTAATATAACATCTGTATATTTCGTCTTTTTGTTATTGCAGATTTGTTCAATTCCGTTACATCTGTTTTTATCTACCGCTACGGCGATGTTGGGAAACTTTTGTTTCATCTGATACGGTTCATCACCAATGGTTCTCATTCGCGTGTCTTCGTCAGCCAGAACAAATCCTTTGCTTTTGCGTTTGTATCCTCGGCTAAGTACCGCAATGTTGAATTTGTCTTGAAGCAATCTGATAAGATACTCAACATGTGGGGTTTTGCCTGTTCCGCCTACTGTGATGTTGCCGACAGATATTACCGGAATATCGAAACTTCGACTTTTCAGTATTCCTATATTAAATAGAAAATTGCGTATTTCCACCCCTAAGCCGTATAACCAACTGAATGGAAGCAGACTATTGTTTATCTTGATAAAATCATCCATATCTTCAGGTTAATCTATCCGGTCGCTTATTTGATGTTGACGGAATATGGAATTCTAGCTTGTACTCTGTCTTGTCTGCCCATACTCTTGAGAAGGATGAGTGGCTCATAATAGTCACCTAAAGTCTCTTTAAGTTGATCGTCTAAGTAATTATTGCCAGAACTGAGCGATTTATCCAATATTTGGTCTATCCAACTGACTTTTGCAGGGTAACTTTCCGTATAATAATGATCTTTTTTGATTTTAGCCAACTGTGCTGCTTTTTCTATAGCAACATTCAGTCCGCCCAATTGATCGACAAGGTGCAACTTGATTGCTGTTTCGCCCAACCATACGTGGCCTTGCGCAACCTTTTCAACATCTTCAACTTTCATCTTGCGTCCAGCGGCTACACGTGAGCGGAAAAGGACATAGCCTCTGTTAACACTAGCTTGGAACGCATTGGTTTCGTCTACATTGAAAGGACGGCCTAATGAACCGAAATCACTTGACTTGTTGGTCTTTTCCACATCAAACTTTATACCTAATTTTTGAGTCAGCAGTCCACTGACATCAGGAACCATGCCAAATATACCGATGCTTCCTGTCAATGTAGTCGGTTCGGCAACTATCCAGTTGGCGACACAACTGAGATAATATGCTCCGGATGCAGCCAGACCGCCCATTGAGACAACGACAGGTTTCTTTGATTTAAGCATCTCTACCGCATGCCATAACTGTTCTGAGGCAAAAGAACTTCCTCCGCCTGAGTTAACTCTGATGACAACGGCTTTTACGTCATCGTCGTTCATAAGACTCTCTAAATCTTTGTCAACAACAACTGAATTGATCGTATGACCGCTGACATCTTCAATGTTTGAACTTACAATATTACCGTAAGCATAATATACAGCTATTTTATCTCCGTCTTTTTTGTCTTCTTCCACATTATTCATTTGGGAAAGGGACAACTGATTGATACTCTCATCTTTGTCAATCTTAAGAAGTTTCTTGATTTCAGTTTTGATCTGATCATTATATAGCAGTCCATCCACCATCTTATCTTTTAAAAGATCTTTCGCATCAGCCAAAAAGGTATAATTGTCTGCGTATCTATTGAGTTGACTGATACTGAGTCCTCTGCTGGCAGATACATCTTTACATATCGTATTCCAAATACCGCCTATATAAGCCTTCACCTGTAAACGGTTTGCATCGCTCATCTTATCAGCGGTATATGTATCAGGCATACTTTTGTATGTTCCTACTTTAAACAGTTGGACTTTTACGCCAAATTTGGCTAACATGTCTTTGAGATAATACGGTTGGGCGGCAAGTCCATGCCAGTCGATAATGCCAACAGGGTTAAGATAAACCTTGTCGGCCACAGAACAAACATAATAAGCACCCTGTGTGTAGATGTCCCCATAAGCGACAATCCATTTACCACTTTTTTTGAAGTCCTTTAAGGCATCGCGTATAGCTTGTAATGAAGCATGAGAATCAGGATTAAATGTTCCAGCTTCTATGTATATACCTTTTATATTATCATTGTTTTTTGCTTTTTCTATTGCGTTTAGAATATCATCCAGTCCGATAGTGCTTATATCATCCGATATCTGAGACATCAGATTATTGTCAGCTCTTTCTTCCAAGACGCCGGATAACTTAAGGACAAATACCGAGTTGTCTTTTACTGTTTGGGTGGCTTCACTGGTGGAAATCATTCCCACAATACTGATAACTCCGAATATCCCGGTAATTACGAGGAATAGCACGATTCCTGTGATAGTGGCAAGGGTGTACTTAAAGAATTCTTTCATTTTAGCTTATACATTTATGTTATATCTTGTCGTTAACAAGATGCAAATATAATATTTTTAATCATAAATGCCAAATATTCGAGTCTTTTGAACAATTATTTAATTTATAATTGTCTAAAATACCCTAATTTTGCCCTCGAATCAAACTGCTATTAATCTTATATATGAAGTACAAATATCTATTAATGATAATGTGTGTTGTGACAACCAAAACCTTATGTATGTCTGCCGAAAAGAAATCATGGCAAGGTATACATATTCCTTCTGTATATGAGATTAAGGAACATTTTGCGAATCCACCTTCCGAGTATGCCAGTCATGTGATTTGGGGATTGGAGGGCAATATAACAAAACAAGTCATCCAACATGATCTGGATTCTATAAAGGCCAGGGGATTCAGGGCCGTGATTCTTGAAGCAGGGTATAATCTTCCTTGTAAGTATTTGTCGGACGAATGGTTTAAGTTGATAAGACAAATAGTAAATGAGGCAAAGAAACGTTCATTAAAGGTTTGGATCATAGATGAAGGCAAATATCCAAGTGGTTTTGCAGGAGGAAAATTTTCTGAAGAACGTCCGGAGCTTCGAATGAAGGCACTTGTTAATGTTGATAACATAAATGTGAAGCCAGGAGATGTGTTGAAAGATTATCCGGTTGACAATGAAGTGATTAGTGCTGTTGCGGTCAATACGGCACGCAACAAGAATACCTATATTAAGATTGTCGATCACAAAATATCTTTTGTGGCAGGTCTGGACAATTGGACAATCCTGCTGGTAAAACCGGATTTCCGCACAGGACAGACAAGAAGTGTAAATAATCCGACAAGAGCAAAGGATACTAAGAATTCACAGATGGATTATCTTAATCCTATGGCTGTAAGACAATATATAGAATGGACCCATGAACAATACAAAAAATATATCGGCAACGAATTCGGAAAGACTGTATTAGGTTTCAGAGGTGATGAACCGGATTATTCGCATCTGCCGTTTACTCAAGCTTTACTTGATTCCTTTAAGGTAATGAAAGGTTATGAACCGACATTGATGCTTTCATCAATGTTTTCACCGATACAGACAATTGCCGAAAAACGATTTAAGGCTGATTATTGGGATGTTTGGTCGCGTCTGTTTGCCAATAACTATTTTAAACAGGTGGCAGACTGGTGTGAAGCTAACAAATTGGCACATATTACGCATTTAAACAATGATCATAACATGCCTGTATGTGTCAAGGCGGAAGGCAATTTGTTCAGAGACTTGAGTAAGGTACAGATACCTGGTGTAGATGCGATATGGAATCAGATATGGCCTGATACTGTCAATGATTTTCCTAAATTTGCTTCATCTGTTGCCCATGTGTATGGCAAGCCACGTTCTTTCAGTGAGAGTTTTGCCGCTTATTATAGTACGCCGACGATTGCAGAAGCTAAATATGTAGTTGATTATCAGATGATACGGGGTATAAATTTCTTCGAGTTTATGTTCTGGATGGCTGGTAGTAAAGACCAGGGTTGGATGTCACAACCGGGAATGAAACAATTGAATGATTATACGAACCGTACTGCCTATCTTCTTACCCAAGGTTCGCCGGGTGCTCGTATAGCCATGTATTATCCCACTAGCTCATTATGGATGGATGATAATAATGTTGCGGAAAGAATAAAGAAAATATCACATCTGTTATTACAGCATCAGCGTGATTTCGATTATGTAGATGACGATGCCTTTTCTGAAGCACTTTCAGTGAAATATAGTCGTCTTGAAAATAAAAGTGGGCAACGTTATTCCACATTGATAATACCTTCTTCAGATGCCATTTCAGTTAAAGCCTGGAGTATGATCAGCCAATTTGAAAAACAAGGGGGTAAAGTGCTCTTTTGGGGGAATGTTCCGAGATATTTGGTAGATAAGACTTATACCAGTCTCACACCATTCGTATTGGAAGATCATTCTTTGATCGAACCAACAGATGAGTATACATCGAATGTACAGGCTGCGATGCCGAATGCGGAAATTGTTGTAAATAATTTGCAACAATTTGAACCGAACAACGCTCCAAGGCGTAGCGGTGATCCCAAACGTTTGCCTTTTGATCAGACTCTAGATATAAGATATACCCGAAGAATATTGCCGGAAGGTGAATTCTACTTCATTTTCAATGAAGGTCACCATAATCAGAAAATAACCATAGGAATGGATGCCATAGGCAATGTGTCAAAATGGAATACGCTGACAGGGGAGATTATGCCTATCCAATCTTTCGTAAAAGATAATCGCACATGGGTGAATCTTGAAATGAAGGAATATGAGACGGTCATGCTGAGCGTATCCTGTAATGATAGGAAATATCTTGTGACCGATTACGGTGCTGTGGGGGATGGCGTGACCGTAAATACGAAATGTTTGCAAGCGACTATTGACAGTATATATTATCATGGTGGTGGAACAATGGTCGTACCAAGAGGTAACTTTGTAACAGGGGCTTTGTTTTTTCGGCAAGGAGTCAACCTATACTTGGAAAAAGATTCAAGACTGACATCCACTATCGTTGAAACAGATTTCCCCCTGATACCGACACGTTTTGAAGGTATAGAACAAGTTTGGAAGAGTGCACTCCTTAATTTTACAGATTGTAAAGGAGTGAGAGTCGAAGGTCAGGGTATGATAGATGGAAAAGGAGTGGAATGGAAATCACATCCTTTTGGAACAAGTGGTAGACCACGATTGATTTGCTTTACACGCTGTGATGGAGGACAATTAAGAGGACTGAATCTTAAAGATCAGGCTTCATGGTGTATACATATACTCTATACCGATAGTTTTACAGTTGACGGAACCGTTATACGTGCCGAACATACGATTCCGAGCTCAGATGGAATAGATATTGATTCATCGAAAGGTGTTGTAGTTAGAAATGCTGATATAGAAGATAATGACGACTGTATATCAATCAAGTCGGGTAAGGATGATGATGGTCGCAGGGTAGGACGTCCATCCGAAAATATTCTCATAGAGAATTGCCGTTTTGGTTACGGTCACAGTGGTGTAGATATAGGAAGTGAAGTGTCTGGCGACATCCGCAATGTTCTGGTACAGAATTGTCTGATGGACAAAGACAATGCAGGGAGTATCAGAATCAAATCGCAACCAAGCAGGGGAGGGGTTATTGAAAACATCACATTCAGGGATATAACGCTCAATAATCCACGGCTAGTGTTTGATATAAATATGCGTTGGCGAATGGTCCCACCGATAGCACCGACTGCTGATAAATTGACCGAATTGAAGAACCTCCAGATTATCAATGTAAAAGGAACTTGTCGTTCGATGGGAGAAATAAAAGGTTATGAACAATCCCCTATCACAGGAATCCTATTTAAGAATTGTGACATCAAAACGGAGAAAAATCTGATATTGACTAATACAGAAAATATAAATCTGGAAGGATTGAAAGTTGATGTGAAATACTGATAACGAATAACATAATTACTAACTAAAAGAAAAAAGACATGGAAGACAATGTTAAAACAAGTCTATCTAATCAAAGGAGTATTATCCAGCGATTAATGTTTTTTGTTCTGTTCGCATTTTGTACAATAAGTACGTTTGCGCAGGGCAAAGTTACTGGAACCGTAGTAGATGCAACAGGTGAACCTGTCATCGGAGCTAGTGTCCTGGTAAGAGGAACGTCAAATGGTACAGTGACCGATCTGAATGGTAACTTTACTATTTCCAATGCACAGAAGAATTCGACAATTGTCGTTTCTTATGTAGGTTACAAATCAGAAATTGTAGCTCTTTCCGGTCGCCAGGATGTTAAGATTACACTACAAGAGGACAAAAAAGTACTTGACGAAATTGTAGTAGTAGGTTACGGTACAATGAAAAAATCGGATGTAACCGGTGCTATGGCGCGCGTGGGTGAGAAGGAACTGAATGCTATGCCTGTTAAAGATGCTTTACAGGCTATGCAGGGAAAAACAGCCGGTGTCGACATTACATCAAGTCAACGTCCTGGTGAAACTGGAGGAATAAACATTCGTGGTGTGCGTTCATTGAATGCAAATCAAGGACCTTTGTATGTAGTAGATGGTATGGTATTGCAAAATTCTGACGGTATAAGTAATCTGAACCCTCAAGATATTGAGTCTATTGATGTGTTGAAAGATGCTTCAGCTACTGCTATATATGGTTCGCGTGGTGCCAATGGCGTAATCTTGGTTACGACGAAACATGGTAAAGATGGCAGAATGTCTTTGAACTATTCAGGTTCTGTTACTTTCGAAAAAATGTATTCTGTAGAAGATCAGATGAGTGCAGCGGAGTGGTTACAGTATGCGCGTCTGGCTAAATATAATATGGGTACATACAAGTCAACAATCGGTAGTGACGGTTATGTGGTCCCGTCATTGACAGCTGACCAGTCTGTTTGGGGATCTGTAACAGCTTCTTTTGCTAATATAGCACAAGCTTATGATTCGGATGGCAACTATGATGCCAGCAAAGTGGGTAGTTACGACTGGACATCTCTTGGTAAACAAACAGGTATCACTCAAGAACATACGATTAGTGCAGCAGGTGGCACGGATAAATTCCAAGGTTATGGTTCTTTCGGATATCTGAAACAAAGAGGAACACAACCTGGTCAGAATTATACACGATATACGGCCAAGGTAACATTCGACGGCTCTCCAAAACCATATTTTAAGATGGGAACGTCTATCAATGCTACTTATGGTGACCAGGATTATGGTTATAGTTTCCAGAAGTCTACGACAGGTTCCGGTGACTATTATAGTGCATTGCAGGCTATGTTACCATGGACTGTTCCTTATGATGAAAATGGCGCATATATACGTAACCCGGCAGCAGGCGACGTCAATATCATCAACCCGATTAGTGAATTAAGTTATACAACTAATAACCGCAAGAATTTCAATGTAAGTGGAAGTTTCTATGGTCAATTGGATTTTGGTAAGATATGGGAGCCATTAGACGGTTTGAAGTATCGTATACAATTCGGTCCAGAGTTTAAATTCTATCAGACAGGAACATTCTGGGATGGTGATGGTATAAATGGTGATGGCAATAATACTGCTAAATGGAATCATTATACGACACGTGCATGGACATTGGATAACCTTGTATATTATGATAAGACAATAGCAAAAGATCATAAAATCGGTCTTACATTAATGCAATCTGCTTCCGGATATCATTATGATTATAGTACATCTTCAAGTGTTGGTGTGGCAATGGATACAGAATTATGGTATAACATGTCTTCTGGTACATATACATTAGGCACAGGATATTCTGAAAACCAGATGAGTTCATATATGATTCGTGCCAATTACGGTTATAAAGACAAATATATGTTGACAGCTTCTGTTCGTTGGGATGGTAGTTCCGTCTTAGCTGAAGGTCATAAATGGGCAAGTTTCCCATCAATGGCTTTAGCATGGCGTGCAGATCAGGAGAGCTTCTTAAGAAATGTTTCATGGCTCAGTCAGTTAAAGCTCCGTTTAGGTGTCGGTGTAACAGGTAACTCTGCAATCAGTGCATTTGGTACGAAAGGTGCAATCCAAGGTTTGTACTACAATTGGGGTACGACATCGTCATCCCTTGGTTATGTTGGATCTGATGCTTCATCTGCATCGCCTAATAAGATGCAGAACAATTCATTGGGTTGGGAACGTACAACGCAGTATAACCTCGGTCTAGATTATGGATTCCTGAATAGTAGAATTAATGGTAGTATTGATATCTATAAAACAAAGACGAAAGACTTGCTTATGTCAATGGTTATTCCAAGTATGACAGGTTATACAAGTACTTATGCCAATGTTGGTAAAACAAAAGGTTGGGGTATCGATTTCCAACTGAATGCGATTCCTGTTCAGACAAAAGATTTAACATGGACATTAGGGCTGACTTGGTCAAAGGATAAGAGTGAAATCGTTGAACTGTCAAATGGAAATACGCAAGACCTCACTAACAGATGGTTCGTAGGAGAAGAAATAGGTGTTTACTATGATTATGTATATGATGGTATATGGAAAACATCTGAATCTGAAGAAGCTGCTACATACAATCGTAAACCAGGACAGATCAAAGTGAAGGATATTGATGGTGACGGTAAAATAACGACTAGCGATAAAGCTATTGTAGGAACAGTTCGCCCAACATGGTCTGGTGGTATCACAAGTACTTTGAATTATAAGAATTGGGAATTCTCATTCTTCGTATATTCTCGTTGGGGATTCACCGTACCTAATGGTTCTTTGACTCTTGACGGTCGCTATATGCAACGTAAGATAGATTATTGGGTTGCAAATGTTAATGAGAATGCGTATTATTATTCTCCAGGTATCAATGGTGAGTCAGCAGATGCATATCAGTCTTCTATGAATTATCAGGATGGTTCGTTCATTAAGTTGCGTAATGTATCATTAGGATATACGTTTACAAGTAAGCAATTGAAAGGAACTGGTATAAATAACCTGAAGGTATATGTTCAGGCAATGAATCCATGGAGAATATATTCTAAGTGTGATTATTTGGATACTGACTTGTTGAATTATTCCAATAATACAACAAACTATGGTTCAGAGACATCTTCACGTTCATTTGTTATAGGACTTAATGTTGGATTTTAATTAAATAAGAATTATTATGAATATTAATAAATATATAATCGGCACATTGTTGCTCGGTTCTACAGGAATAGGCTTGACATCCTGTAGTGACAGTTTTCTGGATGAAACGCAGGTTAACGCGTACAACACAGAATATTTTAAGACTCAGGCAGGTCTTGACGATTTAATAACGGGAACCTATTCAGGACTGAAGTTCCAGTTTAATTATATTTGGGCATGTGAGTTGTATACAATGGGTGTAGATGAATTTACAGATGCAAATAATCAGATTCCTGCATATAATGGTTACAGTTCTGTATTGAATTCTGATGAAACAGGTGCCAATAAACCATTGTGGGATAATATGTATAATCGTATAGAGAGTGCAAATACTGCTATTCAGAATATTCCATTATACTATAGTTCTACAGCATCAACATATAACACCCGTTTGGGAGAAGCTTATTTTTTGAGAGCTTACTTCTATTTCCAATTGGTTAAACAATACGGAGGGGTACCATTGAAACTGACTCCTTCCAATGGCGTGTTGACTACTTATTATACTAGGAATTCACAAGAAGAATGTTTCGCACAAATCATTTCTGACTTAGAAGAAGCATATACTTTATTGCCAACTACGGCTGCGGAAACAGGACGAATTACAAAGTATGCTGCTGCCCATTATTTGGCTAAGGCACATCTGTTCCGTGCAAGTGAATTGTATTCCAGCTGGAATTCTAGTTACAAAGATGCAGATTTGGCTGCTGTGATCAAATACGGTAGTGAAGTGGTAACAGCTTGTCCTTTATGCACAGATTATAGTGCACTGTGGGATTATCAGAAAGCTAATGGCGATAATGAAAAAGTATCAGAGGTCGTTCTTGCTGCGCAGTTCTCTGACGATCAGACTACATGGGGACGTTACGGAAACCAAATGCATTTGTATTATCCTTCGGTATATCAAGACTTAGCCGGTACTGTTCGTGATATATCAGGAGGACGTGAATTCAGTTATGATCGCGCCACCAATTATACAATGGATGTATTTGATAGAGTTAACGATTCCCGTTTCTGGAAATCATTTATAACTTGTTATGGATGTAACTCTACAGCAAAGGCTCCTACATGGACAGCTGCACAGTCAACTGCTGGTATATTGCCAAGTGGAGCGACTGTAGGCGGAAAACGTTTCTCAGGTAGTGAACTGGCCATAAAATATATTGTAAATGATGCCGGTGATACCCGTTATGCTGCTGTCTCAGGAGATGCAACAGGAGTAACGAAAAATGGAACGATGGAAAATACTCATACTTTTGTCCGCTATTTTAAAGGTGAAAATGACGCTTTCGTAGGACAGCATGGAAATGAAGGTTATTATGGAGTCCAAAAACGTTCTGTCGCATTGTCAAAATATCGCGATGGTTATCGTATAGCTATTGCCAGTCAGTTTGGTACCCGCGATGCTATATGTGCACGTTCAGCTGAGGATGTCCTGATGGTAGCCGAGGCTTATGCCCGTCAGAAAGATTATACGAACGCTATTACATATCTTAATAAGATACGAGATAGGGCCGCATTTACAGAAGGTGAAGATCGTAGCATAAGTATTGATGGTGGTCAGGCGTATAAGAATAATACTTATTGTACGGGTAAAGGTGGCGGATATTCTGCAGACGGAGCAATCTATTGGGGAAAGAATACATATTATGAATCCAATAATATGGAAGGAAGTGTGACAACAGCATCAACCAAGACTTCTATGCATTTGAATTCAATAAATGATATCCTGAATTCTGCAGTCGATAATAAGATATATAATGCATTAACGACAGCTACAGGTTACACTTCGAGTGGTGACGTTACTTATGATAAAGTAATGAACTTTATTCTAGATGAGCGTACCCGTGAATTATGTGGCGAATTATATCGTTGGGAAGATTTAGCACGAACAAAGACTTTACAGGCTCGTTTTAATGCTTTCAATGATGGAAATGGTCGTGAAGGAACATTTGATCCCGCAACACATTATTTCCGTCCTATACCACAGTCGTTCTTGGACGGTATAACAAATGAATCTGGCGCTAATCTGACAGATGAAGAAAAGGCTGCAATGCAGAACCCAGGATACTAATTGTATTAAATTAGGTTATTATTAATGTTAAAATCAGACTCGCAGTTATGCGGGTCTGATTTGTTTTTTTATCATTTTACATCCATTGATAATATTGTAACATATACATTCTGTAGGCTAGTGGATGAATAATTTATATGAATGATATGTTAAACAGGAAAATTAACTTATAATTGTACAATTTTCGCATAAAATGAACGAAATTACCACAATTTATATATTAAAAGACGATAAATTTGCAGCATAAATTAACGAATTCAAACATCTATGAAACTAAAACTGATACTGTTAACTGTATTGTTAATTTCATGTACAGCTAATGCTAAGAAGAAACAACAATTGTTTCCTGATGGCTCTGTAGTACCTGAATGGTTTAATGATACAGCCAAGGTAGATATAACAAATCTAGGGAAAAAATACGTTATTACCGATTACGGAGTCAAGGACGATTCTACTATTGTACAAACAGAAGCAATACAGAAAGTTATTGATACAGCTGCTGCTGATGGCGGAGGTGTAATCGTAATACCTAAAGGAACATTCCTTAGTGGTTCTATATTCTTCAAACAGGGCACACATCTCTATCTTTCAGAAGAAGCTACATTGAAAGGAATAGATGCCATCAAATATTATAAAATACTTCGAACGAGACTGGAAGGTAATACAATCGATTATTTTGCAGCTTTGGTTAATGCTGACGGACTTGATGGTTTTACAATTTCAGGTAAAGGAACAATCAATGGTAACGGCACCCGTTTTTGGGAGGAATTCTGGATACGTCGCAGAATAAATAAGGATTGTACCAATTTGGAAGCGATGCGTCCACGTCTGACTTATATATCCAACTGTAAAAATGTACAGGTACAGGATGTTCACCTTATTAACAGCTCATTTTGGACGAATCATATTTATCGCAGTAATCATGTGAAATTCATAGATTGTTATATCTATGCACCTACATCAGGTATTAAGGCACCAAGCAGTGATGCGATTGATATAGACTATTGTCACGATGTATTGGTACATGGATGTTATATGAGTGTGAACGATGATGCTGTTGTACTAAAAGGAGGAAAGGGAACTTGGGCAGATAAAGATACGACAAACGGTCCCAATTACAATGTCATAGTAGAGGATTGTAAATATGGTGTCGTTCATGGATGTCTGACATTCGGTAGTGAATCTCTTAATGATCGTAATATCATATTTCGTCGTTGCGATGTTCACAATGCCAATCGTGTGATTTGGTTGAAAATGCGTCCAGATACGCCTCAGCATTATGAATATCTTTCTGTTGAAGATGTAACAGGCGACTGTAGCAGTTTCTTGGTAGTACGTCCATGGACTCAATTCTATAATCTGGAAAAAAGAGATGATATGCCTATGTCAATGTGTAATAACATCAACTTTAAGAATATTAAGGTGAAAAGTGAAAATTTCATGGATGTAGGCAAATCCGATAAGTATATTCTGCGAGACTTTCATTTTGAAAACTGCAATATCCAGAACGAAGCAGATTTATTAGAAGAAGGTACGATCCAGAATATGACATTGAAGAATGTCAAGATGAATGGTAAGAAAGTCGAGAAATTTTAAAATATTAATATTATCTATTAACTTTAAATTATGAATAAACAATTAACTAAGAAAACGATCCTGTCGATTGCCATATTATTTATGGTAGTGGCGTTCCTGTCTTTCTTTAGTATCCAGTCTGCAAAGGCTGAAACTAATGAACTGCAACAGCAAAGCGTTTTAACAGGAACAGTTGTTGACGGCCATGGCGATCCTGTCATTGGCGCAACCGTAACGGTTGTTGGTGGTAGTGCCTCTCAAGGAACTATTACAGATTTTGATGGAGTTTTTAAGATTAAGGCCAAAGTTGGTGCCAAATTAAAAATTACGTATGTAGGTTATGATACACAGACAGTATCTGCACGCAACGGAATGAAAGTAACGTTGGCTGAAAACAGTACGATGTTACAGGGCGTAGAAGTCGTAGCTTATGGTGTACAAAAGAAAGTGACTGTCACCGGAGCTCTTTCGAGCGTTAAGGGTGAAGAACTGACACGTACCCCGGTAAGTTCAGTCAATAACATCTTGGCTGGTCAGTTGAGTGGTATCACTTCCGTACAGTATTCTGGTGAACCTGGAAATGATGCAGCCAGCATATTTGTCCGTGGTCAAGCTACTTTTAATAATTCAGAGCCTCTCGTACAGGTTGATGGTGTAGAACGTTCTATGAGCGACATCAATCCAAACGAAATCGAAAGTATTACAGTATTGAAAGATGCTTCAGCTACTGCTGTATTCGGTGTCCGTGGTGCGAATGGCGTTATCCTGATAACGACCAAACGTGGTCAGGAAGGAAAAGCCAAGATATCGGCATCGACCAATTTTAGTATATTGACTCCTACAAAGATGGTGGAACAGGCAAATTCTTATGAATATGCTACATTCTACAATCAGATGCTTGCCAATGATGGTCAAAACCCGGCATTCTCGGATGTTGTACTTCAGAAATTTAAAGATCATTCAGATCCAATCCGTTATCCGGATACTAAATGGGATGATTATATCATGAAGAAATCAACACTGCAGACACAAAATGATATTAGTATATCAGGAGGAACAAAAAGTACACGCTATTTTATTAGTTTAGGTTATTTTACCCAAGGCGGTCTGTTTAAGGAATTTGGATTGCCATTTGATTACGGTTATCAATATAACAGGTTCAATTATCGTAGTAACTTGGATATAGACATCACCAAAACTACAACGATTTCATTCAATGTCGCAGGTAATGTAAGCACTGGTAATCGTCCATTGACAAGTGGAGGAGCTTCCGGTCTTATTAAAGCGATGTATCAGGCTACACCTTTCTCTAGTCCGGGACTGGTAGATGGAAGACTGGTTACCACAGCCACCGATTATACTGATATGGGTACAGACCAGTTGCCTTTTGTTGGAGGATCGGGTATGACATATTATGCGTATTCTGGAAGTCGTGCCGGCTTTACCCAGACTAATACCAATAAGAGTCAGATGGACTTGCAGTTGACACAAAAGTTAGATTTCCTTACTAAGGGCTTGAGCTTTAAAATAAAAGGTTCATACAACAGTACATATTATGTGTATAAGAGTGGAACGCTTGAAAGAGCGACATATACTCCTGTCTTACTTTCAAACGGAACGCTCGGTTATAAGAAGTCTGGTACAGACGGAACTCAGATCAATTATAGTGATGAGGATACAGGTAAAGCGCGTGACTGGTATTTCGAGACATCTCTTAATTATGCCCGCTCTTTCGGAGCTCATAATGTTTCCGCTTTATTATTGTACAACCAGAGTAAAACGTATTATCCTTCAGCATATTCAGATATACCTCATGGATATGTCGGATTGGTTGGACGTGTCACTTATGACTGGAAAAGCCGTTATTTAGCTGAATTTAATATAGGACATAATGGTTCGGAAAACTTTGCTGAAGGCAAACGCTTCGGAACATTCCCAGCTGGTTCTGTTGGATGGATTGCCAGTGAGGAACCTTTCTGGAAGCCGATTAAGAAATATGTCAGTTTCTTGAAATTGCGTGCTAGCTGGGGTCTTGTCGGTAATGACCAATATGGTAGTGACAACTCAACACGTTTCATGTATTTGGCAGATCCTTATTATGTTAACAGCGGTAGTTATATATCTCGTGGCGGATACGCTTATAACTTCGGTGTGAATAACAGTACTGCTACGAAAGGTGCTTACGAGGGAACAAAAAACAACCCGAATGTAACATGGGAAAAAGCCTTCAAACAAGATTATGGTATTGATATCAATTTCTTAGATGATCGTCTGCGTGGCACATTTGATTATTATCATGAACATCGTACGGATATCCTTCTTAATGACTATACAGCACCAAGCATCATCGGATTTACTGTACCATTGGCTAATCTTGGTTCTGTGAATAGTTGGGGATGGGAACTGTCTTTGAAGTGGCAGGATAAGATAGGAAAAGATTTCCGTTATTGGATAGGTGCAAATATTTCATACAACCAGAACAAAGTGTTGGAAGAGAAAGAAAGACCGTATGCCAATGAATATCAATATAATAAGGGACATCGTATAGGTGCCCGTAGCCAATATTTGTTCTTTGAATATTACGAAGAAGCCTCAGGTAACAACATCGGAACGGCAGGTCGCTACAAAGCAAAATATGGAACCGATATGCCGACACAGCTTGTGTCAGACCTTAAACCAGGTGATTGTGTTTATGTGGATCTTGACAAGGACGGTAAAATATCACCAGATGATATGAGTAAGGATTATGGACGTACTGATGATCCTGAATATATGGCTGGTTTTAATCTGGGATTCTCATGGAACCATTGGTCATTTAATACACAGTGGACAGCTGCTTGGAATGTCAGCCGCATGCTTTCAGACGTATTTATGCAACCGTTCTTCAGTGCGTCAAATACGACACAGGGTGGACTCCTGAAATATCAAGTGGAACATACATGGACTACAGCGAATCCGTCTCAAGATGCAGAATATCCACGTGCTACATGGACGAATGCCTCTCAGAACTATGTCGCTTCTACATTATATGAAAAAGATTCCAAATACTTACGACTTAAAACTTTGCAGATTGCTTATGATTTCCAACTTCCGATTATGAAAACACTTGGACTGAGTCAATTGCAAGTTGCTCTCAGCGGTTATAACCTCTTGACATTCACTCCTTATTTGTGGGGTGATCCAGAGACAAGATCTAGTAGTTCTCCTTCATATCCATTACAGAGAACATACACAATAAGTCTAAAGGTCGGTTTCTAAGATGTTTTTCATTTGGAATATTAAAATAAAATATGATATGAAACTAAATAAATTTTTTATCGGAGCTGTCATGGCTACAGCAACATGTATTGGACTCGGTTCCTGTACAGATACTATAGCTTTTGGAAATTCTTTCTTGGAAAAAGCTCCTGGTGGAACAGTAACAGAAGATACTGTTTTCAATAATCCAGAATATACTCGCCAATTCCTAGCAGGTGTATATTCTTTACAATATTATGGTTTACCTTGGCGTAGTTCTTCTTCCTCTCCTCTTACAGCCAGTTATTGGAATGGTGAAGTGGAAGCCCTTTCAGATTGTTTCCAATTATATTTCCAGAGTTCTGTCTTGTATAAGCAGTATTATACAGGTGCGTTTACTGCGTCTACTGGCGGCGGTGTATATGGATTCCTGACAGAAAACACATGGGAGTTGGTACGTAGAGCATACAAACTAATAGAGAATGTAAGTAAGGTCCCTAATATGGAACAGACAGAGAAAGACCGCTTGGTAGCAGAGGCAAAATGTCTTATAGCTTCTACCTATTTCAATATGTTCCGCCATTATGGAGGTCTGCCTATTATCACAGGTTCTTTCTCTGGCTTGGATGGGTCTTATAATTTGCCACGTGCTTCAGTAGAGAATACAGTTAAGTTTATGGTTGGTTTATTAGATGATGCTTCTAAGACGAGCTCTTTACCTTGGTCCTTTACAAGTGATGAAGCTACTTCGGAAGTAGGTCATTGGACAAAGGCAGGCGCAATGGCATTAAAGTGTAAAATACTTCAATTTGCCGCTTCACCATTGTTTAATGCCGACCAAGGATATTATGGAGGTACCACAGATGCTGAAAAAGACAGTCTTGTATGGTATGGAGGTTATGATAAGAGTCGTTGGACAGCATGTAAGACAGCATGTAAAGCCTTTTTTGACGCCCTTGCTGCAAACGGTGGTTACAGTCTTGTACAACCCACAGCAAATACACAAGAGGCATATCGTTATGCATACCGTTCTGCATATTGGAATGAGAACAGTTCTGAAATACTGCATTCAGTACGTGTAACCAATTCTACCCGTGATTCAAAATATCAGTGGTTGTATTTGAGAGGTAATGACCGTCTGTCATATTGTCTGACTGAGGAGTATGCAGAGATGTTCCCTTGGGCAGATGGTACACCATTTGATTGGGATGAGGCTGAAAAAGCTGGTAAATTAGACCAGATGTTTGTCAAGGGAGATACAGTTGCCAAACAGCAACTTTTGCAAAATCGTGTATACACCCGTGATCCCCGTCTATATGAAACAGCTGATGTCAATGGTGCATTGCAGGTTATTAATGATGCGGATGGTTCCACATCTGGTGCCAATTATGAAATATGGGTAGGAGGTACTCAGGGTGGTACAAGTCAGAAGAATGAATCCGGCGCGTATGCGACAAGTTATCGTCTCAACAAATATGTTGTTGGCGACCTCATGTATACATCAATGCATTATCCACAATGGGATGTACTACGCCTGTCAGACCTCTATCTGGTCTATGCCGAAGCTTTATTACAATCTGATGATAATAACACAGAAGCTCTTAAATATGTAGATGCAGTTCGTGCCCGTGTAGGACTTAAAGGTCTTGCAGCCAGCAACCCATCTAAGAATTTAACATCCAATAAAGCAAATCTTTTAGAGGAGATCTTGCGTGAACGTGCCTGTGAATTAGGTTTTGAAGATACACGCTATTTTGATATGATCCGTTATAAACGTACAGACCTGTTCAAAAAAGAACTACATGGATTGCGTATTTACCGTTTGGTCAAAAATACGACGACAGGTGTTTGGGAAAGATCGGCGACACAATGGTATAATGGTGACAGAAAAACTGCAAAACAGGGACAACCCTCATATTATGAACCGTCTCATTTTGATTATGAGAAATTTGTAATCGCAAATGGTACCCGTGCGTGGTGGACGGATTATGATAATAAATGGTTGTTACAACCATTCCCTACGACTGAACTGAATAAGGGATATGGACTCATACAGAATCCTGGTTGGTGATAATATGTTTGAAGTCGAAATACATTCAATAAAACGATAAAATATATGAAAAGAAATAATATCATAGTGTTTGCAGTATTAGCAGGTTTCTGTCTGCCTGCTGCAGCACAGCAATATAAAGATTCACTTAAAAATGATCGATTTGAAGATCAACTGATCGATGTTGGTGCAAACAGGACATTCAAGCTTAGTGAATCTACCGCATCTGTTTCTCTGATAACCAACAAGGAAACAGATAAGCGCAGTGCAAAAAATATAGGCAATTCCATTCTGGGACAAGGTCTGGGACTTATATCCTTGCAGAATTCAGGTAATTATGCAGCTGCTAATCCCACTTTCTATGTACGTGGATTACAGAGTCTCTCTGGTAGTACACCTTTAATATTAGTAGACGGAATAGAACGTAGTATAGACAACATTACACCTGAAGAAGTTGAAAATGTTCAGATACTGAAAGATGCCGCAGCTGTATCTCTGTATGGATATAAAGGTGCCAACGGTGCTGTTCTTATTACGACAAAACGAGGAAAATACAATTCTAAGTCGATAACAGTAACATTAGACCATGTCTTTAATTTTATGGCCAACAAACCAAAGTTTGTTGATGCTTCAACTTATGCGAAAGCGATGAATGAAGCTTATGCGAACGATGGTTACGGGAATAATTATCGTTATTCGGATAATGAGATATCTGCTTTCCAAAGTGGTCAATACCCATATTATTATCCAAATGTTGATTGGGTAAATGAAACATTCAAGGATAATGCCGCCACGAACAAAATTAACGCCCAGTTTACTGGTGGTGGTCAGAAGTTCCGTTATTATGCAATGATAGACCTTTTGTCAGATAAAGGTTTTATCAAGAACCCTAATGAGAATGATGGTTATTCGACACAGAATAAGTATGTCAAAGGCAACATGCGTGCAAACATTGATGTAGATTTGACACCTACAACCAAAATTACAGCCAATATCCTTGGCGTACTTCTTGAAACAAGTCGTCCAGGTTCTAATGTAGATCTTTGGGATATGATATATTCTACGCCTTCTGCTGCATATCCGATCAAGTCGGAAAGTGGAAACTGGGGTGGTAGTAATACATGGGCTGGAACTTCAAACCCTGTCGCACAATCGGTTGGAGCCGCTTATTATAAGAATCATACCCGTAGCTTGTTCTCTGATTTGACTCTCCGTCAGGATCTTTCCGGATGGGTAAAAGGTTTGGCTGCCCAAGCTCGCGCCAGTTATGATAATACATCTAACATATATGAAAACCATAGTAAGACATATATATACAACGTGACCGTTCCGACATGGGCTGCCGATGCTACTGAACCTACAGCTACTGTAAGCACTTATGGAACTGACTCTGAAATGGGTACAGGAGCAGATGTAAATACATTCTCACGCCGTTTCCATTTTGATTTCGGTTTCGATTATCAGAACAAATTCGGAGACCATTCTATATATAGTCAGTTAAAATGGGATTATGAATACGAAGAAGCCAATGGTTATAATACAACAATTTATCGCCAGAATTTCTCATGGTTCAATCATTATGGATATAAAGAGCGCTATTTTGCAGACCTTTCACTTGTATACTCAGGTTCTAGTAGATTAGCTCCTAGTACGAAGTGGAGTTTTTCTCCAACAGTTTCAGCTGCATGGGTGATCTCAAAAGAAAATTTCATGAAAAATATTTCATGGGTCGATTTCTTGAAACTTCGTGCATCTTTTGGTATCATCAATCAAGACTTACTTCCTAACAGCACATGGACATACTACGTTCAGCAGTATCAGGTATCCGGTGGTACATATCCATTCAATTCAGGATGGGGATCAGATTTCGGACGTACCTATCTTGACCGTCTTGCTACGACAAATCCATCTCATGAAAAAGCTTACAAATATAATGTCGGTGTAGATGCTACCTTGTTCCATGGTCTTAATGTTACGATCGATGGATATTATCAGCGCCGTTCTGATATTTGGGTTGAAGCATCAGGTAAATATACAGCACTCGTCGGTGTAGATGCACCTTATGAGAACGCAGGTATAGTAGACAGTTGGGGCGCAGAATTAGGATTGGACTATTCTAAACAGATAGGACAGGTTACATTCAATGTAGGAGGAAATCTTAATTATAATAGAAATAAGATTAAGGAACAGTTGGAAGAGCCCCGTCTATACAGCAATTTAGTACAGACAGGAAACTCATTGAATCAGATATATGGTCTGAAAGCAATCGGTTTCTTCAAGGACGATGCCGATATAGCCAATAGTCCTACTCAGACATTCTCTACAGTAAAGCCGGGTGATATCAAGTATGAAGATGTCAATGGTGATAATACAATTGATGCCAATGACAAAGTAGCAATCGGATATTCTACAGTAGCACCTCAGTTGTATTATTCTATTCATCTGGGTGCTGAATGGAAGGGCTTCGGTATTGATATGATGTTCCAGGGAACAGGACGTTATTCAGCAATCCTGAATACAAAGAGTATGTATTGGCCACTTATTAATAATACGACCATTTCCCAGTATTATTATGACAATCGTTGGACATCAGACAACCAGAATGCAAAATTTCCACGTTTAAGTTCTGTAAGCAATGCGAACAACTATCAGACTAATACAATCTGGTTGGCCGACCGTTCTTTCTTAAAACTGCGCAATGTGGAAGTTTACTATAATTTTGCAAAGTGTTTGTTGCAGAAAACGAAAGTCGTAAATGCTGCGAAGATTTATGTTCGTGGAACAGATTTGTTCTGTATAGATCATCTGGATGTTTCTGATCCTGAATCTTATGGAGCTACGAACCCGCTTACACGTAGTGTTGTAGTAGGACTCTCTGTTACTTTCTAATGAGGAAAGATTATATAAAGAAAGAAAAAATTCAAAATAATGAATATTATGAAACTAAATAAAATAATAGGCGTTGGTCTTGGAGTTTTAGCTCTTGCTTCATGTAATGACAAGATGGACTACAAAGAATATAACGCATACGATAAGGATTATGTCAGTTCAAGTATGACTTATGTAGGCAACTTGATGACTGATATATATAATTATGCAGATTATGATTTCGGACAGAATTTCGGTGGAGCTATTTTAGGTTCTGCTACGGATGAGAGCGAGTTTGCTACATCAGGTAACTCTATACAGGATCTTTATGATGGTGCATGGAGTCCAACCAATGCCCATAGTACAATGTGGACTAACATGTATTCGGGTATTGCCGACTGTAATCTCGTGCTGCACGAGTTCCAAGGCTTGACATTCTCTGCAGACTCGCTTAACAGTGATTATGAACAGCAGATATATCGCTATCAGAACTACAAATGGGAATCACGTTTCTGGAGAGCATATTTCTATTTTAATCTTGTTCGCCAGTATGGGGCTGTACCTTTGATAACAAAGAGTGTCGTTGGAGGGAATGCTGATGAGATCAATAGTATGTCAAGAACATCGTCCGATTCCATATACAAATTTATCATGGACGAATGTGACATCGTAAAGGATTCTATCATAGCGGATTATAGTAATCTTGGAAATATGGCTTTACCAAGTAGTGCCGCAGAAACAGGTAGAGCGGATAAGTTGGCTGTACTAGCCTTACGTGCGCGTGCCGCTTTATATTGGGCGAGTCCTCTGTTTAATACTTCAAATGATAAACAACGCTATCATACAGCTGCCCTGTATACAAAGGAATTGTTGGATGCATGTGATGCACGTGGTAAGAAGTTGGCAGCAGATTATTCATCATTATGGGCTACTGATAACTGGAGTAACGCCTCTGTTACATGTGAAATCATATTTGGTCGCCGTATTTACGGAACCGGTACCGGTGGTACATCTGCAGTTTTCGAAAAATACAATTATCCAATAGGCATTGAAGGCGGAGCAGGTGGAAACTGTCCGACCCAGAATCTTGTTGATGCTTATGAAATGCAGAAGACAGGTTTGGGTATCAATGAGTCTGGTAGTGGATATAAAGAAAGTGATCCATATACTGGCCGTGATCCAAGATTTACAGCCACTGTAGCAAAGAACGGTGATACATGGCCTACTGTATATAAGACTGCGTTGCAGACTTATTATGGAGGAACTAATGGAGAACCTGTTGCCAGTGCCACTCCTACAGGATATTATGTTAAGAAACTCTGTCATGGAGCCATCAATTTAGCTGCAAATTCTAAGTATGCTGCCGATAACCATACATGGATAACTTTCCGTCTAGGTGAGTTCTATCTGAATATGGCAGAGGCATTGTATAAATATCTTGGTTCTCCTACGGCTACAAGTTCTGAGTTCCCTACATCCGCGATTGAATATATCAACAAGGTGCGTGCACGTGTTAGTATGCCAAACTTCCCGACAACGCTGAGTAATGATGCTTTTTGGGCAAAATATACAAATGAGCGAATGGTCGAATTAGCTTTTGAAGGACATCGTTTTTGGGATGTTCGTCGCTGGAAGGAAGCTGACAAGTATTTCAAGAGCATACAGGAAATGAAACTTACGAAGAATGATGACGGAACAATCACATACACCCGTAAAACTGTCAGTCGTCAGTGGGCAGATAAAATGTATCTGTTCCCTATACCACAGACTGAGATAATGAAAAACAAGAATCTGACCCAGAATACCGGTTGGGAATAAATAACATACTTTAGTTGTTAATAGTTAATTGTTATTCAGTATGATTATTGCGCCCGTAACACTCTCCATGAGTGTTACGGGTATGCTATATAAGATGTAGTGAAGAACGGCTCAAAATCTAATAAACAATCATTAATAAAAATGGAATCTGCACATAAAATTATTGTTGCTGTCTGCATCATGATTATACAAAGTATAAGCATGACAGCTCGTGAATATAATGTTCGTGACTTCGGTGCTGTAGGTGACGGTCGTGCGCTCGACAGTAAAGCTATCAACAAAGCTATTGACGCATGTGTAGCTGATGGCGGTGGCAAAGTGGAAATACCTGCCGGCACCTTTCTTTGTGGTAGCATCAGACTGAAGAGCAATATAGAATTGCATCTGGAGGCAGGTGCTAAAATTCTTGCTGCCCCTGCCGGTATGAATGTTTATGATGAAAGCGAGAAGTTTGAAGGCAAGCAATATCAGGATGGAGGACATACGTTTTTTCATAACAGTCTGATATGGGCCGACGGTCAGCGCAATATCTCTATTACAGGTCATGGTATGATTGATGGCGAGGGCTTGACAAAGAAGGATAACGAACATGCAGGTATCGTGGATGGTGGCAGTATCGGAACAGGTGACAAGACTATCGCTATGAAACTTTGTCAGAATGTCACGATCAGAGATATTACTATTTTTCGCGGAGGACACTTTGGAATCATTATAACAGGTTGCGATATCGTCAATATAGATAATGTCATTGTTGACACCAATCGTGATGGCATAGATATTGATTGTTGTAAGTATGTGACAGTTAGCAATACAAAAGTGAATACACCTCATGATGATGCCATCGTGATAAAAAGTTCTTATGCACTCAACCGTCCTGTGCCTTCTGAACATATCCTTGTAACCAACTGTATCGTGACAGGGTACCAGCTTGGCACTTTTCTTGATGGGACTTATAAACCGGAACCGGTCAATTGGGTGTGTGGAAGGATTAAACTAGGTACTGAGAGTAACGGCGGATATAGGGACATTGCCATCAGTAATTGTACCTGCATTTGGAGCAGTGGCCTTGCTTTTGAAACAGTAGACGGAGGTTTGATGGAGAATATCGTAGTATCCAATATTACTATGAATCACGTTCATCATTATCCGATATACATTACGACCGGTTGCCGAAACCGCGGTCCTGTTGCTGATGTCGTTTCCCGTGCAGAGAATATATCTATCAATAATGTGATGGCCACGGATGTCGATTCTCTAGCTGGAATCATTGTGACAGGTATGCCGAATCAGCCATTAAGGAATATTTCGTTGAGTAATATTACTGTCGAATACCGTGGCGGGGGGACAAAAGATCTGTCAACACGTAAATACAGAGAACAGGGTACGAATTACCCTGAACCCCGTTGGGCTGGACCGACACCAGCTTATGGCATTTATGCCCGCCATGTGAATGGCCTGCGTCTCCGTGATATACATCTAACAACAATCAAGCCCGAGGCCCGACCGATGATAATTACCGATGATGTCCATAATCTGGATTCGACCTATGTACAATAAGATGTTTTTTTAAAAAATAACGTCACAATATCGCGGTCGGTCTGTTTATCGATGGTTCAAGGTGTTGACAACCCCACATATTATCATCGGAACATCACAAGAGTTGTATGCTTTTACTAGAGATGAAAAGTATCTGCCCATTGGTTTTGAACAAAATTTAGGCCTAAATTTGTATCAATCTCAGTGCTTTCGCAGTGCATTTCCATTGGTTTGGCATCAAATTTAGGCCTAAATCTTGTTCGAAAACAGTGGATTTGTTATTCAAAACCACTGCTTTTGAAATAGAGGCGGACGATTGTGGAGATATAAATGTTAAAATAAGAATGAACTGGTGGCGTTTCTGCCATTTTTTGTGGTGATATAAACAGTCAGAACCCCAGTAAAGATGAGGGCTGCGATATTGTGACGTTGTTTTTCAAAAAAAATCTAAGTAGATGTAATATTCCTTCTACTTTTTCCTAATAAAAGGGAGCAGTCGGATGTAATGCAAAAAAAATACATCATAATTTTTTTTCTTCTAACAAAACCTATTATCTTTGCATTTTCAAATGCCTTTTTACTAAAATAATATACTAAAACAAATTACTAAAACAAACAAGTTATGAAGAAATATTTGATCACGATTTTGTTCGCGCTGATGATAGCGGGAACTCATGCGCAAATAATGGATGCATTCAAAGGTGTCTTACCTGTAACGGATAAGTCGGATGTCGTCAGTCTGAACGGAACATGGAAATTCATGCTCATACGCGGGCTTGACTATAGCCGTTGTGGGGATTTTTATCAAAACAGTTATGATGATAGTTCATGGAATACAATTCATGTCCCTGCCAATTGGGATGCCATAGGACTGACGGAACCTAAATATGGAAGTCCTGACAGTCTGACGGGATTACATCGCACTACATTTATTGTACCTCGTCAATGGAAAGGACAACATACGTTTCTTAGGTTTGACGGCGTATTGTATGGTTATGATGTTTGGGTAAACGGAAAATATGCCGGTAAATGGGAATCCGCTTTCAATACATGCCTGTTTGATGTTACTCGTTTTGTTGACTATGATACGGTTAACACTCTTGCCGTCAGGGTATATACGAAATGTAAAGGTTCTGATTTTGATTGTAATGATGACTGGGCACCAGTTGGAATCTTCAGGGATGTTACGATGTTTCCGATACCTGATCTGCATTTTAGTGATATCACTATACGCACAGACCAACTCGGTCGGAACAGTGCCACGGTATCTTACGATTTGAAAATATCTTCGTTTGATAAACAGAAAATTCGCAATGCAAATGTAGAAGCTTCCATTTTTGATAAAGAAGGTCGAAAGGTGGGGACCTTTAATATTCCTATAAAAGATACTGTTACAATGCATAAGGAACTGGTATTTACAGATCCGCATTTATGGACAGCCGAAACACCATATCTGTACAATCTGGAACTTACACTGTATAGTGGCAACAAATCCATACAGAGGGTAACAAAGAAATTCGGTATAAGGAAGACGACCATTGAGGGGAGAGTATTCAAGCTCAATGGCATCGCTTTTAAAATACATGGCGTAACATTCCATTCCACAGATCCTATGACAGGTAAAGTAATCAGCGAGGCTTCACTAAAAAAAGACTTAAAAATGATGAAAGCAGCGAACGTAAACTATATTCGCACATCTCATTATCCACAGCCTCCAATATTTTATGACTTGTGCGATTCTCTTGGAATGTATGTGATAGATGAAGTTCCTTTCGGATATGGGGACAAGAATCTTTCTGATTCTACCTATCAGGATATACTGCTCACACGTGCCAAGGCTACGGTAGAGAGAGACAAGAATCATCCCTGCGTTATCGTCTGGAGCATAGGTAATGAAAACCCTCTTACTCCGATTTCGGAAGTCACAGGACAATATGTGAAAAAAATAGATCCTTCTCGTCCTATCTGTTATCCGATGGTAGGTAGCTATTTCGCCAAACGGAATTTTGATATGCCTTCTTTTATCGATATATATTCACCACATTATCCATCTGCTGATAAGATAACACAATATGATAAAAAGACGACGAAACCAATAATCTTTACAGAATACAGTCATTCTTTGGGACAATCTTTTGAAGATCACAAACCTCGTTGGGAGGCTATGTATGCAGCTACGGCGGTAACCGGTGGCAGTGTCTGGGAATGGGTTGACCAAGGAATGCCATTCAAGGCGAAGAGAACGGATTTTTACCAATGGACCGATAGCGTCTGGACTAGTACGGAAGGCGGATTTATGATGTGTGGAAATAAGGGTACTGATGGCATATTATATGCAGACAGAACACCGTTACCTAATTATTATGAATTGCAGCGTAATTATGCACAAGCTCAGGTAGTAGATTCTGTTTTCACGATAGCATCTGATAATCGCTCCATACCTATTACGATAAGGAACAGATATGATTTTATCAATTTGAAAAATAATATCAGATTCAATTGGTTCTTGACAGCAGATAATGATACAATACAGAATGGCACTTTTACGACCGATTGTATGCCTCACGACCTGGTTACATACAATATAAAATTGAATGCTGACAGAATACCTTCGCAAAAATTGATGATGTTACATGTTGATGTTATAAATCATGATGGACTAAAACTCAATAATCAAGTATTGATGATGTCAGGTAACTCTTCTGTGACAGAGCGACTTCTGTCTTCCGGTGTTGGCAGTGCCTCGCCATTTGACTATATACAAAGAGGACCGTTAATGAGAGTCGGCCGTAAAAGTACCATAGCTGAGGATATAACGACGAAAGGCAAGCGATTGACCAAATATCTGATGGATATAAAATCCAAAGATAAATCTCATTATGTGTATGAGAATGATTCTATTAAAATAAGTGGTATCGTGAATTGTACTAAGTACAAAAAGACTGTCAAAGTGGACTATAAATTAATACCTGAAAAATCAAAGAATCTGTTATTGGAAACGGGTTTGGCATTCCTTTTAGATAAAAATCTGTCGAAAGTACAGTGGATTGGTTATGGTCCTTATGCTTCATATCCTGGTAAGATGTGCTCGAACAGTTATGGATTCCATTCTATGCAGGAGGGAGACTTATACTTTGAAGGTAACAGAATGGGGGTAGATGCTGCAATTATTACAGATGACAATGGTAACGGTATCATGATAATATGTAAGGATGGAAAAATTAACTTTGAACAGACAGACAAAGGTATTGTATTGACTTATAATTCTTATGTTTCAGGTCTGGGACCTAAATCGGGTCTTACTCATTATGCTGTTTATGCAGATAAGTTAAAGGAGATATCTGGTTCTTTTTATCTTTGTAAAATAAATAGTATGGATATACTGAAGTTAAAGGGATTGTTTGTTAACCCACAACAAGTGAAAAAGGTTTTCAATCCGTTCCGTTCTCAGTATGACACATACTTATTGAAATTCAATAATATTTTGAGTGAATAAGACATATTGACTTCACCGTCGCGCGGGGGAATTTTCCTTGAAGGGAAATTTTTTATTCTTCAAGGGAATTTTATTTCCCTTGAGCGCAATTTTTCTCGCACGACGGTGGAATTTTTTTTATTGTTTTATCAGTGTAAAACAGTCTATATCAGGCGCGAAGCAATAAGGACTGCCCATTTCTATCGTATTATCACCTTTGACCAATTTTACATTCAGCGTAACAGATGCAATGCCTTTGTTATAGGGAAGAGTATCGAACTTGAAAATACGACCGTTTACAGAAACGGTCAGTTTTCGACCTTCTTTAGGTACATAATGGATGGTCATCATATAGTTACCGCCATCTATGCTGTACACATTGTCCCATTTGGCGATATTGTCTTTCTCACCACCCAGGTTTATTACCCCCATACCACCGGATGCACCTTCGATAGGTGCGTATAGAACAGGTCTTTTTTTCTTACTGATATCATTATAGCAAGGCAGATAAGCATTCTCTGCTTCGTATATAACCGGTTCTATGAGATATTCACCTTCTGCCTTCAATATCATTACACTTCTTGCCGGTAAGTCGGTAACGAGATTTTTCTTTATCGTTTTCAGATTCTTATGATGTATAAGGTCGCGCAATTTGATTTTGCCTCCTAAGCCGATTCTGTCAGTAGGGACAGAAAAATGACAGATTGTGTCAGAAGGATTGTAAAGGGCTATAGCGCGGATGGATCCGTGCCGATGAATGATATCTTTAGCCAATACATATCCATTTCCTACATGTTGTACGACATTGGCTTGCAATCCCAACGTGTCCTGATCGATGGCTATGAGTTCATTGTTCTTTAGCAGGGTAAGCGACGATGGTGAAATGCTTGTCAGGTCGCAACCGATGAGTAGGGGAGAACTCATGATGCACCACATTCCGAAATGCACTTCTTCTTCGTTCTGACTCAGACCGCGACCAATCTCAAGCATATCCATATCATTATAATGCCCGTCTTTGGCATAAGCGGAAAGATATAGGTTCTTATCAATGATATATTTTACAGAACTCCATTTGTTGCTTATATCTGAACTGATTCTCCATGAACTGGCGATGTCTTTAGCCCATGTTCCGGGGAAAGCCCAACGACAGATGTTAATCTGCACACCATTGCATCCTACCTTATTGATAACATTCCTTATTTCGGTATATCTGCGCTGCTCATCCAGTTCTAGTTCTTGACCGGCTCCGCAATAGTCTATCTTGATAAAGTCGAACCCCCAGTCTTTGAAATACAATATGGCATCCTGCTCCTCATGACCATATAGTCCGGAACCTACACCGTTTTTATCCTTATCCCAAATAGAGCCGCACGTATTGCTTCCCGCATCTGAATAGATGCCAGCTTTGAGTCCGAGACGATGTATGTAATCAGCTACCGGTTTCATTCCGTCAGGAAAACGTTGCGGATGTGAATGCATGATACCAAGACTGTCGCGCCAACCGAAAAAACCGTCATCAATATTGATGTATTTATATCCAAAATCCTTCAGTCCTGTATTGATGATGACATCAGCCTGCTTTCTGATTAAAGAGTCACTGATGTTTACCCTATAGGTGTTCCATGAACTCCATCCCATGATGGGGTGATTGGTTACGGAATACATAACAGTGGAAACGTATAATCCAGGTGTAAACAGCATCAGCAAAAAAAATCGTTTTACATTCATGTCAGTAGTATTTATGTGTAGTAAGTATGTCAATCAATAGATTTTATAGATATTCTTTTCAGTGACAAATATAATCATAAAAAGTATAGCGTTTTCATGAAAGTAGGAAAATATCGTTTTCATAGTGCAAATTTAGCTCCTTATATATATTCAGATTAGCATTTTTATACAAGGATTTGTATTTTCGTTCGAAAAAAGGTTGTGCATTCATCTAATACAAAAGTTGACCTTGCCAATAGACTATCAGTTTTGTAAAGTGATGTAAGTCCACTAGCAAGGTCTGTAATTCGTATGCTATGTTATTTATTTGTTCGTTTTGCAGATAAACTGTGTCTCTGTTATTCTCAGATTATAGTTTCCTTTGTGAATCTTGTCATTGTTATGCGAATCAACTTCTGTGATTGTCCCGAATGCATCGCCTGTTGTCGATGACCCCGACATCTTGATGGTGAATTTCCTAGCCTTTATTCCTTTGACAGGAATATGGATGTAACCTAATGATTTAGGTGTAAATCCTTCCCAAATTTTTCTCCCTTCAGCCAAAACCGTTATGGGATAACTACGATAACGGAAGTCTACCATTTTCAGACATATATTATCAATACAATTTTCTTCTGCCAATGTGTATGTTACCCATGCGTTCTCTATTTCCCCGTCACTGTTCCAACTGGAGAGCTCGTTTCCGTCATAAACATTGCTTGCAGTTTCTTGATTACTTCCAGCTTCTACCGACGCGATGGGAACATCCCTTCCACTTTGTATGAATGAAGGTGTATTAGGAGTTTCACCTTTATCAAGAATGCATTTTAATCCGTCGGCAGGGAAAGAACGACTAAGTCCGTCAATTGTTTTTACCGCAATTGTGTGTAAGGAGATAGACTCTTTTTGAAGTCCTTCGGCTGTTGCCGATAGCATGATATTACCGGCTTTTTTTGTGGAGCGCAACATCACTCTGTTGATACCGGATTCCACTGGTAGGGTGTCGCATAAGACATGATTCCATTTCCCTTGCGCTATACCACCGCGCCATTCTGCGTTACCCTTCAACGAAAACTTGATAAGACGATTGTCTAACGGACAGCGATATCCATTTTTATCGACTACCTCTACTTGTATAAGAGCAACATCGGCACCATCAGCTTTCCATCCAGTGGGGTTCTCTATCTTTGTTAGTTTCAGATGATCAGGCTCACCTGCTGTGTGTAATGTGTATTGAGATACTTCGTCTCCGTTCGCATTATAACTGATAGCTGTCAATTCTCCACTCTCATAATTGACATTATCAAATTCGTATAAGAATTTATATTGATGGATAGGTTTCTTGTATACTTGTATGCCGTTAAGAAACAGTTGGACGCTGTCGCTATTGGATACAACATACACTTTAGGTATAGTTTCACCTCTTTTGTAATTCCAATGTCCACAAATGTAAGTATGGGGTTTCAAATCATCAACCCATCCATCCCACATCACTTGATGAGCGAAAAATGCGTCTTTCTCTATTCTCATAGGGTCTACAACTCCACTTACCCTGTAGTTTTCAGCACTGCGGCCGTAAGTTTGCGTATCGCTGAATACAATTTTCACACCGCCAGAGTTAACCTTAGTACCTGTACCAGGACGTTCCATCCAATAGTCGTACCAACGACGGATCAGTTCTACAGAGAATTCATCAGAATTATGGTTGTAACTATCTGCTGGCTGACCTTTGTGAAGAGGACCGTCACCTTCTTTGTGATAAGGATAACTCCATGAATTCCAGTATTTCCTCAGTCCTTCGTCGCGGCAGTATTCCATCATCCACATCGGCTTCGTTTCGCTCTTGTTAATATATAACATTTCTCCACCATATTCGCTTTCCGGTATATCCAGCATCTCACGGCATCCTATGGCGCGTCCACCGTTAGGATCATACATATCCCTAATAGTTTTCATCTCTACCATGTGCTCCTTGGTAATGCTTTCGTTACCGCTTTCAATAAATATCACACTGGGATTATTCCTGTTATATATAATAGCGTCACGCATGAGGGCTACACGCTGATTCCATCGCTCCCCCTTGACGTCGCCTTCTCCGTCACCGGCAGGCATCGCTTCTATCAGTCCTACGCGGTCGCAACTTTCGACATCTTGTTTCCATGGGGTGACATGCATCCATCTTACCACATTGCCACCACTTTTAACTTCCAAATTGTTTGAATAGTCACTCAGCCATGCTGGTGCAGACATCCCTATTCCCGGCCATTCGTTACTGGTGCGCTGAGCATAACCGTGAACCATCATTACTCGGTCGTTCAGATAAAACATTCCATCAGAGAAGGCTGTTTTACGAAATCCTGTTACGGTCGTAACTGTGTCGTTGTTTATTATCGTTTTCACTCGATATAGATAACCATATCCCCAACTCCAAAAGTGTAGTCCGCCCATTGGCTTTTGGGTCTTCAATGTTACAGTCGAACCAGCTTTAATCATATAGTTGTTGTCTCCAAACCTCGCAATCTGTCTACCGTCATATTCTTCTATAATAACCGTATATTTAACATTCAGGTCTTTGCCGGATGTGTTTTTTATCTGACTTTCGGCATGCACTGTGGCTTTGTGTCCTTTGATGTCGTAATCGGTACCATACACATACACTCCTGTTGTTCCTAGATTGCTAAATAGAGGAAGTGTCTGATGAATTGGCGGACATACATGCAACCATACGTTTTTAGGTAAACCACCGTAATTGGCATTGAATGCATTATTGTTCCATTGGTATGCCGAACCTGTTTCAATTGATTTGTATTTCCAGTTGTTGTCTGTGCGGACTTCCAATAGGTTATCCCCCTTTTTTATATAAGGAGTAAGTTCAAATCCGAAAGCCATTACACCATTTTCACTGATTCCCAGACGATGTCCGTTCAGCCATACTTCTGCAGCTTGTCTTGCGCCTTCGAATTCTATATATACCACTTGGCCATAGGCTGCTTTCGGCAACTTGAATTTTTTACGATACCAGACAATGGAGTCTGACATCTCATTTATTCTTACTTTGAACGATTCATCTTCGTTCCATGCATGTGGTAAGGTTACTTCCTTCTTGTTGTCAATAACCCATCCGCTGTTGAAATTGAAAGTAGTTCGCGCTTTTATTCCTATAACAGCAAAAAGGAATAGTGCAGCTAAAAGTGTTCTTTTCATATTGTACGTTTATTAAACTGTGCAAAATTACATCTTTTGATTTATTATAATGGGTGGAAAATCGGTCTGCGGGGATGGGTAAATTCGGCTTTTTTATGAAAAAGACAGGTTAGGATAGACATTTTGGGCGTTTTTGTTTCCTACGAAAAGATTTTATACCTATCTTTGTTTTCAAACTTTTATACGAAATGAGAAGACTTGTAGCGCAATCATATTTAGTATTATTTTTATTGATGATATTTGTCGTCCCTGTCAATGCTTATCAGTTCGAACATCTGGGAATGGAAGATGGACTCTCTAATGGTTATGTCACCTCCATCGCCCAGGATGACAGAGGACAGATTTGGGTGGCAACAGTCATGGGATTGAATAGATTTGATGGACATACTTTTACCAGTTTTAATACTGATAATTCCAATATACCTGAAAATTATATATTAAATATCTGTCCAGACAAGACGGGACGCCTATGGATGTGTACGGAGAAGGGACTATTGTGTTATTATGATAATAAGACCATGAAGATTGTTATACCCAAGTGGCAGTTTGGACTAGGCGGGAAACCGTCTTTCATTAAGATATCCCCTGCATCTGATGGTGGATTGTGGTTTTTACGAACATCAGATTCTCCTGTCCATTATGATTTGCGAACGGGGGCGTTTAAATCTCTGTCTATTGAAAATAAGAAGGTATTCAAAGGATTTAAACAAAGTATTTTGGATGATGGAAAGGGACATTTGTGGATTGGATATGGAAAGTTGGGAGGACTTTGTGTCGTAAATATTAAATCAGGCCGTGTCCTGAGATATCGTCATAACAAGTTGGAAGCGGGTAGTCTGCCTGGTGACAATGTCTATACAATATTCAAAGATAAATCGGGTAATATATGGTTGGGAACAAATCACGGTCTTGCGCTTTTTTTAAGCGGATCCCAACGCTTTATGACATACATACATCATGAAACAATGCCATTCTCGATTATGTCCGATCATATTTTCAGTATATCACAGTCTGCTGACGGCAAACTCTGGATAGGCTCTGATATAGGTGGCGTAAGTGTACTGGATATGCGCAACGGGGTGTGGCGAAATCCGCAAAAGGCCATTTTTAATAATATAACAGCGGGCATAGGTAACAAATGTTTATCTTCCCGTAATATCCATAGATTGTTTATAGATAACTTTGGTAATACATGGGTCGGCAATTTTGGCACAGGTCTTGATGTCATCAGACATCAGATGAGTCCTTTTGATTATCTTGGTACACAAGGAAATAGGTCTGGCGCACAAATGAAAGGTGATATTTGGAGTTTGTGCAGAGATGCAAATAATAATGTATGGGTGGGCGGTGAGAATGTCATATCCATGTTTTCTTTTGACCGTTTAAAACAGACTATAGATTTGTCGAATTATCTTTCTCGTAGTTTTGCACAGGTGAGGACTTTATTGGATGATGGGGAAGGAAATTTATGGATAGGACTATATGACGACGGACTGCTGAAGATGAATCTGCCGACACATAAAATATCTCGTATGGGAATGCCGAAGTCCAATCTTGATGTCAATTGTATTAGTAAAGACAGGCGAGGCGTGATATGGATAGGACATGAATATGGCATCATATCGTATCGTCAAGGTAGACAGAATAAAGAGGTTTATATAAATAAAATATTAGGTAATACAGCCGTATTTGGAATTCAATGCGACAAGACCGACAGACTATGGGTCGCAACATTGCAGAATGGTATATATATATTCGATAAGAATGGTACAATTCTGGAACACAAAACTGCCGGTAGAGGTCTCTCGGACAATAAAATATTCAATTTAAGTCAAGACAGATATGGTAGGATGTGGGCTTGTACCGACAAGGGACTCGATTGTTTTAGAAATTTGCATCGGATACATGTCTATAATCTCAGGAATTCGCTAAGTAGCAACCATGTCTATGGGATTCAGGAAGACATGAACGGCGTGATGTGGGTGAGCACAGCAGATGGTATTTCGTCAGTTGATATACGTAAAGGTAAAGTCGTGAATTATGATCGGCGTTATGGCATACCGCAGAGCAGTTATGTAGATGGTAACGTAAAGTCGTGTATCACATCGGATGGAAAAATATATTTCGGATTGCGTGACGCCGTTGTTAGTTTCAACCCTGATATTGTGTTAGGTGTGAAGAATAATATTTCACCTTTCTTTATTACAGATTGTCGTATAATGAATCTGAAAGATGGAGAATATAGTATCATACCAAATATGGAAATAGGTGACAGTCCAGTTATAAAATTGGATTACAATGAAAATACTATTAAGATTTCATTTAATATGTCAGACTTTTCGCAGAAGAATGGAGTTGAATATGCATATAAGATGGAAGGGTTGGGCGACTTATGGACAAATATACATAATGAGAACAGTGTCGTTTTCCGCAACCTTCGATTTGGTGAATATACATTATATGTGAGGGCTCGGTTGAATGGTCAGTCTTGGAATAATGTCAGAACGACATCTGTTCGCATAATTGTTTCTCCTCCATGGTGGTATGCCTGGTATTCTTGGCTGTTGTATGTAGTCGTTGTTATATTTGTTGTTTATTTTGTTTTTAAATTTTATCTTAAGAAAGTTCGATTGGAGGATTCTCTGCAGAAGGAAATAGATGAAAATCGTATACGACAGCAGCTTCATGAGGAAAAAATGAACTTTTACACAAATATCGCCCATGAACTACGTACACCGCTTACGCTTATTCTAGGTCCTCTGGAAGACATCAAAGATGATTCGGAAATTGGTGGTAAGTTACAACGCAAAATAAAGTTGATTTACAACAGTGCCCTACGCTTGTCGACTCTTATTAATCAATTGATGGAATTCAGAAAATCAGAAACACATAACAGGCAGATAACCGTGCGTCGGGGAAATCTTTCTAGACTGGTAACAGATGTCGTTTCACATTATTCGGACATGAATAATAATGAAAATGTGAACGTAATTCTGAAGATAGAAGATGATTATGCCGTTTGTCTTTTTGATCCGGAGGTCGTTACTATTATTTTAGATAATCTGATATCTAATGCGTTAAAATATACCCCATACGGGACCATATCCATCAAACTTACAGATGTATATGATGCCGATCATCAGGAAATGTATGAAATCACAGTAGAAGACACAGGGTATGGTATTCAAAAAGATGCATTGCCGTTAATCTTCGACAGGTATTATCAGGTAGGCGGTAAGCATCAGGTATCAGGCTCCGGTATCGGTCTTTCTCTCGTCAAGTCGCTCGTTACTCTTCACGAAGGCGTTATAACCGTCGACAGTGAACCAGGCAAGGGAACAATATTCCATTTTTCCTTATATAAAGAAAACCAATATATCAATGCACTGCATGACGATGCTATAGTAAAAGAGGATGTTGTTATGTGTCAGGATCATATTCCGGATAAGGATACCAATACTAAACCTATATTGGCTATAGTAGAGGATAATACGGATATACGTAATTATATTAAGGAGTCGCTTCAAGATGATTTTATCATCATTGAGGCACCGGATGGAGAAAAAGGATGGGATATTATTGAAAATAATGTCCCCGATATTATTATCAGTGATATTATGATGCCACTGATGAATGGTGTGGAATTATGCAGAAAGATAAAAAGAAATGTATACACATCGCATATACCAGTGATTCTTCTTACGGCTAAGGATACGATAGCAGATAAAGAAGAGGGTTATGAAAGTGGCGCGGATTCATATCTTACGAAACCCTTTAGTGCGAAATTGTTAAAGGTCCGAGTTAGAAATATTATGGAGCAGAGACTTCTTATAATGCGTAAATATATAGAGTCTGCTGTGAATGACAGGCATGACGCGGATAATGGAGAGTCATTCTCTGCTTCCATTCAACAAACAAATCTTGGGATAAATAAACTTGATAGTGAGTTCATAACCAAGTTGACATCAGTTATAAAAGAGAATTTGGCAAGTGATAAACTCAAAGTGGATTTCCTAGCAGACAAGATGTGTATGAGTCATTCTGCCTTCTATCGCAAAGTAAAATCCATGACAGGTAAATCTGCAAATGAATATATACGAAAGGTTCGTCTACACAGGGCTATGGAATTGTTGGAACGAACGTCCAATAACGTGACCGAGGCCGCTTATATGACGGGCTTTGGTGATTTGGCATATTTCCGTGCTTGTTTTAAGTCTGAATTCGGGATTAATCCATCTGAAGTGGTGAAGCAAAAATAAGATATATCTTTCAATCCTTCTGAGGCGATGACCTAAAGTAGAGTAAAACAATAACTTTTCGAACAAATGTTTTATTAATAGGACAAATTTACCAAGTATTATAGGGGTAATCATCATACTTTTGTAGCAGATTAATAATCTGAATACAGAAATCGATAAAACTATTTTTAATACTATATGCTATCATGAAAAGAATTCTACTAATCCTTCTTGCCGTAATACCTTTGCATAATGCAGCTCAGCGACTCCAACAAGCAATGGACCGCAGTGTAGTGGCTGTACACAGAGGAACAAATGTGACGGTTACATGGCGGAAACTGATACAAGACCCTGACAGTTGTACGTACAATCTGTTTATAAGGAATGTGGGAGGTTCTGATTATACGAAAGTAAACGCATCTCCACTGAAAGGTACCAATCTTGTATCCAACTTGTCCGTTATTCCATATAATTCTGAATTGTCGGTATCTACTGTCAATAAGGACGGAACCGAAAATGTGAAAAGTGCCCCGTTCCTGTTCAAACAGCAAACATATAACAATGCTTTTGTGGATATCAACTTTGAGACCAAAGTGTTGACTCCGGATAAGTACAGGGCATCATACGTGTGGCCCGCCGATCTGAACGGAGATGGTCTGATGAATGAATATGTAGTAGACCGTAAGTATCGAGATTCGATAGCGACGGATAATAAAAATTCGATGCTACAGGCATATTCCGCAGACGGCACTTGTCTGTGGACGGTGGATATGGGACCGAATGTAAATATAGATACCGGTCAGAATGACATGGTCGAGGTTTATGATATCAATTGTGACGGTAAGGCGGAAGTGATGGTAAAGAGCAGTGATGGTACCAGATTCTGGAACTCGTCTACAAAGGATTGGGGCACTTATGTTTTTGGCAAGACGATCCCTGATATAGATAATGATGGAATAACCGATTATACGGTCAGTGGTCTGAAACGAAATCCTCCGTTTTATATTTCAGTGATTAATGGTATGACAGGAGAAGAGATGGTCTCATCGGAACTGGACTATTCTCAGGTGCATGACGGTGCAGACCAATATACACGTGACAACCGCGCAGACTATATGGACGATGATTATTATACCATGGGCGGACATTTCGCCATTTGTTATTTTGATGGCATACATCCTTCTCTGGTCATGGAATGTTTGGATCGTACCAAATCAGACCAAGTACACCATAATTATGTATTTGCTTTCGGATATGACTGGGATGGTAATACGCCTTCAAATTTCCACCATTATTATACGTGGAGCCGTAATGACAAGACACCGTGGCCGGCAGAATTTCATCAGTTGAGAGTGTGTGATGTCGACGGCAACGGTATAGATGAGATGCTGCAGGGTGGGTATGGCGTCAATGCGAAAGAGGGTATGGTGTTCAGTGCGGGCATAGGTCATGGAGACCGTTTCCGTGTGAGCGACATAGATCCGAACCGTCCTGGACTTGAAACCTATGCCATACAGCAGAGCGATCTGTTAGGACAGTTGTTGTACGAATCCGCCACAGGTAAACATATTAAAGAGTGGTATCTGCCCAGTGTTACCGATGTAGGGCGTGGAGAATGTATGGATGTGGATCCGTCCCATAAGGGATATGAGATATACAGTACGATGGCTAATTTGTACGACTGCGAGGGCAATGTAGTTAAATCTTACGATGCAGGTGCCGGTGCATTCCCTTATGAAGGAATATGGTGGGACGGCGACCTGGGTAGGGAGACTCTTGCTTCTAACGGTGGCAGCGGTTATGCCACGAATATGCTTGTATCCAATTATGATGAGGTGAAAAGTTATAATCGCATGATCGAATTTTCTAAAGAAAGCAGTTGGGATATTCATGGTACAAACGGAGCCAGACCTGGATTTATAGGCGATATGACGGGAGACTGGAGAGAAGAGGTAATCCTGTTTAAGCAAGATGCTTCTTCAAGTACCGGATTTGTGGGGTATTCCACCGACATAGCTACCGATTACAATTTGTATTGTCTGCAACAAGATGCTCATTATCGTCTTGACTGTACGACAAGAGGTTATTATCAGAGTCCTAATACGGATTTCTATCTGGGATATGATATGCCTGCACCGCCATTGCCTCCTTCTGTGGTTACAGACCTGAGATGGAAAAAAGGTGCGAACATATCGAAATCTTCGTCAGGTTTTACCTCTTTTGATATGGGTAGCGATGAAAACTTTGCAGACGGGAAGAGTCTGATGTTCGATATATCCGGTGATAATTCACAGACTATAAATATATCCGACGAACTTAAACCGTCATCAGTCTATCTGATGACACCTAAAAACCATGATTATGCATTCACCATATCAGGGAAATTGTCAGGTACGATGAATCTTTATAAGTCTATGCAGGGTACGGCTACGATTAACGGGAATCTGGATTATACGGGCAGTACCGTAATAAGTGAGGGTACTCTTGATGTGAACGGTTCCATTGCCGGTCGTGTACGACTGATGGCGAAAGGTTCGCTAAGTGGCAATGCAGTAGTAAATGATATTGCATTCGAAGGTGGACTTAATTATGAAGGGTGTAGACTGATGCCGGGCGACGATACCAATTATGGCAAGATTACAATATCCAGATCAGTAACGATGCCAGGTAATGTATATACGCAGTTGAAAGTCAATGCCACTACGGGGCAACAAGACTTTCTGACTGTGCAAGGCGACCTCGTATATAAGGGTAATAACACTTTCACGATTGTCAATAAGGGTAGTGCCATGACACAAGGATCGTATATTCTGGCTCAATGCACAGGTAGTATGACTGTTAATACAGACAGTATCACGATACGTGGACTTGTCGGAATTCCGTATACCGTAAAAGCAGATGGTAATAAACTGCTGTTGGTCGTTAATGAGACTCGTAAGGCTTCCGATTATGTACGTTGGATAGGAAACGTAAGTACATTATGGGACTTCCATACAAACAATTTCGTACTGGGTACGACTGCTACTCCTTTCGTTTCGGGCGATATAATCACTTTCGGCGATGAGGCCAAGCAACGCAATATCCTATTGAATGAACAGATTATAGCCAAATCGGTGATATTTGATTTCGACCAAGGGAATTACAATCTTTCAGGCACTGGCTTGATCAGTGATTCGACAGTCTTATATAAGAGAGGTAAGGGTGAGCTGACTCTGGACCTTGCTAAAAATAATTATTTTGGGAAAACAGTCATAGAAGATGGTATATTGACTGTAAACACATTGTCCAATGCGGGTTCTGCCAGTGACATAGGTGCTGCAACTGATGCGGCTTCGAACTTTACAATAGCCAAAGGAACCTTGAAAACATTGGCGTTGAACATGGCAACGGATCATGAAATCTTATTGACCGACTCGGCTACAATCAATGTTGGTAATGAGAAGGGAGCTTTGTCGCTTACCGGACAACTTACCGGGCAGGGCTATCTGATCAAGGACGGACCAGGTCAACTGAACCTGACATACGCAGGTGAAAATACCTATTCGGGTACGATATTACGCGCAGGTACCATAGCCCAAGGCAACTGGCAGACAACTTTCGGGAAATCCGGGTCAGTCATGCGTATGCAGGGAGGAAAGTTGTTGCTTGTAGCCAATAAAGGAATGACAACTATACCTGTTTATGATTATGTCACGGTGGTCGATTCTGCAACCGAAAGCACAATTATAGGTAGTTTCCGTTCTAAAATTGGCGGTAGTTTTTCAGGTCAAGGCTCACTCGTTATCCAGTCGGGCGGAGACAGATGTGATGTCCAGTCTGATTTTACAGGATTTAGGGGTACACTGCATGCCACCGGTGAAAACTTCAGACTGGTGCCTGCTACAAGTGATATGCCGAATACCACTCTCGTGATAGCATCGGGAACAAAGGTAGGTCATTATAAAGCTCAGTCGGCTACAGCACTTACTACGCAGATCAGAAAAATAGGAGCGTTGGCATCAAGTGCGTCTGATGCCGAATTGACTAACGGTTATTATGAAATCGGTTATAATAATACGGATACACTCTTTGCCGGTAAACTTACTGCTCAGAAGGTCAGTAAGTATGGTACAGGTTCATGGACTATTACAGGCACTGAAAGCACGAGTCCTCTATATGTGGAAGAAGGTACGCTGTATTCTAAGAATGCGAAGACGACAGGTACTGTTACTGTTGATAAATCAGCGGTGTTCGCAGGTACTATCAGTTGTGGAAATGTAACTCTCGACCATGCTGTCCTTCGTCCTGAACTGTCGGGCAGTGTCAGTACAGATTACGAATATAAGATGTTCAATACGTCCGGTACGATCACTGGTACATATACTGTCGATGGAAATGGGTATGTATGGAATGATGACGAACTGCTTTCACGGGGAGTCTTGAAAATGATTTCTACAGATATTCATAATATCAGTGCTGATATAAACGTTAATGTGTATACGGTAAGTGGTATTCTTCTCCGTTCAAATGTGGCAAAAGACAAGGCTTTGGATAATCTTCCTGCCGGAATTTATATAGTCAATGGTAAAAATGTAATTAAGAAATAATATGAATAAGAATCAAATCATCTTTCTGCTTGTTCTTTTATCATCAGTTGCCATGAGTGCATCGGATGTAGTATGGTACGATGGCGCTACCCCTGTAACCTACTCGTTATGCAGTGGGCGTTCGTTGGTGGTGAATACGGCCTTGGATATGTTTAAGGGCGATATTTATGCAGTAACCGGCAACAGTCCTAAGGAAATTGAAAATGGTAAAGCTGACATTCTAATCTATGAGATGGATAAAATGTCGCCAAGAACCAAGAGTAAACTGCTCAAGTGTCATGTGCCGCTAGACAAACTGCAAGGGAAATCTGATGCTTTTTATATTTGTGTGTTCAATCATCAAATCATGATAACCGGAAGTAACGGCAGAGGTACAGCTTATGGCTTGTTGGAGTTGTCGCGTATGGCAGGGGTATCACCTTGGATATGGTGGGGAGATGTAAAACCGGAGCGTAAACGACGTCTGACTATTGATTCCGACTTCACTACGCTGCAGTGCCCATCGGTTGAATATAGAGGCATTTTCCTTAATGATGAGGATTGGAGCGTACGTCCATGGAGTTACAAAACATTCGAAAAAGGGAATAGAGAAGGTATGATTGGTGCAAAAACCTACAAGGAGATATTCAAATTGTTGTTACGCCTTCGTGCCAATGCTATATGGCCGGGTATGCATACGGGCACCATTCCGTTTTTTATGACTCCTGGTGCAAAGGAGATGGCTGACAGTTGTGGCATTATCGTAGGTTCTTCCCATTGCGAACCTCTGTTGCGCAACAATGTGGGTGAATGGGATGTAAAACAGCGTGGGGCTTATAACTTTATCACCAACCGTGATTCTGTATTGGCTTATTGGACAGAACGGTTGCGAGAGACCAGTCATGGCGACTACCTCTATACGATAGGTATGCGTGGCATACACGACGGTTCGATGGAGGGCGTGAAAACGATGAAAGAGAAGACCGACGGTTTGCAGGCGGCCATAGATGCGCAACGTATATTATTAGCCAAATACCTGAAAAAAGATATAACCCAAGTACCGCAAGTTTTCGTGCCATATAAGGAAGTATTGGAGATTATGGAAAACGGGCTTCGTGTACCTGACGATGTGACACTGATGTGGTGTGATGACAATTACGGATATCTGACACGTCTCAGCGACAGTCTGCAACAGAAACGTAGTGGTGGCGCGGGTGTGTATTATCATCTGAGTTACTGGGGACGCCCCCACGATTATTTATGGTTGACCACTACCCAACCGGGACTGATATACAGTGAGATGAAACAGGCTTACGACAACAACGCCCGTAAATTGTGGATTGTGAATGTGCACGACCCCAAGGTGGCTGCTTATGATCTGCAACTGTTTCTGGATATGGCATGGAATATAAACAGTGTATCGCCAACAACGATAGACAGGCATCTCGACAATTGGTTGTGTTCGCAGTTTGGTAAAGAAGCCGGAACACGTCTGTTGCCGGTTATGACTGAATATTATCGTCTGTGCGGTATAAGGAAACCCGAATTTATGGGATGGTCGCAAACCGAACTCGACAAGAAAAAGTATCCACGTGGGTTGTCACCTGTACAGAAGTCGGACTTTACTCCGTCAGAGATCAATGACTATTTGTCTTCTTATCGTAAACTGAAGGATGCAGTTGCTGATATAGAGAGATGCATCAGTCCGCAATTGCGTGATGCTTATTTCGCAGCAATCAAGTATCCGGTATTTGCGGCAGCCGATATGAGTATCAAACTGCTTGACAGCAAAAATGCGATGACTGCATACAATGAGATTATGAGTATGACGGATTATTATAATCATCAGTTGGCCGGCGGTAAATGGGAAAACATCTTATGTGCTTCACCAAGAGATTTGCCAGTATTTGATTCCCCGGCTGATATGCCAGCATTAAAGGATACGGTACAGACAGTAAAAGAACATTCCCCTTATTATAAGATTATAAACGCATCCAACTATGCATCGGCTAGCACAGGCGTTCAACCCATACAGATGCTGGGATACAGTATGAATGCCGTATCCTTACCTAAAAATGGAGAATTGTCATATCTCATAGATTACCCTGCTAATCAAGATGCATCCCTGAAGATAGCCCTGATACCTACCCAACCGAATGATAAAGGTGATATCAGATTCAGTGTTAGTATCGATGGGGGCGAATCAACAATATTCTCTATCAAGGAACCATTCCGCTCGGAGCAATGGAAACGGAATGTACTTAGTGGACAGGCTGTGAAAGAAATAAAGGTGAGATGGACAAAAGGTCTTCATCATGTTGTAATCAAGGCATTGGATAACCATATTGTCGTGGATCAACTGACAATAGAATGATTCGGAAATCATTGTAGTGTGACAGCCATCAATCCGATTACCACATCATTAGACAGGGTACGAAGACACATATTCCGTAGTTTCTTATCAGGATTTAGATTCATCTTGATAACCTCCGCGGCACCTCCGGGTATGATGCGGTTGGCACCTTTGATACCCAAACTATCACTGAGGTCACGACTTATGATACCTGTGCTGAGTCCTATGCGGTAAGGACGAGGCACGGATGTGTAGAAAGCCTTGCCGTCAACAAAATAATCCTGTTCGATGGGACACCAGTTGTCAGGATTAACCAGTTGCAGACTATCTGTGGTACCATCCGTATATGTTACCGTTATCACCCCGTTGGCAATACGGCTCTGCATGGGGTTCGTGCTGCCAGCCATAAGCAGATATGCGGCAGATGCCTTGCCTTTCAACGGTACGACTATGCTGTCGGGATAATTGTCCCAAAGAGAAGTATATAAAATGTTTCTCCCCTCGGCAGGTGTGCGGAAGGGAATGTTGCCTGCATAGAATATTTCGTTCTTTATCATTGAACGGAATACAGAATCGTTGATAACCGGTTTGACGTTCGGGCTGCACCATTGGCCTACGCCATTCACAGGAATGCTCAGTGTGGTATAAGGAGAACGGGGCGTGAGATATTTATTCTTGAAAATATCCGTTACGTCCGCATTATATTTCTTGATATTGACAGTAGTAAACTTGTTTCCTTTTTCGAAAATATCAAATGAATGAGCGCAAATAGTTTCCTGTCTTTGATTGAATGCCGGGATCTGATGTACAATGGTATCGCCCTGCCATTCTATCATCACATCCAGATGTCTTTCGACAGGCGTATCAAAATCCACATAAGCGTCTGTATCGGACAATCTTATTATTCTCCAAGATATATACTGACCATTGACACATACATCCTTAACCTGTGAATAAGGCAAGTGAATGCGCAAGTTCATACTGAGCAACTGCTTGAAGTTCTGATCAATCACGTAAAGGTCTTTTTTGTCTTTTCTGTGAAAAGAGTAATTGATATAGGGCGTGGACAGAGAAGCCTCTCTCCAGTGGCTAGGAAATCCCGGTTGCAGAATACATTTCCCGTAGAGCGCATCTGGTCTTACCCCAAACAGTCCGCAGAGCAATGTGCGCGAGGAAATGCCTACCATATCCCCGAAATCCCTATAACATTCACCAAGAGCAGCATCATATTCAGAAATTTGTCCGAAGTTGGCAGGACTCTGTCCGAGATACATCCCGTCCATGATCATTCCTTTCATCAGTCTGAATCCCTCATCGTTGCGTCCTGCCTCATAATAAGCCAGTGCCGTATGCATCACCTCAGCCTGAGCCACATTATTGATACTCCAGTCGTAAGGCATCCAGTTGGAAGTGGCTATCGTATATAAATGTTCGTCGGGAATGGTATCATTGTTGATGGCAACAGGGATGTGAGGTATATGGTTGTCTACATATTGTGTAGCCTGATATGCTTGTTCGGGTGTGCATGCACTACAGTCGATAGGCGTGTAGATACTCCAAAGGGCAGCACTTTCGTGTCTGCGTTTCAGTCCCATGAAATCCTTGTATTCAGCCCAATGACCTTTGTCTTTCAGCCACAGTTGACTATCCATGGCTTTTAATATCTTATCAGCTTCTTTGCGATATGGTCTTGGGTCTTCACCAATCAGTTCTGCAATACGTGCAGCCAGCAGATTACCACGATAATTATACGCCGATGAATGGGTGCCGCCACCGCTGTTATAATATAGTGCATCGCTTGCCCAGATACAGCAATAGGCATCATATAGTCCGTCATCATCAGGGTCCCAATTGCGCTTTTCCCATTCCAGATGCAGTTTGATGGTTGGCCACATCTTTCGCATATATGTAATATCGGCATCATAACAGAAATGCCAAAGCAGTTCATCAATATAATTGAGATTCATATCATAGTGATTGAACTGATGATTGTTGTAAGGATTGCGGCATATATATCCGTTGCTGTACATCTGAGTGCCCCATTTGTAGACACCTCTTGAAAGAGCATTGGCAGAATCCTGTGAAGGGTGGGGTATAATCGGTTCCACGTTTGTTACCTGACTGGCAGCATAAGCGTCGAAGTGGGTTACCGCTCTGTCGTTCTTCCCTATCACATCACCCAGAAAACCGGCTCTCCAACCTGGTAGTGGCATTCGCCATCCGATGGCACCGTGCAACCATGTCTGTCCGTCCCATACGCCATCGGCAGCTGCACATAGGGCACCACCTAGCGTATTGATATAGGGATCGGGCGTATGGAAAACGATACTTCCAACAATTGATTTTCTCTCTTCTTCCGTTTTATCGAATGACCGTTCCCCATTGGCTTCCACATTGATGTCCTGATTTTCCAGTGATATATAAGAAACATTGTTAGTAGCATCCCATACGATTGATTTCAGTCGTTTGGGATTGGCAGGTGCCTCAAAACTGCCAGGATTCTCTACCCCCATATCCCCCATCCGTCTCAGTTTGGAGTTGGTAATCTCACAGATCAGTCCTTCCAGTTTCACATTACCTACAAAACCTTCTGTGTGGAATTTCCATATCGCGCCATCCTTATTATAATAAGCGAGAACAGAAATATGTAGTTTGCCACCTTTCCATCTGCTGTCGCTCAATGTATAATCGCGCCTTCCGCCGATATATTCCGCCTTGCAATAAGCTGTTGAGTCAAGAACGGTTCTGTTCCCATTGTATGTAAGGCAAAAACGTATATTTTTGTTATCTGTTTTGTTATAAGCGGCGAAAACAGGACGGTCGCTTGTCTCTATTCTGAAAAGAGTGTGACCGCCATACAACGCACGGGTGAATCTGTTATTGCCGTTTACACTTACGAACGAATCTCCTTCAGGAAAATACTGAAGTGGACGACTGTCGTTTTGAGCCATGACGTTGACAGACACCAAAAAGCTTATGCATGCAAATACAATTGTTTTCATCAATTTATTCTTTGATTATAACATTAGTTTAGTAGATCTTTGTTATGGTCGCAAATGTACAAAAATATATCAATATAAGCAATTCCATTGCTAACATATTATCTTTTTAGTTATTAAAAAAATGCTATTCGTTGATTTTTTAGATCAAGTAAAAACTAAGTTCGTTAATTTCGCAACGTAAAACAAAAAAGAAAATTTAAAATCTATAGAATTATGAAGTATTTATTATTTACACTTTTGTTTGTTTGGGGAGTGATGAATTTGTCTGCTCAACCAAGTGGTGGTCCTTCGGGAGGAAGTTCAACTAGTGGAGTATCTTCACCTTACACCTTCAAAAAGGCAATTAATGGTTTGTGGCAGTATAATTCCAGTGCAGATGTCTATTATATTGTTGGTATTCAATACTGTTCTAGTCCAGCCAGTTCGTCTTATGAACAGATGGGCATATTTGTTCCAGCTAAATATATGGATGCAACAAGCAATTCCGATGGTACATATACATGTACATTAAACATAGGTAACACAGTCAATGGTTATTCAGCCAGTACAGCTCCAATAGTTGTTCCTGTCAACACGCCTGGTTATTCAGCCCAATCCGCTCCCAGCGGATATTCAAGCGATGCGGCAACATATACAGCAAAAGGATTTATCTATTTGTGGGCAGGTTGCCGTGGTAGAGATGCTGGTGCACCTTTAGGTGTTACCGACTTGAAAGCAGCCATAAGATATTATCGATATTTACAGGCAGAACAGAATGCTGTGCCTGGGAATGTAAATTGTATATTCTCTTTCGGACATAGCGGTGGTGGAGCGCAAAGTTCTTTGTTAGGCGCTTCCGGCAACAGCTCCCTGTATAACGATTATTTGAATGCCATTGGTGCCTTGACAGGTTATAAAGATAATGTATTGGGTAGTCAATGTTGGTGTCCTATAACGAATCTTGATCAGGCTGATGCTGCTTATGAATGGAATATGGGACTAACACGTAGCGGACTAAGTTCTGCCGATCAAAGTATCAGTAAAGGTCTAACTTCTGAATATGCAGATTATATCAATGCGATTGGTCTGAAAGATCCTTCTACTGGTAATAAACTTACACTGGAATCAACATCTGACGGTTATTATCAAGGTGGTTCTTATTACCAATATATAATGGCTGTTATCAATGATGCGGTAACTAGATATAATAAGTATAACAGTGCGAGTGTTTCCACTTATTCTACGACGGATGCTTCAGCTCTTAATTCATTTAGTTCGACATACAAAAATGCAAGTAAAGGACTTGGTGCCTTTGATGATTATGATACGAAAGGACAGGCGGAAAATACATTGATGGGTGTAGCTGGGACTGCAGGCCATTTCGATAAATATTTGGCACTTTTAATTAATACATACGCATCCAGTTATTATTCATCGTTCATTTCTGATTTGTCATCAAACAATGTAGATGCTGTGGGTAAAACAGTAGATTACCGACTTATGATGTATACTCCGCTCTACTATTTGATTGATAACTCTACATACTATTCCGGTGGTGGTAGTGGCTCCAGCGATGTGGCCTCTTATTGGCGTATTCGAACAGGTATAGATCAAGGTGATACCTCTTTGGGCACAGAGACTAATCTGGCTTTGGCTTTACAGAATTATAATGGTGTGAAAAGTGTTGATTTCGAAACAATATGGGGACTAGGACATACAGAGGCTGAAGATACCGGCACGGCTTCCGATAATTTCATATCATGGGTTGAGAATTGCATGAATACATATACGACAGGTATAGAAACGGTGAACAGTTCTTCAGACACGAATGCCACTATATCTTCTATATATTCAATTAATGGTACACAATTGCAAACAATGCAGCAAGGTATTAATATTGTGAAATACGGCAATGGTACTGTGAAGAAAACCATATTAAAATGATATTTATTCTTTACCGTATTTACTGGGCACCACACCATATTTTGTTTTGAAGCATTTGTTGAAATACGAGGCATCCTGTATTCCTACTTTGTAACTGATTTCGGACACTGACAATTCACTTTCCAATAATAGTTCCGCAGCAATGCGCATACGTTCGTTGGATAAATACTTATTAGGAGAAACTCCAGTCAGTTCACGCATCTTACCGTAAAATTTGGTGCGTCCCATATTCATCATTGATGCCAATGTATCAACATTAAACTCGGTATCGCTGATATGTTGGGAAATGATATGTTGCACTTTGTCTTTAAAGACCTTGTCAGCCTTACTCGTGATGATGATATCAGTAGCGGGTTGTTGCCGTACGATATCTTTAGGCTTATCAGCAGTCAGATTGTTGTCAGTTTGTAACTTAATAGACCATTTTATTAGTTGAATGGCCCTTACGATTAAGACACGGAAATTGCATGGTTTAACCATGTAGTCGTCTGCACCTGCTTCATATCCCTTGATTTGATGGTTCTCATCATCGAGGGCCGTAAGCATGATGACAGGTATATGACGTGTCAGGTCATCTTGTCTGATTTTCTTGACAATATCATAACCGCTCATATCTGGTAACATGACGTCGCATATAAGCAATACCGGATGTTTACTTAGTATACCTTCATATCCGTCCTTGCCGTTCATGTAAGTGTCAACATTGAAGTATATGCTCAGTTCGTTTTTGATCTGTTCCATCATATCAGGGTCGTCTTCTATGACAGCGACCGTGTAATCATTGATGGACAGAGGCATCATTTCACGTATCTGTATATCTGTTTTATCATCCATGACCTCACTCGATTCTACTGCCATATTACTCTTGTAATCTTCCTGTTCGTAGACGCTTTCATCATCAGGCAAAACAAAAGAGAAAATAGAACCTCCACGGGTGTTGACACGTTGATAAGATAAAGAACCTTTGTGTGTTTTAGCCATATTGTAGGCGGTATATAGCCCAATGCCCATGCCACCACTTGACACATAACCATGCATGAACGGTTCAAATAAGTTTTTCATCTGATTTTCACCAATACCTGGACCATTGTCTTCACAGAGGAAACAGATTTTACGGTACTGCTCGTCTTTGATAATCTTAACACTCACGCAACCTTTTTCAGGGGCGTATTTTACAGCATTGCTTATAATATTGTATACAATCGTTTCGACCAGATGTTTGTCAAACAGCATCTCGTATTTCTTGTCGAATGGGACAAATGTGATGGATATGTCTTTTTGTTTTGTAATAGCCCAGAAATCCTGATATATATCACGTACGAATGATATAATATCTGCACGTTCCACATTCAGTTTGACATTCTTTGTACTTACCTTTCTGAATTCCATCAGCTGGTTGACCAGACGCAACAGACGTTTGGTGCCTCTGTTGGCTGTCTGTATGGCACTCCTTGATACATTTTGGGCATCGCTGTTGCTCAGTTTATCCACAGCACCTTGAATAATGGCAAGAGGAGTACGGAACTCATGGGCGATATGGGTGAAGAAATTAAGGCGGAAATCAGTGAGCTGTCTGTCTACTTCAAGTTGTTGGTGCAGTCTGAATCGTTCTTTCCATCCTTTGTAGAAATAATAACCTATCGCATAAGCGATGATCATATAAATAGTCCAAGCCCACCAAGTGTTATACCATGGTTCATCTATAATAATATCAAGTGTCGTCTCATCGCTCCATTTGTTATTCCCTTTTAATGTCCGTAGATGAAAAACATAATGACCGGGTGATAAACTGTTGTAGTTGACTTTGTTGGCAGTCGTAGCAGGACGCCATTCTGACGACAGACCTTCCAGATAGTATTGATATAAAGATGTCCTTATACTATTGTAATTGAAATTGGAGAAATTTATTTCTATCGTATTCTCTTTGTGATTGAGTGTGATACTGCTCATATAATTTAGAGCTTCATCTATGCGCTCATCGCCATCTTCTTTGTCATAAAGTGATTTCCCGTTAATCTTTACGTCTGTGACACAAGCTTTCGACTCGTTTTGCTTATGTGGCTGAATTTCCTTCTCTGGTGTGATTTCGGTAAGTCCGTAATTAGTTCCGAAAAGCAGATTCCCGTTTTTCAGTTTGACGGCACAGTCTTCACTGTATACATTACCCTGTAATACATTGCTGAACTGATATGTCTTGATGCTATAGTCACGACCGTTGATTCTTGAGATACCTTCCTCTGTACCTGCCCAGATATCTCCGTTGTTGTCCTCAATGATTGAATTGACATTGTTGTTCACCAGTCCCTCGTTGGTTGTTATGGCTCTATATCTTAATGATTTATAATCTTTACTGAATGTGCATTCTACAGCTCCTGATCCCAACGCACCAATCCATAATACACCTTTGCTAGTATGTTCAAGACATATAATCTCGTCATTAGGGAGTTGTCGATTCGCCCTGTTGTAACAGATAAAAGACCGATCGCTGATGTTACGTTTGTTGACATCAACATAATACAGACCGTTATTTGTTGCAGCCAATAGTTCGCCGTTATCACTCAGTTCAATATCATGTATACGCCGTTCTTTAAAACTGCGGTTAAGATAATGGTTGAAATGAAGCGGTTTGCCAGATTTATATTTTGTCATTAGCAGACCGCCGTCCCAAGTGGCTATCCATATACGACCATATTTGTCTTCTGCAAAATCATAAAAATCATTTACAGGAACGTTGTATGTCTTATCCTTCTTTGAATATTTGACACCATCAACATACAGACCGCCTCCGCGTGTGCCAATCCATGTATGACCTTTGCTGTCTTTCATATATGCATATACGCAGGCATCCATCTCCTTTCTGAATGTGATCGATATACTTGAAGGCCTGTATTCGTACAACTTGTTTTCCTTGGTGCTAATAATAAAACTATTGTCATCGTTTTTATAAATGTGACGTACGTAGTTGGCCCAGTCATCTTTGTGCTGAGATTCAGGATAAATGAAGTTGGCTGATGCACTGCCTACAGAAGAAATACAAGATACACCGGCTGTTTCAGTACTTACCCATATACATCCGCTCCTGTCTATCATAATATCCAATAGAAAGTTAGAATAAATGATAGGTCGGGCATCGCTCGGAGTATGATGAGTCATAGTCCCGTCTTTCGGATTATAGACGAAAAGGCCATTGCCATAAGTGGCTATATACAGAAGACCATATTGGTCTTTTACAATATTGAACATACCATCTCTGGCCTTGGTGTATTTGTTGTTTGGAATGAGATTAAATTTCTTAAACGTTCCGTTATCAGAAAAAATCCATAGATTTCCATTGTCATCGGAAATAAAACGATATCCGATGGCAGACCAGCGTTCTCTACCGTTCTTGATCTGGATATCCGACGGTTTTGAAAAAACACCGGTTTTGATATCCATTGTATAAGTTTCCCCATCAGTGAAAATATACCATTTCCCCTTTAGTATTAAACTGCTGGTTATGTTGTTTATATATCCCATCATGGAAGGTAATGTACCTTTCGTGACAAGTTGATAATTGTTATCTAAAACAAAGGCTTCATTCTTTGCAGTGATAAAAGTAATATATTTGTCTTGAATTCTACTGCCTATAATATCTTCACCTTTCGAAAACATTCTCTGTCGTCCATGTCTGTCAATCATCATTGCTCCTTTGGTGGTGAACATCCAAATGTTCTTATTGCCGTCTTCCCTGATGGAGTGTATTTCATCGGTGGGCAGGGATCGGTTTTCCTTTGTATAATCCCTTTTTATATAATTCCCGTTTTCGTATTTCACATGTCGGGCGCCGAAACTGCTGTCGTATAACCACATACCATCGGATGACAGAAAACGGTTCTTGAATTCCCTGGATTCATCTTTACATCCTGTGTAGTCTACAAACTTGGCTTTTTTCAAGTCATAACAGGCAAGGGAATGTTGAGATGTGTATATCCACAGCAACTTGTTCTTGTCATCATTGAATAATAACGCCACGTGTGAATCTGCATTCTCGGAAGTCTGACTGCCTATTTTATGGAAATTCATAAATGAATAACCGTCATAGCGGCACAATCCATTAGATGTTCCCATCCAGATATATCCATAATCGTCCTGAGCAATATCATTGATGGTATTGCAAGTGAGTCCGTCTGTTGTCGATATTCTTTTGCTCTCGTATGAAACGGATGCGAATAGCGGCACGGAGAAAACGCAAAGTATGGATATCAGTGACGTTTTAATGATTTTCGTAGGCATTTTATGTAAAGTTTGGCGCAAAAATAGTAAAAAATATCTGAATATCTGCGATTTTATCGTTTTTCAGACAAAAATCACAGCGTATTTATCAGATAATTGGTATCATCCTGTCACATAGTAGAATGTATATCTATCGAAGTATGTGGGTAGATTTCATTCTGGTAACCGAGAACGACTGTCTGTGAAATATGAATATTGGTATGACACATCCTACTACCATCCCGAACATGACCAAGACAGTCAACATGCCGAAATGGAAAAACTGATTGACATATTCTGCTGTATAATTTTCAGATGTCCTTACCATATTGATCAGGGCAATAACAGATTTATAAGCAAACATACCAGGTACCATAGGCAGTAATGATGGGAATGCAAAACATTCCGATGGACAATGAATATGAGTGCCAAACTGGACAGCAAGGAGGCCGATGGCAAATGCAGCTATTGTTGAAGCCATTGCCTGATCCATCATAATGTTACTGTTGTGCATCAGAAAATATCGAATCGCATGGCCAACACAAGCCAGTAGGGCTGATATAAATAAAGCTTTACGAGGAGGATTGCTTATAATGGCGAATCCAGTACCGGCGATGGCTGCAAACAGTCCGTCTGCAACGCTTGCCAAAAGCAGATTAGGTCGTACCACCTTCGTAAAGGTTGTAGCATCAATACCAGTGATAAGTAATGTGATGGAGAGTCCCAACGCTATACATATAATAAGTAAACAAGCGTTGGTAAGACGTGCAATGCCATTTAGTACATGATGGTCAATGATATCCATTACTCCGTTTATCAACGGCACACCGGGTATAAGATATAACATACTAGTACCCAAAGACATGTCTTCTGTTCCACCGTGAACAAACAGATAATCAGTGGCACCTATCATCGTTGAGACAAAAGCGCATATAATGAATACTGCAAGAGCGCTCCACTTCATCTTTGTGAGTTGCTGGCGAATATAGAATCCGACAAATGTAGCAATCCATACAATAATCATAGAGGTGAGATTTCCATCAAAAAGACGACAAAAACATGCATTGGCAAAGGAAACCAGAAATAAGACTGTCCACGGACTCTCTCTCTTCTCACTGATAATCTTTTTATATTCATTCCATAAAGCGTCAAGTGAAAGGTGCTCATCGAAAGCGCGCCACGACAATTTGGAAAGTTCCATGTTAGTGCGGAAACTCAATGGCATATTAGCTGTCTGTTTGACATACGTGTATGAATGATTATGGCTTTTGTCGTGGAGGGTGATGCTCAGAGTCCTTGGGAATATAAGAATATTGGCATGATATTCGAAAGATACCGCTATACGTTCTGTGTTACGGCATACACGAGATGTCTGAACACCTACTGCCATCAACGTAGCAGCATATTCGGCTAAAAAAATAGTAGTTTCCTTTAAACTCTGATGGATATCGTTCTGTTGTATTTGCATCCTTTTACCTCTCTTATATAATGTTCTTGTTAGTTTATTCTTAGCGGGTGCAAAATTAATAATTATTCTTTGAACTTGCAATTAAATATATGACAAATTTGTCAGTATGACACTGACATAATTGGCAAACGATATGTTTTGGCACAGTTTTGGTATATTAATTGGCGTAGGCGTCACTGAATGCTTACGTCATAATATTAATATAAACATTAAAAATAATAGATTATGAAAATTAGACCATTAGCAGACAGAGTACTTGTACTTCCTGCACCAGCTGAAGAGAAAGTTGGCGGTATCATCATTCCTGATACTGCAAAGGAAAAACCATTACACGGACAGATTGTTGCCACAGGTAATGGAACAAAAGATGAAGAGATGATTCTAAAAGAAGGCGATGAAGTGCTTTATGGTAAATATTCCGGTACAGAACTGGAATACGAAGGCACAAAGTATATCATGATGCGTCAGAGCGATGTTCTCGCTAAGATTGACAAATAATCAGTTTAATGAAGTATTCAATTATAAATAGAAAATAATCATGGCTAAAGAAATAGTATTTGATACAGAAGCTCGCGACATGCTTAAAAATGGTGTTGACAAACTGGCTAATGCCGTTAAGGTAACATTAGGTCCAAAAGGTCGTAACGTAGTTATAGAGAAAAAATTCGGTGCACCACAGATTACAAAAGATGGTGTTACAGTTGCCAAAGAGGTGGAACTGGAAGATCGTCAGGAGAATACTGGTGCCCAGTTGGTTAAAAGTGTTGCCAGCAAAACAGGTGATGATGCCGGTGATGGTACCACTACAGCTACAATTCTGGCTCAGGCTATTGTTACAGAAGGGCTGAAAAATGTCACAGCAGGTGCTAATCCTTTGGATCTGAAGAAAGGTATTGACAAAGCTGTTAACGGTGTCGTAGACTACATCAAGAACAATGCCGAGAAAGTTGACGACAATTATGATAAGATAGAGCAGGTTGCTACAGTAAGTGCTAACAACGATCCTGAAATAGGTAAATTGCTTGCCGACGCTATGCGCAAAGTTTCTAAAGACGGTGTAATCACTATCGAGGAAAGTAAGAGTCGTGATACACACATCGGAGTCGTAGAAGGTATGCAGTTCGACCGCGGTTATCTGAGTGGTTACTTTGTGACAGACACAGACAAGATGGAGTGTGTCATGGAAAACCCATACATCCTTATCTATGATAAGAAGATCAGTAATCTGAAAGATTTCTTACCAATTCTGCAACCCGCAGCTGAGAGCGGTCGTCCTTTGTTGGTAATCGCTGAGGATGTGGATTCCGAGGCTCTTACAACATTGGTGGTAAACCGTCTGCGTAGCAATCTGAAGATTTGTGCTGTGAAGGCTCCTGGTTTCGGCGACCGTCGCAAAGCTATGCTTGAGGATATCGCTGTATTGACAGGCGGTCTCGTTGTAAGTGAGGACAAGGGACTGAAACTTGAGCAGGCTACACTCGAAATGCTTGGTACTTGTGACAAGGTTGTCATCAGCAAAGATAATACGACTATCGTAAACGGTGCAGGTGAAAAGAAACTTATCCAAGACCGTGTCGCTCAGATTAAGAACGAGATAGCTAATACGACAAGTAGTTATGACAAGGAAAAACTTCAGGAACGTCTTGCAAAACTAGCTGGAGGTGTTGCCGTACTTTATGTAGGCGCCAATAGCGAGGTTGAAATGAAGGAGAAAAAAGACCGCGTAGACGATGCTCTTTGTGCTACTCGTGCAGCAATCGAAGAAGGTGTCGTAGCAGGTGGCGGTACAACATATATCCGTGCTCTTGATGCACTTAAGAACCTGAAAGGTGATAATGCAGACGAGCAGACCGGTATTAATATCGTAGAACGAGCAATAGAAGAGCCACTTCGTCAGATTGTATATAATGCAGGTGGTGAGGGTGCTGTTGTCGTACAGAAAGTACGCGAGGGCAAAGGTGATTTCGGTTATAATGCCCGTACAGATGTATATGAAGATATGCGCAAGGCAGGTGTTATCGATCCGGCTAAGGTTGCCCGCGTAGCACTTGAGAATGCTGCATCTATTGCAGGAATGTTCCTTACAACTGAATGTCTGATCGTTGATAAACCAGAAGACAAACCGCAGATGCCAATGGGTAATCCAGGTATGGGTGGAATGATGTAAGTTGTAACCTAGAGATAACAAAAAAAGTGGATGAATGATAAATTCATCCACTTTTTATATTTTTTATAGAAAAAAACAGAAAAAATGAAAGAAAAATTTGGAACTTACTTTAAAACTTCATATCTTTGCATTCGTAAAAAGATAAGAAAGTATTGGAGTAAATCCAAAAAAGATATTTTTTTGATTTGTTTTAGTAGATTAGTTTTTAAGTAGTTTGTTTTTGAAAATCGGTTATCGTGAGATAATCGATTTTTTTTATTAACTTTGCACTCATTATGATAGAAAAAATTAAAATTTCACATGTTATAGTACTAGTTATTGTAGCAGTTGGGTTGTTGTTTATCACCGACTCATGGTTTATGTCTATGGGTATAATGATTATACTTGTAATAGTGGACGTACTTTTGAGAGAATACTCAAAAAAGAAAGAAAACGAGAATGAACCAAAAGAATGAAACAAAAATATTTTGTCTTTTACTCTCTATTGTTCGATTTTTGCAGTAACTTTGCAGCGAAATGCAGAAGCTTATAGAATTATATAAGAAATGGAGTGGCGAAGAGCCGGCAAATGTGCAGAAACTTCCTGGCGCAGGAAGTAATCGTGAGTATTACAGAATTACCGGTCAAGATGGTGGTACCACCGTTGGGGCAATTGGCACCAGTCGTGATGAAGACCATGCTTTCATTTATTTGGCAGAGCATTTTACCAAACGTAAGCTTCCTGTTCCGAGAATCCTTGCCGTAAGTGATGATGAACTGTGTTATCTGCAGTCGGACTTGGGAAATGTTTCTCTGTTCGATGCTCTCAGCGGCGGTCGTGAGGCAGGTGGTCGATATAATGTGAAGGAAAAGGAACTGCTTGTCAAGACAATACGTGAATTGCCTAATATTCAGATAAGGGGGGCTAGAGGACTTGATTTCTCTAATTGTTATCCACAACCGGAATTTGATACGGATAATGTGTTGTTCGATCTTAATTATTTCAAATATTGTTTCTTGAAAGCTACTGAATTGGATTTTCATGAATTGAAGTTGGAAGCTAACTTTCGCCTATTTGCAAAAGACCTCACATCTGAGAAAATAGACAGTTTTATGTATCGTGATTTTCAAGCGCGCAACATAATGTTAGATAATGTCGGCAATCCATATTTTATTGATTTTCAGGGTGGACGTAAAGGACCGTTTTATTACGATCTGGCCTCTTTTTTATGGCAGGCTTCCGCGCAATATTCAAATAAGTTGCGCCGCGATTTGGTTTACGAATATTACAACTCTCTGAAAAATTATACTGAAGTTCCATCCGTACGCCATTTTGTAGAGAGACTTAGTCTTTTCGTTTTGTTCCGTACCTTACAGGTACTTGGCGCTTATGGTTTCAGAGGATATTTTGAACACAAGAAGCATTTCATAAACAGTATACCACCGGCAATTGATAATCTTAGGGAATTGCTGAAACTGAATTGTTTCCCATATCCTTATATGATTAATATGCTGAAAAGGCTGACTGAATTACCACAGTTTGCCCATATAGAAACACCAGCATTGAATCGTACCGACGGATTCCGTACGACCGACGACCCTTTGTATAAGTCACACCCACAGGACGGACCGGCAACATTTTCACAATTTGATAATAAAGGTCCTTTGATTATAAGGGTATTCAGTTTCTCTTTCCGTAAGGGTATACCCGAAGATGAATCAGGTAACGGCGGCGGATATGTGTTCGATTGCAGAAGTACACACAATCCCGGACGATATGAACCGTACAAGAAACTGACTGGTCTTGATGAACCGGTCATCCGTTTTTTAGAGGACGACGGAGAAATACTTGTGTTTCTTGACAGTGTATATAAATTGGCTGATGCCCATGTGCGCAGATATATCCAAAGAGGATTCACAGATTTGATGTTTTGTTTCGGTTGTACAGGAGGTCAGCATCGTAGTGTTTATTCTGCACAGCATCTGGCGGAACATCTCAATGAAAAATTCGGTGTAGAGGTACGTGTTGTGCATAGGGAGCAGAATATATCATCAGTATTAAAAGCTAAGAAGTAATGCAGACAATGATTTTCGCAGCAGGACTGGGTACGCGATTGAAACCGCTTACCGATATGATGCCAAAAGCCCTTGTTAGGGTAGGGGGTAAACCGCTGCTGGAACATGTTATTACAAAACTGAAAGATGCTGGTGCCGACAGAATTGTCGTAAACGTGCATCATTTTGCATATCAGATAATAGATTATCTTAAAGATCATGATAATTTCGGGCTAGACATCCGTATAAGTGACGAGTCGGATATGTTGCTTGATACCGGTGGAGGAATAAAGAACGCTGCATCGCTATTTGATGACGGTGCTCCTATATTGATACATAATGTGGATATATTGAGTAATGTTAATATCCGGGAATTTTATGATTCCAATATAGACAATGATGCAACATTACTGGTAAGTGACAGAAAAACCAAGCGTTATCTGTTATTCGATGATAACATGCGACTGGTAGGATGGACAAATATAGAAACAGGAGAAGTCAAAAGTCCGTATCCTGATATAAAACCGTCAGCATGCAGAATGTACGCCTTTTCCGGTATACACATATTTTCTCCCCGCTTATTTCCATATATGCATGAGTTTCCTGAAAAATTTGGTATCATGGATTTTTATCTGAGAATCTGCGATAAAGTCAATATCCGGGGCTATGTGAAAGATGATCTACATCTGATGGATGTAGGAAAACTCGACACTTTGTCGATTGCTGAGGAATTTATAAACAAACAAATATAAGTATTTATGCAACAGAAGATTATTATTCTCGATTTCGGTTCTCAGACCACCCAACTTATTGGTCGCAGAGTACGTGAACTGGATACCTTCTGCGAGATTTTACCTTACAACAAGTTTCCACAGAACGACCCTGACATTATAGGTGTTATTCTTAGTGGTTCACCTTATTCTGTACATGATAAGGAAGCGTTCAAGACTGATTTGAGTCAGTTTGTAGGTAAATATCCTGTATTAGGAATCTGCTATGGTGCCCAGTTTATCTCCAATACGTGTGGCGGTAAGGTGGAAAAGACAAATACACGTGAATATGGACGTGCCAATCTACAGAGCTTTGATTCAAAGAATCCACTGTTTAAGGGATTCTCAGATAATTCACAAGTTTGGATGAGTCATGGTGATACGATTACAGCTATCCCTGAAGATTGTCATGTGATAGCCTCTACACAGGATGTAAAGTTTGCTGCTTATGCAAGTGATACAAATCCTCTATGGGCTGTGCAGTTTCATCCAGAGGTCTTTCATACGTCGCAAGGAACACAATTGCTGAAAAATTTTGTTGTTGATATTTGCGGTAGTAAACAGGGCTGGAGCGCTGCTTCGTTCGTTGATACTACCGTTGCAGAATTGAAACAACAACTTGGTAACGATCGTGTCATATTAGGACTTAGCGGTGGTGTCGATTCTTCTGTTTGCGCAACATTGCTCAATCGTGCCATCGGCAAGAATCTGACATGTATATTCGTTGATCACGGAATGCTTCGCAAAAACGAATTCAGTAAGGTGATGGAAGCTTATTCAGGATTAGGACTCAATGTTATTGGGGTAGATGCAAGCGAGAAGTTCTTCAAAGATCTCGAAGGTGTTACTGATCCGGAAAAGAAACGTAAGATTATCGGTCGTGATTTTGTAGAAGTATTCAATGCTGAGGCTAAGAAAATAACTGATGCAAGATGGCTGGCACAGGGTACCATCTATCCTGACCGTATAGAGAGTCTGAGTATTACAGGTATGACCATCAAGAGTCATCATAATGTAGGCGGACTCCCAAAAGAGATGAAACTACAATTGTGCGAACCTCTGAAATGGTTATTCAAAGATGAAGTCCGCAGGGTTGGGCACCAGTTGCAAATGCCAGAACGTCTTATCAACCGTCATCCTTTCCCGGGTCCAGGTCTTGCTGTTCGTATTCTCGGTGATATCACACGTGAAAAAGTCCGTATCCTGCAAGATGCCGACGACATCTATATAGAAGAAATGCACAATTATATATGTGAAGACGGTGTGGCTCTTTACGATAAAATCTGGCAAGCCGGAACGGTGCTACTTTCTACTATCCGCAGTGTAGGTGTTATGGGTGATGAACGTACTTATGAACATCCTGTAGCATTGCGTGCCGTTACGAGTATGGATGCTATGACAGCCGACTGGGCACATCTTCCTTACGACTTTATGGCCAAAGTATCTAATGAGATAATTAATAAAGTGAAAGGCGTAAACAGAGTATGTTACGATATATCTTCAAAACCACCTTCGACTATCGAATGGGAATAAAAAAGAAAGGCAACCGATTGGTTGCCTTTCTTTTTTTAATTCTATTTGTCTTTCAGTAAATCGCGAATTTCTGCCAACAGAATTTCTTCCTTGC
>NZ_CALMHT010000073.1 GCF_937863835.1 uncultured Prevotella sp.
TTTTGTGGTAAAAGCAAAGTAACTAAAAAGGGCTGATTCCTGCAAATGGAACCAGCCCTAATTTTATGACTATTTTATTTTTTATCGGACAGCAATAATTTAAAATACTATTCTTTGTACTGCCTTTTGTTTTGTCATGCACTTTGACATGGCAAAGCTACATTTGCGGTATCTAATATACGAATGGGTTAGAAAAAAACAGTGATTCTGACTCCTTAATCTATAAAAATGCCATGGAAACGCATCTTAATTGACAAAATTGCCTATATTTGCCTTCAATTCAATTCTTAATTGAAAAAATATGGCTAAAAATGCTTCATTACCAAACGTTCTAGAAATAATGATATTATAGACAAAAATCCGACTTCAAGCAATTCTAAGTCGTTAATGTTTTCTATTTTCCGATGCAGAAATGCGAAAAGATATTGCCCAGTACTTCATCGGTAGTCACTTCGCCTCCGACAATCTCGGCTAGGATATGAATGCAGTCGCGTAGGTCTTCGCTGAGCAGGTCGCCGGATAGGTTGGCATTCAGTCCTTCGATGACTCTGCTTATGCTGTCGTGCGAACGTAGGAGGGCATCATAATGTCTGGCATTTGTGATAATGACATCGTTGGCTTTTATCTCTGGAATATCTGATGCGGTGTAGATGGCATTTTCAAGTGTATCTATGTTGGTGCCAAACTTTGCACTGATTTTGATGGTATGGGGAAGTGATGGACTGCTTGGTGCGGCAGTGGCTTCTTTTTGTTCTTTATCTATCTTGTTTTCTACAATAATCAGTTTTTTACCGGTCGTCTTCGCGTTGATTTCTTCTATCTCTTCGGCAGACGGTACAGAATCGATAAGCCACAAGACGATAGCGGCTTCATCGAGTTTCTTATAGGTGCGCTCGATACCCAGTCGCTCTATCTCATCGTCGGTATGGCGCAGTCCGGCTGTATCGATAAAGCGGAATGTTACACCGTTTATCTGTGTGGTGTCTTCTATGACATCACGTGTGGTACCGTGGATACTGCTCACGATCGCCTTATCTTCGTGAAGCAGACGGTTGAGCAGTGTACTCTTGCCTACATTGGTCTTGCCGATGATGGCTACAGGGATTCCTTCTTTCAGCGCTTTGCCTGTCTCGAACGAGTGGGCGAGGGTGGTGATTCTTTCATCTATCTGACGTGCCAGATTCAACAGTTGACCGCGGTCGGCAAAGTTGACATCCTGATCGCTGAAATCCAGTTCCAGTTCGAGCATAGACGTGATTTTGAGCAACTGACTGCGTAGTTGTGCCAGTTCATTGGAGAAATTGCCGCGCAACTGTCCCAGGGCTATCTGGTGCGTCGCCTTGTTGGATGCCGCAATCAGGTCGGCTACCGCTTCAGCCTGACTGAGGTCCATCTTCCCGTTGAGGAAAGCGCGTTGCGTGTATTCACCTGGCTGGGCCTGTCGGCATCCGTTCTGTATCAGCAGTTCGAGTATCTTACTGATGATATATCGGGAGCAGTGGCATGATATCTCTGTACTGTCTTCGCCTGTGTATGAATGTGGCGCGCGGAATACCGATATCAGTACATCGTCGATGGTATTGCCTTCGCTGTCTTTTATCTCGCCATAATGTATGGTCTGCGGTCTGGCGTCGGCAATCGACTTACTGAAAATCTTGCCTGTTATTGTTATAGCGTCCGCACCCGATACTCGGATGATGCCGATGGCACCACCTGTGGCGGTGGCGAGGGCGCAGATTGTTTCGTTGTGGAAATTGTTCATCAATTTTTATATTCTATCCAGGACGCGACCGATCAGTCCGTCTATGTCATTCTTATATGCTGTTTCTGCTTTCTTGGCGCGGCGGTTGGCGATAACCATACAACAGGTCATGGCTTTATGACCGAGCAGACGTGCCAGTCCTGCCAGTGCACTGCTCTCCATTTCGAAGTTGGTGATGCGCAGTCCGTTGTACTCGAAACTTTCCACTTTCTCGTTTTGTGTGGGGTCGGCGAGTGGTATACGGAGTTCACGGCCTTGCGGACCGAAGAAACCGCCGCAGGCAATGGTGATGCCTCGTACCATATCATCGCCGGCGATACGGTCGATGAGTTCGGCATTGGCGTCAATCACGTATGGCGCACATAACAGCGGGTTCCAGTTCATGTGTTTCTTGAACGCGGCTTCGAGAGGGAGGTCGCATACCTCATTACGTCCGGCGTAGAAATTGAGCAGTCCGTCGAAACCGATGCTCTTGACCGATGCTATATAGGTGCCGGTAGGCGTGTTCTCCTGCAATCCTCCGCATGTGCCCACACGTACCAGGGTGAGCGACTTGAGCGTATCTTTCTCTTCGCGTGTCTTGAAGTCGATATTAGCCAATGCGTCTATTTCATTGAGCACGATATCGATGTTGTCGCATCCGATACCGGTACTGAGTACGGTGAGCCGTTTACCTTTGTATATACCGGTGATGGTGTGAAACTCTCGACTGCTCACCTCGCATTCCTGACTGTCGAAATGGGATGCGACGAGCGAAACACGTCCCGGGTCGCCCACAAGTATGATTTTGTCGGCTAGTTGTTCCGGACGCAGATGTAGATGGAAAATACTTCCGTCTTCATTTATAAGCAGTTCTGATTCTGCAAAATACTTTTTCATCATGATTTTCTCCTATTTGTCTGAAAGACAAAGATACACAAATGTTTCTGAATAATGGTCGTATTAACAAAGATTATCAACCTTCAATCAGTTTTCCTTCGCTTTCGAGACTGTTCCAGATAGAGTAACGTGCTTCGGGATTCATCCGTTCTATTTCTTCGAAGAGTCTGCTGATTTCACTTCTGTGCGAGTCGTTCTCGTATGGACATTGCTTGATTTGTTTCTGGTATCCCTGTTGTTCGGCATATTGTCGGATGTCTGCTTCTTCTTCCAGACATAGCGGACGGATCAGGGTGACAGGCATCTTCTTGAATTTGAGTTTGACGGGCATGGTAGAGAAGTGACCTTGGAATATCTCGTTCATCAACGTGGTATGTATGATATCATCCTGATGATGACCGAGGGCTATCTTGTTGCATCCTAATTCCTGTGCAAGATTGAATATCTGTTTACGACGGTTCCATGAACAGAGGAAACAGGGTGACTTCCGCTTGTCCGTGCTGGCATCAAAACCGGTCGTGAGAATATGCAACGGAACATCGAATCTGTCGGCAAACGACTGCAGGTAATCCGTACTGGTTTCGTATTTGATATTTTCCATACGAATATGTACGGCTTCGACCTTAAAGTTTGGTCTTTGTATTTTAGCTCTTCTGGCTAGCATTTCCAACAGACAAAGCGAATCCTTGCCACCAGACAGACCAATCAGGATATAGTCTTCGTCATCGATAAGATTATAATCGGAAAGCGCTTTACGAAAGCGACTTATGATTTTTCGTTCCAGTTTTTGTTCGTCTGTTGGAATGGGCATGGTCACTGTATGGAAAAACTATTTCAGGAAAACAAGATAGACGGCTGCAATCAGTAGCGCGAATGCTGCATAATGGTTCCAATGCAGTCCTTGATTCTGAAACATAATGTTTACAATTACCGAGAATACGATGAGGCTGATGCACTCTTGTATCACCTTCAGTTGAACAAGATTGTAAGGGCCACCGTTGCCATTGAATCCTAACCGGTTGGCGGGAACCTGACAACAATACTCGAAGAAAGCGATGCCCCACGAGAACGCAATGACAGCAATGAGAGGCCAGTGACTGCTGACACCCGACTGTTGTAATTTTAAATGCCCGTACCAGGCAAGTGTCATAAACACATTACTTAGTACGAGCAGTATAATCGTATAAAGACCGTTCACTTATTTCTTCTGTAGTTGAATATCCATATTAGCCGCAGCCTTGCGACCGTCGCCCATAGCCAGGATAACAGTGGCTCCACCGCGAACGATATCACCACCGGCATAGAGTTCCGGACGTGATGACTGCATCTCGTCATTGACGACAATTGTATTCTTACGCCCCAGTTCCAGTCCTTCTACAGACTTGGGAACGAGTGGGTTAGGAGATACACCTACAGCAACAATCACCTGGTCGGCATCGAGCGTCTTGGTCTGACCTTCAATAGGTTCAGGACGACGACGACCGCTGGCATCAGGTTCACCGAGTTGCATCACCTGCAATACGGCCTGTTTCACGGCACCCTTTTCATCAGCAATATATTCCATCGGATTATGCAGCGTAAGGAAGTTGATACCTTCCTCTTTAGCGTGCTTAACCTCTTCGAGACGTGCAGGCATCTCTTCTTCAGAACGACGATATACCAATGTCACGTTAGCGCCCAGTCGTTTGGCTGTACGGGCAGAGTCCATCGCTGTATTGCCGCCACCGACGACAATCACGTTCTTTCCGAGATTGATAGGTGTATCCGTCATAGGATTGGCGGCATCCATCAGGTTCACACGGGTAAGATATTCGTTGGACGACATGATATTGATAGCATTCTCTCCAGGGATATCCATGAAGTTGGGCAGACCTGCACCTGAACCGACGAAGATTCCTTTGAAACCACTCTTTTCAAGTTGGTCAATGGATATAGTCTTGCCTACGATACAGTCGGTCTGGAAGTGGACACCCATCTTTTTCAGGTTGTCAATCTCCACGTCTACAATCTTGTTGGGCAGACGGAATTCAGGTATACCATATTTCAGTACACCGCCAATCTCGTGTAATGCCTCGAATACATAAACATCGTATCCTTTCTTAGCCATATCACCGGCGAAACTCAGTCCTGACGGACCGGAACCTACGACAGCGACCTTGATGCCGTTGGACGGTGCAATCTCAGGAAGAGAAATGTTACCGCTTTCACGTTCATAATCGGCAGCAAAACGTTCCAGATAACCGATAGCTACAGCCGGTTCGTTCATCTTCAGGTGGATACACTTGCTCTCGCACTGTTTCTCCTGTGGACATACACGTCCGCAAACAGCAGGTAGGGCTGAGGTGTCCTTCAGTACTTTGGCAGCAGCAAGGAATTGTCCACGCTCGATATTCTTCACGAACGAAGGTATGTTGATACTTACCGGGCAACCTTCCATACAGGTAGGTTTGGCACAGTCGAGACAACGTTTTGCCTCTGTCAGAGCCATTTCCTTGGTAAGTCCTTGGTTCACTTCCTCCAGACGGGTAGTGGCACGATATACAGGGTCTAATTCAGGCATGGAAACACGCTTGATAGCCGTGCGCTCCTTTGGTTTCATGGAAGCACGCAGTTCCTTACGCCATTCGGCATTACGGTCTGTAAGCACTTCGATGGAATCGTCTGTGGGTTCTACATCCATATTGATGGCGGTAGCCTTATTGCTTACCTGGTCATCCGTAACACTGTCAAGATGCTCCTGATAATGTTCCATCTCATCCCGTTCCACACCTTTGAAGGTTCCCATGCGTTTGAACATTTCGTCCCAATCTACAAGGGCTCCGTCAAACTCAGGTCCGTCGATACAAACGAATTTAGTCTTTCCGCCGATTGTAAGACGACATGCACCGCACATACCGGTACCGTCGACCATGATGGTATTGAGAGATACGTCTGTAGGCAAGTTGTATTTCTGGGTGAGCAGGCAACTGAATTTCATCATGATAGGAGGACCGATAGCAAATACTTTATCGATATGCTCCTGGTTGATAAACTTCTCTATACCTACTGTCACGACTCCCTTTTCACCCTTAGAACCATCATCTGTCATGACGATAGTCTCGTCACTGTTGGCACGGACCTGGTCTTCGAGAATGATAAGATCTTTGTTGCGGCCTGCCATAACAGACAATACTCTGTTGCCGGCAGCCTTCAGCGCCTTGATGATAGGAAGCATAGGGGCTACGCCTACACCACCACCTGCACAAATCACAGTACCGAAATTCTCAATGTGAGTAGGATTACCCAACGGCCCTACCACGTCTGTCACATAGTCGCCTACATTCAGATTGCACAGTTTGGTAGATGAGAGTCCTACCTCTTGTACCACAATAGTGATGGTTCCCTTCTCGATATCGGCATCGGCAATCGTAAGAGGCATACGTTCTCCCTTGTTACCGACACGGATGATTACAAAGTTGCCCGCTTTGCGGCTTTTTGCAATCAGCGGAGCTTCTATTTCAAAGAGATAAACTTTCTCGGAAAACTGCTCCTTGCGGATGATTTTATTCATAACTTAGATGTTGTTTGTATGAGTTGATATTTGTGTTGTTTATATTTAGAAGTTTTTGTCGTCAATCATTTCAAAACCACAGTAAGGTACCAGAACTTTCGGTACACGGATACCCTCAGGTGTCTGATTGTTCTCCAAAATACTGGCAACGATACGTGGCAAAGCAAGAGCTGAACCGTTCAGTGTATGGCATAGTTCGATCTTCTTTGTTTCAGCGTTGCGATAACGGCATTTCAGACGGTTGGCCTGATAACTTTCGAAATTGGATACGGATGAAACTTCAAGCCATCTCTTCTGTGCACCACTCCAAACTTCAAAGTCGTAGCAGATAGCGGATGTGAAACTCATATCACCGCCGCAGAGACGCAGTATGTGATAGGGTAATTCCAATTTCTTACATAGTCCTTCCACATGTTCGAGCATCTCATTCAGAGAAGTATAAGAATGTTCAGGAGTGTCTATGCGTACTATCTCAACCTTGTCAAACTGATGCAGACGGTTCAGTCCGCGTACATCCTTTCCGTAAGAACCGGCTTCACGACGGAAACATGCGGAATAAGCACAACGCTTGATAGGCAGATCTTTTTCGTCGAGAATCTCATCACGGAAGATATTTGTTACAGGTACCTCTGCCGTAGGAATAAGGAAAAGGTTGTCAACCTCGCAATGATACATCTGTCCTTCTTTGTCAGGCAACTGGCCTGTACCGTAACCTGAAGCTTCGTTTACTACATAGGGAGGTTGAACTTCCAAATAACCGCTCTTACGCGCCTCTTCCAGGAAAAATGCCTCAAGAGCACGCTGCAAACGAGCCATCTTGCCGATATATACCGGGAATCCGGCACCAGTTATCTTCACACCGAGGTCAAAATCAATCAGATTATATTTTTTGCAGAGGTCCCAATGACACATTGCGTCTTCGGGGAGATTAGGCATCGGACCACCTTCTTTTACCACCACATTGTCTTCAGCACCGGCACCTTCAGGTACATCGTCATTAGGAATGTTAGGTATCGTGCAAAGCAAGTCGATCAGCTCTTTCTGGGCCTGGTCCATCTCTTCCTGATAACCCTTATTGGAATCTTTAAGAGCGGCAACCTGCTCTTTTATCTTGTTAGCTTCATCCTTTTTACCCTCTTTCATAAGAGAACCGATACTGGATGATAGTTGATTGGCTTCCTGTTTGTTCTTGTCTAGTTTAACTTGAGCCTCACGACGTTTTTTGTCAATCGCGAGCACATTATCAATGGCTTCCTTGGCACCTTTGAAGTGCTTTTTCTCTAAGCCTTTAATCACACGTTCAGTTTCCTCACTGATGAGTTTGAGTGTAAGCATAGCTATTTTTATTTTATATTAATATAATTGCTTGCAAAGATAATTAATTTAATCGAGAATAGAAAATCGAAAAAAGAGAATTTTCAATTATAGTATGTAAAACCTTGTATCGTACTGGTTTCAGTGGATATAAGAAAAGCAAAAATCCCAAATCTCCGTGGAGAAATGGGATTTATGTTGTTTGTTTGGAATAATTTTTTAAAACTCTCGGTTTTATTTAGGCTTCAGCATTTGGGATAACTGAAACGACGCTCTTGTCTTTGCGTCCTTTCTTGAAGTTAACAACACCATCTGCAAGAGCATATAGTGTATCGTCTTTACCGATACCTACATTCTCACCTGGATTGTGTTTTGTACCACGCTGACGAACGATAATGTTACCAGCGATAACTTTCTGTCCGCCCCAAATTTTAACGCCTAATCTCTGTGAAGCTGATTCACGGCCGTTCTTAGAACTACCAACACCTTTCTTATGTGCCATTTCTTCTTCCTCCTAAAATTTAAGCGATTACTTGTTTGATTTCTACTTGTGTGAATTGTTCACGATGACCGTTGCGTTTACGCTCATCCTTACGACGTTTCATCTTGAAAACGATGACCTTGTCACCTTTTACCAATGGTGAAACTACTTCACAAACTACTTTTGCACCTTCTACTGTCGGTGCACCGACCTGTACATTACCATCGTTATCAACGAGGAGTACTTTGTCAAATTCAACAGACTGGCCTTCTTTAGCATCTTTAATGTGATGAACAAACAATTTCTTGCCTTGTTCTGCCTTGAACTGCTGACCGTTAATTTCTACAATTGCGTACATATTATTATGTTAAACGGGTTTTTCCGTAAGGCGGATATGCTTTATGCCATCACTTCTTTGAGCCTCCACGGACTAAATCGGGCGCAAAGTTACAACTATTTTTTATTCTGTCCAAATATTTTTGTCGAAAAATAGGTTTATGATGTAAAACCATCTGTTTTAAGAAATATCTATAAAAACAAAGCGATTGCCTTCTCAGGTAATCGCTTCATATCTTCAATAGGTATTAGTTTCCTTTAAGGTAAAAAGATTGTTTTCAGGATAACGATTGCAAAGATATAGGTTTTTTTTAGAACTAACAAACTTTTTCCGTGTTTTTTTTATAAAAAATTATTGTGTACCCACACAAGATTAATTTTAACATAATAATTAATCATTTTTTTGTGTAATCGATTGTTTTCGTACGTGATTTTAATCAAAGAAATATCGCTTAACCGTTTTTAATATGTAACTTTTATGTACTAAATATTGGAAAACTTGTTTTTAAAAGAATAAATAATATTTTTTTTGTTGCAAAATGGTTTAGAATAACATAAAATTTGTATTTTTGCATCCGATAAAGAAATAACATATTATGGTACACAATATTTTCAGAGGATTAGGTATAGCACTAATCACACCGTTCAAAGAAGATGGTTCTGTAGATTACGATGCTCTAAAGAACCTCCTTAATTATCAGATTAACAATGGGGCTGACTTCCTCTGTGTTTTAGCTACGACAGGTGAAACACCGTGTCTGTCAAAAGAAGAAAAACTAAAAACAAAGGATTTTATAGTAGAAGTTGTTCGCGAGCGCGTACCTATATTAATGGGGTGCGGCGGTAATAATACTGCAGCTGTCGTAGATGAGTTGAAAAACGGTGATTTTAAAGGTATAGATGGTGTACTGAGTGTTTGTCCTTATTATAACAAACCTTCTCAGGAAGGATTGTATCAGCATTTCAAGGCTATAGCCGCTGCTACGAAGTTGCCTGTGGTATTATATAATGTGCCGGGAAGGACTGGTGTCAATCTAAAAGCTGAGACAACGGTACGTCTTGCCCGCGACTGCCAGAATATTGTTGCCATCAAGGAAGCTAGCGGCAACTTGGAGCAGGTAGACGAGATTATCAAGAACAAACCAAATAATTTCGAAATAATCAGTGGTGACGATGCCTTGACTTTCCCGATGATAGCATGTGGGGCTGTGGGCGTCATCAGTGTGATAGGAAATGCTTTACCTAAGGAATTTTCAAAGATGGTGCGTCTGGCTCTGCATGGCGAGTATGATGCGGCACGTAAGATTCATCATAAATTTACTGATCTGTTCAGTCTTCTTTTTGTAGATGGAAACCCAGCCGGGGTAAAGGCCATGCTGAATCAAATGGGTATGATTGAAAATGTATTGCGCTTGCCTTTGGTCCCGACAAGGCTCACTACTATGCAGAAAATTACAGAAATTCTCAAAGAACTTAAAATTTGACGATTATGGATGAACGACGTGTCATTCACGAGATTACTCCGTTGATGGGTAAGGATATGCTTTATATTGCCGACAGGCATAAGAAAGAGTTTACATATCCAATACATAATCATGAAGTTTATGAACTAAACTTTGTTGAGCATGCGACAGGTGTTCGCCGTATTGTGGGTGACAGTACGGAGGAGATAGGTGAGTATGATCTTGTACTTATTACCAGTCCTGATCTGGAGCATGTCTGGGAACAGGGCAAGTGTAATAGTCAGGATATCCGGGAGGTGACGATACAGTTTGATCTGGATATGAGTGAAACCGGACTGTTCGGCCGCAATCCTTTCAACAGTATGAAGAAAATGATGGTGGAAGCCCGTAAAGGATTATGTTTCCCTTTATCTGCCATAATGAAAGTGTATGGTCAGATAGACACTCTTAGTTCGATAAAAGATGGATTTTATGCTGTGATGCAGTTTATGACTATATTGTATGAACTCTCTAAGGAAGATGGTGCAAGAACTTTGGCTACAAGTAGTTATGCCAAGGTGTCGGATGAGAGTGATAGCCGCAGGGTGCTCAAAGTGAAAAACTATATTTCCAAGAATTACATGGACGAGATACGTCTTGCCACTTTAGCTGATATAGCAGGAATGAGCCCAAGTGCTTTCAGCCGTTTCTTTAAGTTGCATACAGGACGTAATCTAAGTGAATACATTATTGATATACGTCTTGGATGCGCTACACGATTATTGGTTGATACAGCTCAGAGTATTGCGGAAATCAGTTTCAATTGCGGATTCAACAATCTGAGTAATTTTAATAGAATATTCAAGAAAAAGAAAAATTGTTCGCCGACAGAATTTCGTGACAACTATCACAAAACGCGAATTATAGTATAACTTTTATGATTACATAAAAATATCTCACTGCTAATCTTTATTACAGTGAGATATTTTTTTAGTACCCTGACTGAAGAGGGCAAATTATTAATAGTTTTCCGCTTTAACTTGGAAATAGCTTTGTGGGTGGGCGCATACCGGGCAAACCTCAGGTGCTGTCTTGCCTATAACTATATGTCCGCAGTTAGCGCACTGCCAAATACTATCACCATCTTTAGAGAACACCTTCTTGTCTTTTACATTCTTCAGCAGTTTACGGTAACGCTCTTCGTGGGTCTTTTCGATAGCAGCCACACCTTCGAATTTTTCTGCTATTTCGTCGAAACCTTCTTCATGAGCTTCTTTTGCCATACGGGCATACATATCAGTCCATTCATAGTTCTCACCGTTTGCAGCATCTTCCAGATTGGCAGCAGTATCGCTGACGGCACCGCCGTTAAGATACTTATACCATAGTTTGGCATGTTCTTTTTCGTTGCCAGCTGTTTCTTCGAAGATAGCAGCTATCTGTTGATAACCATCCTTGCGTGCTTTCGATGCAAAATACGTGTACTTGTTACGAGCCATAGACTCACCTGCAAATGCTTCTTGCAAGTTTTTTTCTGTTTTTGTTCCTTTTAATTCTTTCATTTTCTCTTTATTATAAATTAGTGTTTTGCAAATATAGGTTGTTTTTATTAAATTTGCAATCGTGAAGACCGCTTTTACGGTTTTTTAATTATCCGGATTCTTTATCTGGTTATCTCGCCTCGAAGAGATTTCTGCATATTCTGAATCACCTTGATGGTGTCTTTATACCTACCGAGAAGATACATCAGTTTTGTAACGGCACTTTCTACGGTCGAGTCATATCCGCTGATTACGCCGCAAGATTTCAACCAGTTGCCTGTATCGTATCTAGACATCTCGACTGTACCTGTAGAACATTGACTTACATTGACAATAATAATATTATTGGCAGAAGCTTCTTTCAGTAAGTTCTCAAGCCACTTTTCCTGTGGGGCATTACCACTTCCGTATGTTCTCATTACGATGGCTCTCAGTTCTGTAATATTCAGTATTCTACGCACGAGATTTTCCTGAATACCAGGGAAAAGACTGAATACGATGACATTGGGATTCAGTATCGTATGAGGTATCATAAAACTGTTGAAGTCGGGTTTTAAGACATGACTTGTATTATAATCTATATTCACACCAGCCGTACCCAAATGCGGATAATTGAATGTCTCGAAAGCATCAAAGTTGTCGGCATTCATTTTCTTAGCTCTGTTACCCCTTAAAAGTCTTCCATGGAAATAGATGCATACTTCAGGAATGACAGCATGCCCGTTCTTGTTTTTTGCACTTGCTATCTCTATGCTGGTTATCAGGTTTTCCTTACCGTCTGTGCGAACTTGACCGATTGGCAGTTGACTACCTGTAAGTATCACCGGTTTAGTAAGATTCTCCATCATAAAAGAAAGTGCGGATGCAGTGTATGCCATCGTGTCTGTGCCGTGCAGGATTACGAAACCGTCATACTTGTCATAATTGGCATAGATGATATTGACTAATAGACACCATTTCTGTGGTGACATATCACTGGAGTCGATAGGAGGGTTAAACTGGAACGTCTCGATATGGGCACCGATAGTAGCCAATTCGGGGACGCTACTGATCAGGCGTATGAAGTCGAACGGTTCCAATGCTCCCGTTGTCGGATTGCGATGCATTCCAATCGTACCACCTGTGTATATTAATAATATGTCTGACATCGTTTACGTATATTTTAGGCACAAATTTAGTGAAATAATTGGGATTATCAAAAAAATAAGTGTATATTTGCAAGAAATTTGATAAACACTTAAAACTTAAAAAAACAATGAAACAATTTATGGATGAAAATTTCCTGCTTGAAACAGAAACAGCGCAGGATCTATTCCACAATCATGCGGCTAAGATGCCTATTATCGATTATCACTGTCATCTTATTCCTGAAATGGTGGCCAATGACCACAAGTTTAAGAGTATAACTGAACTTTGGTTGGGCGGTGACCATTATAAATGGCGCGCTATGCGTACGAATGGTATTGATGAGAAATATTGTACCGGACAAGACACCTCTGATTGGGAAAAATTTGAAAAATGGGCTGAGACTGTCCCATATACATTCCGTAATCCGTTGTATCATTGGACTCATTTAGAATTGAGAACCGCCTTCGGTATCAAGAAATTATTGAGTCCGGCAACAGCTCGTGAAATTTTTGACGAGTGTAATGAGAAATTAAAATTACCGGAATTCTCAGCACGCGGATTAATGCGCCATTATGGTGTGGAATGCGTATGTACTACAGATGATCCTATCGATGACCTGCATTACCACAAGCAGACACGTGAGAGCGGTTTTGAAATCAGAATGATTCCGGCATGGCGTCCTGACAAGGCTATGGCAGTAGATAACACAAAGAATTTCTCTGCTTATGTTAACAAGTTGGGTGAAGTGGCTGGCGTTACAATTACTAAGTTCAATGATCTCATCGATGCATTACAGAAACGTCATGATTTCTTTGCAGAGAACGGTTGTAAATTGAGCGACCACGGTATAGAGGAATTCTATAATGAACCATACACGGACAGTCAGATAGAGACCATCTTCGAAAAAGCAATGCGCTGTCAGGAGTTGTCTAGTCTTGAAATCCGTCAGTTTAAGAATTGCATGCTGACCAAATTTGCCGAGATGGACTTTGATTCCAATTGGACACAGCAGTATCACTATGGTGCAATACGTGACAACAATACAAAGATGTTCAATCAGTTAGGTCCAGATACTGGTTTTGATTCAATCGGTGAATTTAATACAGCGAAAGATATGAGCGGCTTCCTCAACAGGCTAAATATGGAAGGCAAGTTGACCCGTACAATATTATATACGCTTAATCCGTGTGCTAACGAAGTAATTGCTACCATGCTAGGTAACTTCCAGGACGGAAGTTGCCCGGGTAAGATACAATTTGGTAGCGGTTGGTGGTTTAACGACCAGTTGGATGGTATGGTCCGCCAAATGAACGCATTGTCTGCATTGGGATTGTTAAGTCGTTTTGTAGGTATGTTGACAGATAGCCGTTCTTTCCTGTCTTATCCTCGTCATGAATATTTCCGTCGTACATTATGTAACCTCTTAGGTAATGATGTAGAAAACGGTCTGCTTCCTAACGATAAAGAAAATCTATACAGAATGGTTGAAGATATCAGTTACAACAATGCAAAGAATTATTTTAAGTTTTAAATAATTATGCAAGTTGAACGGGGGTTGAATACAATATATTTGGTTTCAACCCCCGTTTTTGATATATTCGAAATAAATGTCGCCAAATATTTGCCAAATACAAAAAATTAGAGTAATTTTGCACCGTATAACGTATTATCGCAAATGACAATGACAAAAAAACACGTTTTGCCTATAGTTGTTATAACTATGGCTTTGTTCTTGGGCGGTTGTTCAAGTTCTAAACAAGTTGCTTATTTCCAAAACAGTGATTCAGTTAGTTTAGCACCTTCAAAAGGCTTGTACAATGCGCATATCTTACCAAAAGATTTGCTTACAATTACTGTTAGTACAACGGATCAGGATGCCGCAGTACCTTTCAACTTGACAGTTCCTACAGCTGCTTCGGCAGGTAACAGAAATTCTACAGCGCAGGCATTGATGCAGGATTATCTTGTGGATAACGATGGAAATATAACATATCCTATATTAGGTAAAATCCATGTATCAGGTCTTACGAAAACACAGACAGAAAGACTGATCAGTGAGAAAATTGCGCCATACATGAGCAAAGATGCAAAACCGATTGTTACTGTCAGAATGTCAAATTATAAAATATCTGTATTGGGAGAAGTGGGGCGCCCTTCAACGCTTACTGTCGGAAACGAGCAGATATCAATACTTGAAGCACTGGCGCAAGCGGGCGACTTGACAATTTACGGTAAACGTGACAATATCAAACTGATTCGTGAAGATTCTTTAGGCGAAAAGCATATATATAAGTTGAATATAAATGATGCGAATCTGATTAATTCGCCATATTATTATCTCCAACAGAACGATGTAGTATATGTAGAACCGAATAAGGCAAAAGCACATAATTCGGAAATCGGCAGTATGACATCAATCTGGTTTTCGGCAACAAGTATAATCTTGTCTGTGGCATCGCTATTATACAACATAATCAAGTAGGATAAATTGGATGTGTGGAATAGTAGGATACATAGGTAAAAAAGACGCTTACGATATATTAATTAAAGGTCTTAAACGACTGGAGTACAGAGGTTATGACAGTGCGGGTGTCGCATTGATCAATAGCAATGGAAATCTGAACGTATATAAGACTAAAGGAAAAGTAAGTGATTTAGAGAATTTCGTTAAAGATAAAGATATCTCCGGTACAGTAGGTATCGCACATACTCGTTGGGCAACTCATGGAGAGCCATCCAGTCAGAATGCTCATCCGCATTATTCGGAATCAAAAAATCTTGCTATCATCCATAATGGCATTATTGAGAATTATGCTGATCTTAAGAAAAAATTAATAGATAAAGGATTACATTTCCGTTCAGATACAGATACAGAGGTACTTATTCAACTTATAGAATATATCAAAGTACAGAAGAATCTGGATTTGTTGACAGCCGTTCAACTTGCGCTTCATGAAGTTATCGGAGCTTATGCTATAGCAGTATTGGATAAAAATGATACGAATCAGATTATCGCTGCTAGAAAGCAAAGTCCATTGGTTGTAGGAATTGGAGAAAATGAATTTTTTCTTGGTTCCGATGCAAGTCCTATCGTGGAATATACTGATAAAGTCGTATATCTCGAGGACGGAGCAATCGCAGTGATGCGTCTTGGTGAGGAACTGAATGTCGTAAACATTCTCAACCGTAAGATAGACTCGCCTATACATACCATCGATATAGATCTAGGTCAAATAGAAAAAGGTGGTTTCCCGCATTTTATGTTGAAGGAAATATTTGAGCAGCCCGACTGTATTATGAATTGTATGAGAGGTCGAGTTAATACCGATGCAGATAATGTAACATTAAGTGCTGTTATTGATTATAAGGACATACTTGTTAAAGCTAAGAGATTTATCATTGTCGCATGTGGAACGTCATGGCATGCCGGACTAATAGGCAAACAGATTATTGAGTCGTTATGCCGTATACCGGTAGATGTGGAATATGCTTCCGAATTCAGATATCGCAATCCTGTATTGACAAAAGAAGATGTAGTAATAGCTATTTCTCAAAGTGGTGAAACAGCTGATACATTAGCTGCAGTCAATATGGCAAAAAAATGCGGAGCCTTCATTTTTGGTATTTGTAACGCTATAGGTTCAAGCATACCGAGAGCTACAGATACCGGTTCGTACATACATGTAGGTCCTGAGATCGGGGTGGCTTCAACCAAAGCATTCACCGGACAGGTTACGGTTCTCACGATGCTGGCCCTTGCTTTAAGTAAGACTATGGGGACAATCGATGATACGGAATATCTTAAGATTGTAAAAGAACTGAGTATTATCCCGGAGAAAATAAAAGAGGTATTAAAACTTAATGATAAGATTGAAGGACTTAGCAGGATATTCACTTATGCCCGCAACTTCTTGTATTTAGGTAGAGGATACAGCTATCCCGTAGCTCTGGAAGGTGCCCTTAAACTGAAGGAAATTAGTTATATACATGCAGAGGGTTATCCTGCTGCCGAAATGAAACATGGACCTATTGCTTTGATTGATTCGGATATGCCAGTCGTCGTTGTCGCAACTCATAATGCGATGTATGAGAAGGTATTAAGCAATATTCAGGAGATAAAGGCTCGAAATGGTAAGGTTATAGCGTTAGTTACAAAAGGTGATAACACAATAAGTAAGATAGCTGATCAGGTTATAGAGTTACCTGAGACAATAGAATGTCTTGAACCGTTGCTGTCTACTATACCGCTTCAATTATTAGCATATCATATAGCGGTATGTAAAGGTAAAAATGTAGACCAACCAAGAAATTTGGCAAAGTCGGTTACTGTAGAATAAGGTATAAATGATAATAGATAAAAAAGATTGATGGAACAACTGAAACATGAATGTGGCGTGGCAATGATAAGGTTGCTTAAACCGCTTGAATATTACCAGCAAAAGTACGGGACGTGGATGTACGGACTAAACAAACTCTATCTGATGATGGAGAAGCAACATAACCGTGGACAGGAGGGTGCCGGAATGGCCTGCGTCAAACTGGAAACTGAGCCTGGTAATGAATATATGTTTCGTGAAAGGGCGATGGGATCCAATGCTATTACTGAGATTTTCGGTACCGTCCAGCGGAACTTCGTAAATCTATCGCCCGAACAACTTGCTGACTCAGAATATGCAAGGCGCGAATTACCATTCGCAGGCGAACTTTATATGGGCCACCTCCGGTATTCAACTACTGGCAAGCGTGGCCTTCAATATGTTCATCCATTTTTACGCCGTAATAACTGGCGCGCCAAAAATCTATGTCTGTGCGGAAATTTCAATATGACCAACATAGATGAAGTGTTTGGTAAGATAACAGCCCAAGGACAATATCCTCGTATATACAGTGATTCGTATATTATGCTCGAACAAATGGGACACAGACTTGACCGTGAGGTAGAACGTAACTTTGTTGAAGCACAGAATAACGGTCTTGAGGGGAAAAACATTACCAAATATATTGATGATAATGTAAAGATGAGCAATGTCCTGAAAACGACTATGCCAGATTTTGACGGTGGATTTGTAGTTTGCGGACTGACGGGAAGCGGCGAAATGTTTGCGATGCGTGACCCATGGGGTATACGTCCTGCTTTCTGGTATAAAAATGATGAAATAGCAGTATTGGCAAGTGAACGTCCTGTCATACAGACAACATTCGAACTGGAATGTGAAGATGTACAAGAACTTCAACCAGGAACTGCATTACTTGTCAGACGCAACGGAGACTGTGCTGTGGAACGTATCATGGACCAGAAAGGCGACAAGGCATGTTCGTTTGAACGTATCTATTTCAGTAGAGGGTCAGATCGCGATATATATCAGGAACGTAAAAAACTTGGAGAACAACTTGTTCCGCAAATCTTAAAAGCCGTAGATTATGATACTGACCACACTGTTTTCTCTTTTATTCCGAATACGGCAGAAGTGGCATTCTACGGAATGTTAGGTGGTTTTAAAAAACATATCAACGAACAAAAGATCCGTAAGATAGAAAGTCTTGGCCATAAACCTTCCCATGAGGAACTGGAAGAGATAATGGGACAGTATGTGCGTAGTGAGAAAGTCGCAATCAAGGATATCAAATTACGTACATTTATTACTGAAGGCAATTCCCGAAATGATTTGGCCGCACATGTATATGACATAACGTATGGTTCACTTGAAAAATATGTTGATAATCTGGTAGTGATAGATGACAGTATCGTTCGTGGTACCACACTGAAAGAGAGTATCATCAAAATACTTGATCGTCTTCATCCTCATAAGATTGTAATAGTCAGTTCTTCACCTCAAATACGTTATCCCGATTATTACGGAATAGATATGAGCAGACTGGAAGAGTTTATAGCATTCAGAGCTTGTATCCAATTGCTTAAGGACAGAGGAATGTATAATCTGATAGATGACACATATCATAACTGTAAATTGGAACTGAAAAAGCCAAAGTCAGAGATGCGCAACTGCGTACAAGACTTATATAAGCCATTTACTGTAGCGGAACTGAATGACAAAATGGTTCAGATGCTACGTCCCGTTGGGGTGTCAACGCCAATAGAATTGGTATATCAATCAATAGAAGGATTGCATACAGCTATACCAAAGCACAAAGGTGACTGGTATTTCACAGGCGACTATCCTACAGAAGGAGGCATGAAACTGGTCAATCAGGCATTTATATCATATATAGAAGAAGTATATATTAACGAACAAAAATTCTAAACGACATAAGGAATAATGAAGAATGTAACATTAGTCTTAGAAGACGGAACAAAATTTCATGGTAAGTCATTTGGCTATGAGCAACCCGTAGCTGGTGAGGTAGTCTTCAACACTGCAATGATGGGATACCCGGAGAGTCTCACAGACCCGTCGTATGCAGGACAGTTGATGACACTGACTTATCCATTAGTGGGCAACTATGGTGTACCTCCTTTTACGGTGGAATCCAATAAAATTGCCACATTTATGGAAAGTGACAGAATCTACGCATCTGCTATTATTGTAGCAGATTACAGCGAAGAGTATTGCCATTGGAATGCCGTAGAGAGTCTGGCCGACTGGCTCAAAAGGGAACAGGTTCCTGGAATAACAGGAATCGATACTCGTGAGTTGACAAAAGTATTGCGTGAACATGGAGTCATGATGGGTAAAATCTTATTTGATGATCAACCCGAAAATGTTCCAGTCGCTGATTACGAAGGTGTGAACTTTGTAGATAAAGTTAGTTGCAAGACAATTATAAAGTATAATGAAGGTGCTGGCAAAAAAGTCGTTCTTGTCGACTGTGGCGTAAAGAATAATATCATCAGATGCCTTATCAATAGAGGAGTTGAAGTAATCCGTGTTCCATGGAACTATGATTATACGGATATGAACTTTGACGGATTGTTCCTTGCTAATGGTCCTGGTGATCCGGATATGTGTGAGGATGCAGTGAATATTATCAAGAAACAGATGAGTATTAGTACAAAACCTATATGTGGAATCTGTATGGGAAACCAGTTGCTGGCTAAAGCAGGAGGAGCTACAATATACAAGTTGAAGTACGGTCATCGTTCACACAATCAACCGGTACGAATGGTAGGTACGGACAAATGTTACATCACAAGTCAGAACCACGGATATGCTGTAGATGCATCAACGTTAGGAAAAGACTGGGAAGAACTCTTTGTAAATATGAATGACGGTTCCAATGAAGGTGTCCGTCACAAGACAAATCCTTGGTTTACGAGCCAGTTTCATCCAGAAGCATGCTCAGGTCCGGTAGACACAGAGTTTATGTTTGATAAGTTTGTAGAAACTCTTCGTTAAACAGATAAAAAGAAAAACAGATGAAAGACGAAAATATAAAAAAAGTATTATTGCTCGGTTCTGGAGCTTTGAAGATAGGTGAAGCAGGCGAATTCGACTATTCAGGTTCACAGGCTCTCAAAGCTTTACGTGAAGAAGGAGTACAGACCGTACTTATCAATCCAAATATTGCTACAGTGCAAACCTCGGAAGGTGTTGCCGACAGAATCTATTTTTTACCTGTCCAACCTTATTTCGTAGAACGTGTCATTCAGAAAGAACAGCCAGATGGTATCCTTCTTGCATTCGGAGGACAGACAGCGCTCAACTGTGGAGTAGAACTTTATAAGAGTGGTATTCTTGAGAAATATAATGTCCGTGTATTGGGCACTCCTGTACAGGCTATTATGGATACGGAAGACCGTGAACTATTTGTTGAAAAACTGAAAGAGATCAATGTCAAGACTATCAAGAGTGAGGCTTGTGAAGATATAGAGCATTGTCGTAAAGCAGCAGCCGAATTAGGTTATCCGGTAATTATCCGTGCAGCCTACGCTTTGGGTGGATTAGGTAGTGGATTCTGTGATAACGAGGAAGAACTTGATAAACTGGCCGAGAAGGCGTTCTCATTTTCACCACAGGTGTTGGTTGAGAAGAGTCTGAAGGGCTGGAAAGAAATAGAATACGAAGTAGTTAGAGACCGTTATGATAACTGCATCACGGTCTGCAATATGGAAAATTTCGATCCGCTTGGCATCCATACAGGAGAAAGTATCGTTATTGCTCCGTCGCAAACATTAACCAATAGTGAATATCACAAACTTCGTGCATTATCCATTAAGATAATCCGCCACGTAGGTATAGTAGGAGAGTGTAACGTACAGTATGCCTTCGACCCTAAGAGTGAAGATTATCGTGTCATAGAAGTGAATGCACGTCTGAGTCGTTCATCAGCGTTGGCATCCAAGGCAACAGGATATCCACTTGCTTTTGTTGCAGCCAAACTAGGTATGGGTTATGGATTATTTGAACTGAAAAACTCTGTAACGAAGACTACCAGTGCTTTCTTCGAACCTGCGCTTGACTATGTAGTATGTAAGATACCAAGATGGGATTTGAGTAAGTTCCATGGAGTAGACAAAGAACTTGGTTCTTCTATGAAATCTGTTGGAGAGGTCATGGCTATCGGACGTAACTTTGAAGAGGCTATACAGAAAGGTCTCCGAATGATTGGTCAGGGTATGCATGGCTATGTTGAGAACAAAGAACTGAAAATAGATAATATAGATGAAGCCTTAAGAGAACCTACCGATAAGCGAATCTTCGTTATATCTAAGGCCATGCACAAAGGTTACACTATCGATCAGATACACGATCTGACAAAAATTGATAAATGGTTCCTTCAAAAGCTCAAACATATCATCAATATAGATGAGGAATTACGCAAGTGCACAAGTGTTAATGTACTTGATAAGGATCTTCTGCGCGAAGCTAAGGTGTATGGATTTACCGACTTCCAGATAGCACGTGCAGTAGGACTGGAAAACGAAATGCCAAACATGTATAAAGCAGGATTGGCAATACGTACATTACGTAAAAATTATGGTATTCTGCCTGTCGTTAAACAGATCGATACGTTGGCTGCAGAATATCCGGCACAGACTAACTATCTGTATGTGACATACGCTGGAGTAAAGAGCGATATTACATTTGAAAACGATAAACGCAGTATTATCGTTATCGGTTCAGGTGCTTATCGTATCGGTAGTTCTGTTGAGTTCGACTGGTGTGGAGTGCAAGCTTTGAATACCATCCGCAAAGAGGGCTACCGCAGTGTTATGATCAACTTCAATCCTGAGACAGTTTCTACCGATTATGATATGTGTGACCGTCTGTATTTCGATGAACTTACATTTGAGCGTGTAATGGATATCATTGATTTGGAAAGTCCTCATGGCGTAATCGTTTCGACAGGTGGACAGATACCTAATAACCTTGCTATGCGTCTTGACGATCAGTGTGTACCAATCCTAGGAACAACAGCCAAGGACATTGACGGTGCCGAAGACCGTGCCAAGTTCTCTACAATGCTAAATCGTAATGGTATAGACCAACCGGAGTGGAATGCACTGACAAGTATGGATGATATCAATGTCTTTATCGAGAAAGTTGGATTCCCTGTATTAGTACGTCCGTCTTATGTCCTCTCTGGAGCTGCAATGAATGTATGCTCTAATCAGGAAGAGCTGGAGCGTTTTCTGAAATTGGCCGCCAACGTCAGTGAAGATCACCCTGTTGTCGTAAGTCGTTTTATCGAACATGCGAAAGAAGTGGAGATGGATGCTGTAGCCAAAGACGGTGAAATTATTGCCTATGCTATCAGTGAGCATATTGAGTTTGCAGGTGTACACTCAGGTGATGCGACAATACAGTTCCCACCTCAGAAATTATATTGCGAAACGATACGCCGTATCAAGCGCGTCAGTCGTCAGATAGCAAAAGAATTGCATATCAGCGGACCGTTTAATATTCAGTATCTGGCCCGTGAAAACGATATCAAGGTCATAGAGTGTAATCTACGTGCCTCACGTTCATTCCCATTCGTAAGTAAAGTTCTGAAGATCAATCTTATCGAATTAGCAACGAAGGTGATGCTGGGTATTCCAGTAGAAAAGCCGAACAAGAACCTCTTCGACTTAGATTATGTAGGAATCAAGGCAAGTCAGTTCTCTTTCAACCGTTTACAAAAGGCTGACCCTGTATTAGGCGTAGATATGGCATCAACTGGAGAAGTGGGATGTCTAGGTGATGATACCAATCAAGCATTGCTAAAGAGTATGTTGTCTGTAGGACATCGTATACCAAAGAAGACAATACTTCTTTCTACAGGTTCTGCCAAACAAAAGGCAGAGATGCTGGATGCAGCAAAGATGCTTGTTTCTTATGGATATAAATTATATGCTACAGGTGGTACTTCAAAGTATCTTACAGAGAATGGAATTGCTAACGAATTAGTATATTGGCCAAGTGAGCAATGGCAACCACAAGCTCTTGATATGTTACACGAACATAAGATTGATATGGTTGTTAATATACCGAAAGATCTTACGGCCAGTGAATTGGACAATGGCTACAAAATACGTAGAGCAGCAGTTGATCTGAATGTCCCGTTGATTACCAATAGCCGACTCGCAAGCGCTTTTATTAATGCCTTCTGTACAGTTAAAATGGAAGATATTGATATAAAAGCATGGGATGAGTATAAATAATACTGCAAGATAATAATCACTCAAAAGACATCCAGCAAAACACGGAAAGTCGATACTTTACGTGTTTTGCTGGATGTCTTTTTATTATCAATTCTCCTCATTGTAACTTAGATTTTGTTTTTTTCTTTGAGAAAACTTGCTTATAAAATATAAAATAACTATATTTGCGGTAATAAATAAACTTATTTCTTAATATGGAAGCAGGAGATAACTTAGAATCTACAATTAATAGGAATGATTATAAAATACTTATAGTCGATGATGTAATGAGTAATGTCTTGTTACTTAGAATTTTACTCACTAAAGAACAATTCCAAGTATGTACTGCCAGTAATGGTAACCAATGTATAGAACAGGCCCACAATGAAAAACCAGATTTGATTCTCCTGGATGTGATGATGCCTGATATTAGTGGATTTGAAACAGCAAAGATTCTAAAACATGATGACGAAACAAAAGATATACCTATTATATTTTTAACAGCCCTGAATAGTCCGGCCGACCTCGTTAAAGGTTTTCAGGTAGGAGCAAGTGATTTTCTACCCAAACCATTCAATAAAGAAGAACTTGTGATTCGTGTTATGCACCAGATTTCATTGGTGGCAGCCAAAAGACTTATTATCAAGCAAAATCAAGAACTTCTTCGTACCATAGAAGGTAGAGATAAGATGTATTCAGTTATCGCCCATGATTTGCGGTCACCAATGGGAAGCGTCAAGATGGTATTAAATATGCTCACTATGATGGTCACACCGGAAACATTAGGTCCGGAAATAACAGAATTGATCAGTCAGGCAAATCAGCAGACTGAGGAAGTATTCTCTTTGCTAGACAATTTGTTGAAATGGACAAAGTCACAGACAGGTCGACTCAATGTCGTATTCCAGGATTTCAATACTGACGAACTTATACCTGGCGTTATAGAGATATTCAATATGGTAGCCAGTATGAAACAAATAACATTAAGTTATCTTGATACATCTGAAAAAATAAAGATTCATGCAGACCAAGATATGCTGAAGACCGTATTGCGTAATTTCATAAGCAATGCCATTAAGTTTAGCAATAACGGCAGTAGTATAGAAGTCTTTGTTACAAGGCAAGATAAATTTGCAAAAATCAGTGTTCAAGATCATGGAATGGGTATAAGTGAAGAAAACCAAAGCAAATTGTTTAAGACTGAAACGAACTATACCACATACGGAACAGCTAATGAAGAAGGTTCCGGATTGGGACTATTGTTATGTAAAGATTTCGCTGTTAAAAATGGCGGTGATATTTCATTAGAATCAAAGGAAGGTGTGGGAAGTATATTCAGTATCCTTTTACCAATATGTAATGATTAACATCAAATATAAATATATCTTGCTTATATCAGAATAAATTTGTAACTTTGCAGCCTAAAATAACAGTTTTAAAATAAAATTATAATGAAAGCATTTGTATTTCCTGGACAAGGAGCACAATTTGTTGGTATGGGAAAAGACCTGTATGACAACAATGCATTAGCAAAAGAGTTATTTGACAAGGCAAATGAGATTCTTGGTTACAAAATTACCGATATCATGTTTAATGGTACTGACGAAGAATTGAAGCAGACAAAAGTTACACAGCCAGCCGTATTCTTACATAGCGTAATTAGCGCATTGTGTATGGGTGACGCTTTTAAACCGGAAATGACAGCAGGTCATTCACTAGGTGAATTTTCAGCACTCGTAGCTGCCGGAGCTTTAAGTTTTGAAGATGGTCTTAAGTTGGTTTATGCACGTGCCATGGCAATGCAGAAAGCCTGTGAGGCTGCTCCTTCTACAATGGCTGCTATTGTTGGTCTGTCAGACGCTGATATAGAAGCTGTATGTAATGAAGTTAATAAACCAGGTGCTGTGTGTGTACCTGCCAATTACAATTGCCCGGGTCAATTGGTTATAAGTGGTAATGTAGACGCTATCAATGATGCTTGTGAAAAACTGAAGGCTAAAGGTGCCAAACGTGCACTTGTATTGAAGGTTGGAGGAGCATTCCATTCACCACTCATGCAACCTGCAAAAGATGAATTACAGGCAGCTATAGAGAAGACAAACATTCATACGCCGAAATGTCCTGTTTATCAGAATGTAGATGGAAAACCTCATACAAATCCTGCTGAAATAAAAGAAAATCTTATCGCACAACTTACAAGTTCTGTTCGTTGGACAGCTTGTGTTACAAATATGATTGCTGACGGTGCAGATGATTTTACAGAATGTGGACCAGGTAAGGCATTGCAAGGAATGATTGGTCGTATTGATAAGACTGTAAGTGCTCATGGCATTGAGGCTTAATTTATAGAATGAACCAAAAGATAATTATTTATCAAATTTTCACGCGACTTTTCGGCAATCGTAATATTACTTGTAATGAGAATGGTACGCTTGCCGAAAATGGTTGTGGAAAGATGCATGATTTCGACAATGCTACTTTAAAACGAATCAAAGATATGGGTGTTACTCATATTTGGTACACTGGTTTGATTCGTCACGCTACTACAACAGATTATACAAGTTTTGGTATACCTATAAATAATCCGATTGTCGTAAAAGGCAATGCCGGTTCCCCGTATGCTATAACAGACTATTATGATATTGACCCTGATTTGGCTGTTGATGTTAATAATAGAATGAAAGAGTTTGAGGACTTATTGGCAAGAACACATAAGTCGGGCATGAAAGTCATCATTGATTTTGTACCCAATCATGTGGCAAGAGAATATCATTCAGTCAAGAAACCTTCGAAGGTAAAAGATCTTGGTGAAGATGATGATAAAGATAAAGGTTTTGATCCTCAGAATAATTTTTATTATTGTACAGGTCAACCGTTTATAGCCCCTCGTAGTATAGAAGGAGCGAATCCTTATGAAGAAAACCCTGCAAAAGCTACAGGAAATGATTGCTTTTGTAATTCACCTGGCGTAAACGACTGGTATGAAACGGTAAAATTGAATTACGGCATTGATTATTGTGATGCAGGAGGACGTTCATATCATTTTCAACCGATTCCAAATACATGGGCAAAAATGCTCGATATACTTCTTTTTTGGGCATCAAAGGGTGTAGATGGATTCAGATGTGATATGGCAGAGATGGTTCCAACTGCATTTTGGGGTTGGGCTATTTCTCAGATAAAAGAAAAATACAAGCATATTATTTTTATCGGTGAAGTATATGACCCTGCCCAATATGGCAGTTATGTAAATAGCGGTTTTGATTATTTATATGATAAGGTTGGAATGTACGACACTATCAAAGGTGTAATAAGAGGAGAGAGTCCTGCTTCATCCATAACCACCCAATGGCAAACAACGGATTACCTCAAGAATAATATGCTCTATTTTATGGAGAATCATGATGAACAGCGTATCGCTTCCGACTATTTTGCTGGAGATGCCTTCAAAGCTGTTCCAGGCCTCCTGGTAAGTGTATTGATGCACAACAATCCTTTCATGCTTTATGCAGGACAAGAATATGGTGAAAAGGGTATGGATAAAGAAGGTTTTAGTGGCGTTGATGGTCGTACGACGATTTTCGATTATTGGGCTATACCTTCGATATATCATGCATATTATAACCGTAAAAGTCTGACATTGGATGAGAAACGACTCTTCGCAATATATGATAGCATATTAAAGATAGCCACAAAGGAGAGGGTGATATCAGAAGGACTGTTTTTTGACCTGATGTATGCTAATCCAAAATCTGATTTTTTTGACCCTCAATGCCAGTATGCTTTTCTTCGAAAATCTAAGAATGAAATGATGCTTGTCGTTGCTAATTTCTCAGATAGAAAAGTTGATTGTAGAATTATAATACCATCCCATGCCTTTGATTATTTCGAAATGGATGAGCAGATGGTCACCGCCACTGATTTGATTTCTGGAAATACAGTAGTGGAAAATATATCTAAATCGCAAACATTCAATACAACGGTATTGCCATATAGTGGCAGTGTCTATAAATTCAAAATATTGATGAAAGAAGAGGTATACAATTTTAATGAGCATAACAAAGAAGAGTTTCCACCTGCTCATACAGCGGAACATTTGTTAAATCAAACAATGATTCGGTTATACGGTTGTGAAAGATCGCGTAACGCTCATATTGAAAGAAAAAAGAGTAAGATAAGTTATATTCTGGATCATAAACCGTCGCGTAAGGAAGAGAAAGAAATAGAAACGCGGATGAACCAGCTGATAGAAGAAGATCTTCCTGTAACTTTTGAATATGTGGATTTGGAACATATTCCAGAAGGTGTCAATATAGAGAAGTTGCCTGATGATGTGTCAGAGACAGTACGCCTTGTGAAAATTGGGGATTATGATATTTGTCCTTGTATAGGTAAGCATGTACGCAGTACAAGTCAGATAGGACATTTTGAATTGTTGGGTACAAACTGGGATGAAAATACCCACACATTCAGAATTAGATATAAAGTGATAAGTAACTAATAAAAAGAGGCTTATAATAAGCCTCTTTTTATATTTTTATTTTCATGAAGACCGGAATATGATCTGAATAAGTCAACACTTTTGTATAATACGTTATACCTTTCATGTTTTTATCATTGAAGATATAATCAATTCTAACTTTTTTCTTACCTCTGAATGTCCACATAAAACCACTGCCGCATTCTTTGAAACCATCTTCCATATCACCTCGCAATGTGTTATATACGAAAGAATATGGTACATCATTAAAGTCTCCGCATAGTATTTTAGGCTTTGAGGTATTGTGCTTTTCGTTGGCTATAATGGTAGCTTGTCCAGCCCTGACCATCATCCCCATCATGTAGTTACCATATATGGCCTGTAAAACCCGGTTCGTTTCCACATCCTGTCCATTGCTCACCATCTTGCCGGCTGCATGAAGAGTAGAATTTATTCCAGTCGTTTCCATGTGGACATTGAAAATTCTCACCTGCTTTCCTTTTATATTAATATCAGCCCATAACGCACTGTTATTTGACTCTTCAAATAATATATTCTTGGAATCAATAATAGGGAATTTACTATATATAACCATATCCCCCTTACCCATTGCCATGTATTTGAAATACTTCAGAAATTTTGTTTGATTCTTTGAATCACCGGCCAAATCGGAATACTCTTGTATGCACAGAATGTCAACGTTTTGACGTTCCATTTCCATCAGGATGTCTTGCGCAATAAATCCAGATGCCTCTTTTCCAAATCTTCCAACATTATATGTCGCAATCTTTACGCCATCCTGTGCCTCTGCATCACTGGGTTGGGAACGCAACTGAAACAATGTACCGATATAACTCCAGCAGCACAATATTGCGATTGCCGGAATAACAGCCCAGTGCCATCTGCGTCTTATCATCCAATAGACAAGAAGAATAAAGTCACCGATTAATAGCAATGGGAGAGCAAAACACAACATAGCTTTAGCTGTGTTGCCCGCAGGGTTTTCACTTCCGCCCCATAATCCAACAAACGTAAATATCATCATTACAATTGTAATGACAAGGATGATAAAAGAAAAATATTTGTATACAGCAAGTTTTGCCATTAATATTATTTATTTATATATTTATCTATCATTGTACGCAAACTCTCTATACGGAACGGTTTAGCCAAGAAATCTACACAGCCTGCATCTTTTGCTTTTTGCACATCAGTTGAGAACGCAAATGCACTTAATGCTATTATAGGTAAATCAGGATAAACTTCTTTTATGATTCTTGTCGCATCCAGACCATCCATATTAGGCATCTTCATATCCATCAGGATTATATCTGGTCTCAGCTCTTCATTTAATGTTACAGCTTCAATGCCGTCTTTAGCCCTAACCAGTTTGTATAATTTTTCCAATACAATACGTACAAGTTCATAGTTATTGTCAGAATCTTCTGCTACTAATATGAGTTTTTTCTTGGATTCGGCAACAGCGTCTACCCTGATTGTCTTTGATATGGTGCGTAGTGATGAATCAGTACGGTCTTCGGACAAATGGAATGGGAATGTGAAAGAGAAAATAGAGCCTTCGCCATAGGATGATTCGAGGAACATTTCACCTCCCATCTTTTCAACAATCATCTTGCTGAGAGGCAAACCTAAGCCGAATCCTTTCTTTTCTCCTGTAAACCCGCTATCATTGCTTTCATATAGTTCAAAGATTCTCTTCTGATCTTCTGGTTTGATTCCTTCTCCGGTATCTTGAACGAAAAATTTGATTTTCGTATTTCTGTCTACCAGTCTATATCCAATTGTAATAGTTCCTTTTGTAGTATGTTTGAGGGCATTGCTGATAAGATTAGAAAAGACTTGCATTAATCTGTTCTTATCTGTCTCCATGAATAAATCATCTCCGTATTTTTCGAGAACGATACTGATTTCGTCATTAACACGAAGTTTGAAAATATTCTTAATCTCCTGGCACATTGCCGTCAGGTTGATATTGGCTTTAGTAATTGAAATATCGCCCTGTTCTACTTTAGACAAATCCAATATTTCATTGATAAGCACAGTTAGTCTACTACTGTTACTTTCAATGATGCCAAGGTATTTCATCCTTTCATCTGCTGAATCTGTTTCAGCGATAATACGTGAGAAACCTTCAATTGCATTTAAAGGTGTTCTGATTTCATGACTCATGTTAGCAAGAAAAAGAGATTTCATTTTGCTCGCTTTTTCTGCTTTTTCCGCTTTTTCTTCGTATTCCTTGATCTTACGGTTCGCTTCAGCTAATCTTCTTATTAATTCACTTTTTTCGTCCTGCATATTACAAACTCCTCAATATTTATGGGCAAATATACTATTTTTTTTTTAATTACACCTTACTATATGATTTTTTTTTTAGTATTAACTTCGTTTTGCTTTTTCCCAAGAACCATCTTTCTTTTCGTATAGATATTTCATACCTCTAAATACGTTTATATTCATAAATAGAAAATAATATAAAATATAAGCTATTCTTGTGTTTTTATTCTGTCTATAATTGTAATATCCATAGTATGCTATCATGTAGAATATAATTTGTGAAATCAGTATGACGTTGTATATTAGTTCGTTACTAAATATAAGATAAATATTTAGTGGAATGAGTAGTAACAGTGCAATAGGGGTTATACTCCATCGTAACACCCTATGCGATATATATTGAAATGTCACAACCGGTTTGAAAAACGGATTAAGGAGTTTTCTTAATCTGTATATACTTTGTAATCCACCAGCTGCGATACGTCTTTTTCTTTTAGATTCTTCATGCATATTAGCAGATCCGTATTCCACCGCGTAAGCGTCTTTTGTATATGCGATTTTGTGTCCATTTGATAGTATTTCCATACTCATAATAAAGTCGTCCAGTAAAGTGTCTTCTGGCATACTATGAAACAAATCGGTTCTAATAGCAAACAATTCACCTGCTGCACCCATAGTGGAGTATAGTTCATTATCCCATTTTTTCAGAGTACTTTCATATTTCCAGTACAATCCTTCACCTTCAGATGCCGTCTCCGACTTTTCAGTAGTTTTGGTCTTAACTCTTTTTTCTCCAGAAACGCAACCTACTGTTGGATTTTGGAATTGCCTTACAATTTCATTAATCGCATTTTCGTTAAGCATTGTGTTGGCATCTGTGAATGCGACGAGTGGGGTAGTGACATGATTGATTCCATGATTTAAAGCTGCGGTCTTTCCTTTCCTTTCGGGTGTATAAACCACTTTTACATTGGGATAGCCCGACAGAATACTGTTTGTTTTATCTGTACTTCCATCTGTTACCCATAAGATTACTAATTTGTCTTTGGGGTACGACAGACTGTTGCAGTTTTCCATCTTTTCTTTAATAATGGCTTCTTCGTTATAAGCGCATATCAATAGAGTAATCTCTGGCAGATGTTCATTGTTGTTCATAGGAGGTAATTCAGGTTTACCCATGAATATTCTTTTAACTTTCACAAGAATATATAGTAATATACCGTAGCCGATATATGTGTAAAAGATAATGAATAGGCAACTCCAAAATAGTATCTTAATCGTATCCATGGTAAAACTTTTTGCAAATAAACAAAAATTTATTGACATAGACAAAAAAAATAAGGCTGAATTTATAATTTTATTCAGCCTTATTTTTATTTTGTTTCAATTTCTTCTTTCATATCAATGAATTCACCTTTAGAACTATAAAATTCATATTGCAGGAAGGCCATCTTTTGTGATGAGATGACATGTACTCCGAGACCATATTTCATTTGCCACTTACGTTTTAATGAGATAAGTCCTTTGTCTATATATGCTGCAACATAAGGATGAACATGAAGATAGAAATTCTTGATACCGATCTTGTTAACCAGATTATCAATTTTGCTCTCCAATTGGTCTGTGAAAATGATACTTGATTTTATTACACCTTTTCCAAAACATGTAGGACATGTCTCCTCTACATTCACATCTATAGCAGGTCTTACGCGTTGTCTCGTAATCTGCATTAAACCGAATTTGCTTAGAGGCAGAATATTATGTCTAGCTCTGTCTTTCTGCATGTTTTTACACATACGTTCATATAGTAATTGTCTGTCTTCAGCTTTGTTCATATCGATGAAGTCGACAACTATTATACCACCCATATCCCGAAGACGTAATTGTCTTGCCAATTCATCGGCAGCCCCTAGGTTAACATCAAGTGCGTTAGCTTCCTGGCCGTTCTCTGATTTGGATCTGTTACCACTATTTACATCTACAACATGTAAAGCTTCTGTATGTTCGATAATGAGGTATGCACCGTGTTTGTAATTTACTGTTTTACCAAACGATGATTTTATCTGTTTGGTAACGTTGAAATTATCAAATATGGGAACATGCCCATTGTATAACTTTACAATATTGGCCTTTTCAGGGGCTATTAATGTAACATAATGTTTGATTTCTTTATAAACTTCCTCATCATTTACATGTATTGCCTCGTATGATGGATTAAATAGGTCGCGCAGCATAGCAACGGTTCTGCTTGTTTCCTCAAAGATCAGTTGTGGACGTTGTGATGTCTTTTGGATTTTTTCCAAAGCATCTTCCCAACGTTTTACCAATACTTTCATTTCGGTATCAAGTTCGACTACTCGTTTACCTTCAGCTACAGTTCTTACTATAACCCCCATGTTCTTCGGCTTAATACTTTGTATGAGTTGTTTAAGTCTAGCACGTTCTTCGCCACTTTTTATTTTCGAAGATACCGATACCTTGTCATTGAAAGGTATGATAACTAGATATCTTCCGGCAAAACTTATTTCACCAGTCAGCCTTGGACCTTTTGTTGATATAGGTTCCTTGACTACCTGTACTAAAACTTCTTGTCCTGCTTTAAGTATGTTCTGAACGCTACCGTCTTTTCTGATGTCCGGTAGATGTTGCGCTTTCGCAAATGGGAAAAGTTTTTTATTATCACTTTCTACCTGTTTCAGGTATTTAATATGAGAGTCAAATTGATTACCTAAATCAAGATAATGCAGAAAGGCATCGCGCTCATATCCAACGTCGACGAAAGACGCATTCAGTCCTGGCATTAGCTTTTTTACTTTAGCTACATAAATATTGCCAACTGAGAATGAAGCCTTGCGTGGTTCGTTTTGATATTCTACCAGACTTTTGTCTTCAAGAAGTGCAAATGAGACTTCTTTAGGTTGGACATCGATAACAACTTCACTTGTCATTTACTCTTTTTATTAATCAATTAATTTATCAGTTATTCTGAGTATATCAATCATACTCAAAATCAAAATTTAGAAAAAAGGGTGTGCTAAAAAAAGTATTACTCTTTTTCAGCACACCCCTCAGTCCGAATAGACTGACGAGCAAATCTTTTATTTGCTCTTATGTCTGTTCTTTCTTAATCTTTTCTTACGTTTGTGAGTAGCCATCTTGTGGCCTTTTTTCTTTTTTCCGCTTGGCATAGCTTTATACTATTAAAATTGTTAAATATTATGATATATAATTATTCGTTCATCTTTTCAACGAATGATTTAGCTGGCTTGAATGATGGTACATCTCTAGCTTCTACTAATATTGTCGTTTCTTTGGATATATTACGTGCCGTCTTTGGCGCTCTGTGCTTGATGGCAAAAGTACCAAAACCTCTTAGGTATACATTTTCCTTATTAGTTAAGCTGTCACGTAACGTATCCATGAATGCTTCTACAACAGTAGTAACATCTTTCTTTTGTAGACCTGTTTCTTTAAAAATCTTGTCTATAATTTCAGCTTTTGTCATATTCTTTCTCTTGAATTTCGTATTATTGTTAATTCTGAGATGCAAAGTTACTAGTTTTCAGTGGGAAATAAAAATTTATTTCGCTTTTTTTTCTAAAAAACACAATAAATCAAGATATTTATTTGATTTATAGATGATTATCATATTATATGGTAACCTATTCAAATAAATAGCGCTGTGTCATACATCTCTGACACAGCGCATATTTATTTATGTTGATTGACGATCGAGTGTTATTCTTCGCTCCAATCCATCTTTGTCTGACGGATGTAACTCTGATAACGTTTCTTTGCCATCTTTTCTGATTCTGCAAATAGTTCTTCTGCTTCGTTAGGATATGCTTTCTTAACTGACAGGTAACGAACTTCACCCATCAGGAAGTCGTGGAACTTGCTCCAATCCGGTTCTTTAGAATCGAGTGAGAATGGATTCTGACCCTTTTCTGCCAGTTCTGGATTAAATCTCCATAGATGCCAGTAACCGCATTCCACAGCGCGAGCTTCCTCTTCCTGACTCATACCCATACCGCCTTTGATCTTAAGACCGTGGTTGATACATGGTGCATAAGCTATGATAACTGATGGACCGTGATATGCTTCAGCCTCGCGTATAGCTTTAAGACACTGAGCATTGTCAGCACCCATAGCGATCTGAGCTACATATACGTAACCGTAGGTCGTTGCTATCATACCCAGGTCTTTTTTGCGTACACGTTTTCCTTGTGCTGCAAACTGAGCAATGGCGCCGAGTGGGGTAGCTTTAGAAGCCTGACCACCTGTGTTAGAGTAAACCTCTGTATCCAGTACCAGGATGTTAACATCTTCGCCACTTGCGATTACATGGTCGAGACCACCGTAACCGATATCGTAAGAAGCACCGTCGCCACCGATAATCCACTGACTTCTCTTAACGAGATAGTGGTCGAGTGTCTTCAGTTCAGTACATGTAGCACATCCTTTGGCAGCACCTGCCTCAATCATAGGTTTCAGCTTTTCTGCAGCAACCTTAGATGCGTCTGCGTCATCTTTGCCTGCAAGCCATTCCTGAGCAGCAGCTTTGAATTCAGCAGGAGTATCTTCTTTTGCTATAGCCTCGTCGAGAAGGAGAGATACACGTTCTTTCATCTTCTTGTTACCAAGTGCCATACCCATACCGAATTCGCAGAAGTCCTCGAACAATGAGTTGTTGAATACAGGACCTTGTCCCTTTTCGTTCTTGCAATAAGGTGATGATGGGATAGAAGCTGAATAGATAGATGAACAACCTGTTGCGTTGGCAATGGCCTGACGGTCACCGAACAACTGACTTAACAGTTTAACGTAAGGTGTCTCACCGCAACCTGAACAAGCTCCAGAGAACTCGAACAATGGTTGTGCGAACTGAGAGTTCTTAACATTTGACTTGATATCGATAAGGTTTTGTTTGCTCTTAACGTTCTTTGTAAGGTATGTCCAACGGGCTGCCTCTTCATCGTCACCAGCGAATGGTACCATTGTAAGAGCTTTACCTGTCTTAGGATTACCCGGACAAACATTGGCGCAACTACCGCAACCGAGACAGTCCATAACGCTAGGTTCGATAATGAAGTGCATACCCTTCATTGCTGCAGGGGCTTTCATTTCGATAGTTTTAGCATTGAATCCCTTCATTTCCTCATCGTCGAGTACGAATGGACGGATAGCTGCGTGAGGGCAAACATAAGCACATTTGTTACACTGGATACAGTTGTCTGCATTCCATTTTGGAACAAATGCCTCAACACCACGTTTTTCGTATGCAGCTGTACCTACTTCCCAAGAACCGTCTACTGTACCGTTCTTTACGAAGTCGGATACCTTCAACAGGTCACCTGCCTGTGCGTTGATAGGACGAACCAGTTCTTTGATGAATGCTGGTGCATCATCTTCAACGGCTTTCTCATCAGCCAGATTAGCCCAAGAAGGGTCGATTGTCAATTGTTTGTATTCACCACCACGGTCTACTGCGGCGTAGTTCTTGTCAACGACATCCTGTCCTTTCTTACCATAACTCTTAACGATGAATTTCTTCATCTGTTCAACAGCCAGGTCAACAGGAATAACACCTGTGATGCGGAAGAATGCAGACTGAAGAATCGTATTGGTACGGTTACCAAGACCGATCTCCTGTGCTATCTTCGTTGCGTTGATTGTATATACAGTGATATTGTTCTGTGCGAAATAGCGTTTAACCTTGTTCGGTATGAATTTGATCAATTCCTCTCCTTCGAAGATTGTATTCAACAGGAATGTACCGTTCTTCTGAAGACCACGTGTAACATCATACATGTGGAGGTATGCCTGTACGTGACAAGCAACGAAGTTAGGTGTGTTAACCAAATATGTTGAACGGATAGGAGTGTCACCGAAACGAAGGTGTGAACAAGTGAAACCTCCTGACTTCTTAGAGTCGTAAGAGAAATATGCCTGACAGTGTTTATCTGTGTTGTCACCGATAATCTTGACAGAGTTCTTGTTAGCACCTACTGTACCATCTGCACCAAGTCCGAAGAATTTAGCCTCGAACATACCCTTGCCACCAAGAGCCATCTCTTCAACGATAGGAAGTGATGTGAATGTAACATCATCAATGATACCGATTGTGAAGTGATTCTTAGGTTCGTTCTGTTTCAGGTTGTTGAATACAGAAATAATCTGTGCAGGAGTTGTATCATGAGAACCCAGACCATAACGGCCACCAACGATCATTGGTTTGTTTTCTACATCATAATATGCACTCTTTACATCCAGATACAATGGTTCACCTTCAGCTCCCGGTTCCTTTGTACGGTCGAGTACTGCAATACGCTTAACAGAAGCAGGAACAGATGCCAACAGATGTTTTACAGAGAATGGACGATACAAGTGAACACTGATCATACCTACTTTTTCGCCATTAGCGTTCAGGTAATCAATAGCCTCGCGAGCTGCCTCAGAAGCAGAGCCCATCAGTATGATCATGCGGTCGGCGTCTTTAGCTCCATAGTAAGAGAACAGGTGATATTCACGACCTGTGATTTTACTTACTTCGCCAAGATATTTCTCTACAACTTCAGGAACCTTGTCATAATATTCGTTGGCTGCCTCACGGTGTGTGAAGAATGTCTCAGGATTCTCAGCAGTACCACGTGTTACAGGACGCTCTGGTGTCAAAGCGCGGTCGCGGAAACGTTTAACGTCTGCCTCGTCAACTAATGGCATGATGTCCTCGTTGTCAAGACGTTCAATCTTATGATATTCATGAGATGTACGGAAACCATCGAAGAAATTAATGAATGGAACACAAGTCTTCAATGTAGCAAGGTGTGCAACGGCAGTCATATCCATAACTTCCTGTACAGAACCCTCGCAAAGCATGGCAAAACCAGTTTGGCGGCAAGCCATAACATCCTGATGATCACCAAAGATACAGAGAGAATGAGAAGCTAATGTACGTGCAGAAACATCGAATACACATGGCAGCAACTCACCGGCAATTTTGTACATGTTAGGAATCATCAGCAACAGACCCTGAGAAGCCGTGAATGTTGTTGTGAGAGCACCTGCCTGCAATGAACCATGAAGAGCACCGGCTGCACCACCCTCAGATTGCATTTCCTGAACTGATACAGTTTGCCCCCAGAGATTCTTACGACCACGGGCTGCCCACTCGTCAACATGCTCCGCCATTGGAGATGATGGAGTGATAGGGTAGATGGCAGCTACCTCACTAAACATATAGCTTATGTGAGCAGCAGCTTCATTACCATCACAAGTGATAAACTTTTTTTCTTTCATTTTACTTGATAAATATTAATGAATAACTTTATTTATAATTACAGTTAATACAAGAAGCCGAGCAGCCACAATGGTATCATGTTATCGTGCCCGATTTCTGTATTGTATCTCGCGTAAATCGTATCTGGGTTAATCCGTATCTTACTGTTCTTTTCAGCATCACATATACGGAATTTCTTATTACCGTCTACTATATAGTATCCGTCTTTAGCTCCCTGGTTTACCAGATGGTCTTTCCACAAAGCATTGACAAAGAATGTCTCCATAACATCCTGTTTTTCTACATGTATAGGATATATCGCATACATAAGATTAGGATTGTGCATCATAACCTTTGAGGGCTTTTTCGGGAAAGTCTGTCCCAATGGATAAATCATATTAAGAAGTCGGGCATCTGCCAGATATTTAATATAATTCATCACTGTAGCCCGGCTCGTTTCTATCTGCTGGGCCAGTTCACTGATGTTAGGCGCATGTGGCCCGTCAACGGCTATCTGATAAAACAGCTTTTTTATTTTGGTCAGATATTTCAGTTCTATCTGTTTTATTAAAAGGATATCCACCTCTGTGGTCATATTCATTGTCTTGAGCAAATTTTCCGAAAAATTGCGGTGCTCCAAGAAAAAAGGATAGAATCCGTGATGAATGTAATCTTTGAAATATTTTGCCGGACTGGCTTTGGGTAATATATCCTTTATAATATGTTCATGATTATGTATAATCTCATCCAACGTGTATGGTCTGAAACTGTTGTTAGTCTGCAGGTTTAGGAATTCACGGAATGAGAATCCTCTTAGATTATAGCTCTTTACGATTCCGTTGAGTTCGGGATTCTCTTCTTTTAACCGCATGACACTCGAACCGGTGAAAACGATATTCAGATTAGGGTACAGATCATAACATTTACGTAGCTCACTGCTCCAATTAGGCTGTTTGAAGACTTGGTCAATAAGAAGTACGCGTCCGCCTTTATGGTAGAACTCTCCTGCAAAATCATCTATGCCTCTGCCCTGAAAATAAAAGTTGTTCATATTGACATACAGACATTGGCGGTCGTACATATCAAAATGTTCTTTAGCGTATTGCAGCAGGAATGTAGTCTTCCCGACACCACGCGTGCCTTTTATGCCAATCATACGGTCGTTCCAGTTGATCTCATCCATCAGGATGCGACGAACAGGTGCGTTAGTATGTTCTATTAAATAAGCGTGAGTACGAAAAAAAGCCTCCATATCCAGTTTCAATTTGTTTTCGAGGTGCAAATATAGTATATATTTCTTAATTTGCAAAGTCTAGGTGGCAAAATATCGTTTTTTTTTATTATTTTTGCACCAAAATTATAATAAACAACAAAAAACAGGTGAAACTACATATATTCAATCCGGAACACGACATAGCTCTTGCTTATAATAAACCTAATATTACAGCACCGCATGCCGCAAGACAATTACGAAGAGACCTTGCGTATTTACCTGTCTTATGGGCAGATGAGGGCGATGCGGTATTAGTAGACGATGTCGAATCTGCTCAAAGGAACGCTACTAAATTCCTTCACAAGAAACCGTTGGTTATCTTTATAACAAAAGATGAATTGCCGGTATTACAGTTTAGTGAAATTCAACCTTGGGGATGGGATCGGTGTATATGCAACCAGTTCCGTAATTATGGATTCGGCGACTATTCATTACCAGACGAACTGACGTTGAGTAGAATACGTGATATTTCCAATAGGATAGAAACAATCCTGATGATGTCGACACTTCGTGACGGTCTGGAGGATGTGACATGTGGCGAGATTCATTATTGTACTTCGTTGGAAGAAATCCGCGCCATATTGTTAATGCAGGGGAATGTCGTTCTGAAAGCTCCATGGAGTAGCAGTGGACGTGGTATTCGTTTTGTTTCTGACAGTCTTGAAATGCCTCTTCGCGGATGGTGTAATAACTTGTTGAATGTACAAGGTGGAATTATCGTGGAACCCTATTATAATAAGGTAAAAGATTTTGCCATGGAGTTTCATTCTGATGGAGATGGAAATATAAAATACAGAGGGTTGTCGCTGTTTGATACGGTGAACGGTTCATATACAGGAAATCTTCTGGCTACAGAAAGAGAGAAGGAACGTATCATTTCGGAATATATTCCTGTAGAAATAACGGAAGAAATAAAACGCCGTATCTGTATGATGATGGGTGATGAACTACTGAATGTATATAAGGGACCGTTTGGTGTAGACATGATGATTGTGGCAAGCGAAGACCGCTCGAAATTCTTGTTAGACCCCTGTGTTGAAATCAATCTCCGGCGTACGATGGGACATGTGGCATTGACGTTGCGGCCCGACGACGATGAGAAAAAAAGTCTGATGAGTATTATTTATAATAATGGTTACCAATTGAAGATAAACAAGTTATAACATTTAATAAAACAAACTATGAAAAAAAACTTTTTGATATTGTTTGCCTTCCTGCCAATGGCTGCGATGGCACAGTACCACTCACAAGTGTGGTCACCTGATAATGGTGACGGTACTTACACGAATCCTGTTATCAATGCTGATTATAGCGACCCGGATGTATGTGTCGGTGCGTCGGGAACGGATTTTTATCTCACAGCTAGTTCTTTTAATTGTATACCGGGATTACCTATTCTGCATTCTAAAGACTTGGTCAATTGGGAGATTGTGGGTCATGCGATTAAGAAACTGACTCCGGATAGTGTTTTTAATAAAGCTCAGCATGGTAACGGTGTATGGGCACCAAGTATCCGTTATCATAACGGTGAATACTATATCTATTGGGGCGATCCTGATTATGGTGTATTCATGGTCAAGACACAAGATCCTGCCGGAGACTGGAGCGAACCCTTGTGTGTGATACCAGGAAAAGGTATGATAGATACTACACCTTTATGGGATGAAGACGGCCGTTGTTATTTGGTCAACGGTTGGACTGGCAGTAGAGCCGGTTTCAATAGTGTATTGAGCGTCAGGGAACTATCTGCCGATGGAACAAAGGCTATCAGTGATCCTGTCATCGTCTTTGATGGCGGAAATGCAAATCATACGACAGAGGGACCGAAGTTTTATAAACGTAATGGTTGGTATTGGATTATGTGTCCAGCCGGTGGTGTACCTGTAGGCTGGCAATTGGCGATGCGTTCGAAGAGCCCGTTCGGACCCTACGAGTGTAAGACTGTCATGGCTACAGGTAAGAGCAAGATAAACGGTCCTCATCAGGGTGGTTGGATACATACCGCGCAAGGTGAAGATTGGTTCCTTCATTTTCAGGACAAAGGAGTTTACGGCCGTGTCGTATTGCTTCAACCGGTACATTGGGTAGATAATTGGCCAGTCATGGGCGTAGATAAGGATGGTGATTTATGCGGTGATCCGGTATCGAGATACAAGAAGCCTAATGTCGGAAAGACATATCCTGTGATGAATCCTGTCGAGTCAGATGAATTCAATACAACCGTTTTAGGTAAGCAATGGCAATGGCATGCCAATTATCAACAGAATTTCGGTCAACCGACCCCTTATGGTTTTTTCAGACTATTTACGCATAAATTGAGTGAAAGTTTTGTTAATCTGTGGGAGGCACCAAATCTTCTTCTTCAGAAGACCCCTGCTGATCGATTTACCGCAACAGCAAAGATTAAGTTTGCTTCAAAGGCAGATAACCAGTATGGTGGTATTATCATGATGGGTATGGATTACAGTGCATTGGTTGTCAAGAGAGTAGGAGATGTATTCCAGTTACAACAGATAACATGCAAGAATGCCGATAAGAACAAACCTGAATCAGTCAATATTCTGGCTACCCTTCATCCTACAGAAAAAGATAAAATACCTTATCAACCGGCAATTTATGAGGAAATTTATCTGCGTATGATCGTGAATGACGGAAAGGTCAATTTCTCATATAGTTCGGATGGAAAAAGTTACAAGGCTGTAGGTGATGAATTTACGATGCGTGAGGGCAAATGGATAGGAGCCAAAATCGGTTTTGTGGCTGAAGAGAATAATCTAAAAGGAAACAGCGGCTATATTGATGCTGATTGGTTTAGAATCACCAAATAGCATCAATCTGAACGTCTTCGTTTAACGATAAAAATTTCCGCACTGCTTAATTATATTTGGGCAGTGCGGAAATTTTTTATTCTTCAAGGATAATTTTTTTTCCTTAAAGGGAAATTTTCTCGCGCGACGGGGAATTTATTCTATTGAATTCTATAGGCTATTATACAAAGTATAATCAGAATAACAGCTATGCAGAACATCGAAACAAAAAGCCATTTGCTTATCAGTTTTCTTCTTTTGATGGAATTAAGACTTTTGCGCTTGAATATGCTGGCGCTGTCTAAATGTTCATGATGATGATGGTGATGATGATGCTCTTCTGTGTTCATTATTATACTAATATTTATGTTGAGTATTAATTTGAATGCAAAATTAGATAAAAAAGACGATATATCCAAAAATATATCGTCTTTTCTTAATAAATGTTTAATATCGATTCGTGTATCTATAGCAAATGCCATGCTACAGTCACTCCAGCCATCACAATACTTACCATTGACATCAGTTTTATAAGTATATTGAGAGATGGACCGGATGTGTCCTTAAACGGGTCGCCTACTGTGTCGCCAACGATGGTCGCTTTATGACATTCGGAACCCTTGCCACCGAAATATCCTTCTTCTACCATCTTCTTCGCGTTATCCCATGAACCGCCGGCATTAGCCATAAATATGGCGAGCGTGAAACCGGTGGCAAGACCGCCGCAAAGCATACCCATAACACCTGCGACACCGAAAATGATGCCCATCAGTATTGGTATGACGATGGCTAGCATTGAAGATAATATCATTTCGTGTTGAGCTGACTTGGTGGATATTTCTACGCATCTGCTATAGTCAGGCGTAGATTCACCTTCCAGTATACCTTTTATTTCATGGAATTGTCTTCTTACTTCCTCTACCATCGTTTGGGCGGCGCGACCGACAGCACCCATCGTCAATCCACAGAAAAGGAATGCAGTCATGGCTCCTACGAATATACCGACCAGAACGATAGGGTTCATCAGGTTTACCTGGAAATAATTCATAAAATCGATCATGCTGGCTTTTGCCGTTTCAATAACATCGCCAGTAGGGAGCGTGATAGATGTCTGTCCGATGCGTATCATGCCGATTTTAATCTCTTCTACATACGATGCCAACAGGGCGAGGGCCGTGAGAGCGGCAGAACCTATAGCGAATCCTTTACCTGTAGCGGCTGTGGTGTTGCCCAGTGCGTCGAGCGCATCGGTACGGTTACGTACGTCTTCACCCAAGTCGCTCATTTCCGCATTGCCACCGGCGTTATCGGCTATAGGACCGTATGCGTCTGTTGCCAGTGTTATACCCAGCGTAGACAACATACCCACGGCGGCAATACCTATTCCGTACAGACCCTTGGACATGGCGGCGGCTTCCATTCTGATGTTGAATCCGTTAGCACACAGATAACTCATGATGATAGCGATGCCAATAGTGATAACAGGTATACATGTTGAAATCATACCTGTTCCGATACCTTTTATAATCACCGTGGCAGCACCTGTCTGTGAAGATTCCGCTATCTTCTGTGTCGGTTTGTAAGTCTGACTTGTATAGTATTCCGTTGTTTGTCCGATGATGACACCGGCAGCCAGTCCGCAAATGACAGAGAATGATATGCCCAACCAATTCTCCAATCCAAGAAGATATAGTATACCGAAAGTAAATACGCCTATCAGCATAGCAGCTGTATTCGTACCTGTTCCCAGTGATTTCAATAAATCCTTCATCGTGGCTCCTTCATTGGTCTTAACCATAAATATACCCATCAGTGAAAGGAATATGCCCATTGCAGCAATAATCATAGGCGCTAATACAGCCTTCAACTGCATATCACTGCTCATGGCGAAAGCGGTGGCGCCAAGGGCGGCGGTGGAAAGAATACTGCCACAATAACTTTCGTACAGGTCAGCACCCATACCGGCCACATCACCTACATTATCACCTACATTATCAGCTATGGTAGCCGGATTTCGAGGATCGTCCTCAGGTATGTTAGCTTCTACTTTTCCTACGAGATCGGCACCTACATCCGCAGCTTTGGTATATATACCACCACCTACACGGGCGAACAGGGCCTGGGTAGATGCACCCATACCGAAGGTAAGCATTGTCGTCGTAATAGCTACAAGGTCGTAAATACCCAACGATGTCAGTATAATAAACCATAATGATATATCCAATAATCCCAGTCCTACGACGACCAGTCCCATTACCGAACCACTTCTGAAAGCTATTTTCAGTCCTTTACCCAGTTCTTTCCTTGCTGCATTGGCAGTACGTGCCGATGCATAAGTGGCAGTCTTCATACCGAAGAATCCTGATAGTCCTGAGAAAAATCCACCGGTAAGGAACGCGAACGGTACCCATGGATTCTGAATACCAAGTCCGTAAGCCAAGAAAGCAAAAAACAACGCAAGAATGATAAATACGATAGTTACCACCTTATACTGCTGGCGCAAGTAGGCCATGGCGCCTTTCCGCACATGTTCGGCGATTTCTATCATACGTGGTGTACCTTCTTCTTCTTTCATCATGTTTTTGAAGAAGAACCAGGCCATACATAATGCTATACATGAAGCAATCGGTATAACCCAAAAATAAATCGGAATGTTCATAGTAGTAATATATTAAAAGATTATTAATTAAGTGTCAATCCGATAGTGTATGTATCGGTAGTTTCTAGAAACTCACCGATACCTGGCAGTCAATCATATTATAATTAGAATTGCTGACTGATCTGTCGTTAACACGGATATACTCCAGTTGGGCTTTCACGTGTTTGAAGAAGATATAGTCGGCACCTATTTCATATTGGTTGTTACTGTTTCCCCATGTCGCATCACTGCGGTATGAACTATATCTCGCCTTTATGTGACATACATCTTTCTGGATGGGGGCAATAGCCGCTACATACCATCCGTCCGACTTGTCACCGATAGACTCATTGATAGTCAGGTCTGTTTCACTTGAGTTTTTGAAGGCCTTACCTTGACTATGTATATATTCAGATCTGAATGTCCAGTCGTTATTGGCGTATTCGCCACTGATGGCATATCTGTTTTTGTCAACACTGACAATTTGTTGAGATGATACACCTGTGGTGGCATCCGTTAGCGTACCTTTACGTGCATAACTGCCGGTCCATCCGAAGGCTCCCAGTCTGAGTCCTTTTATGGGCATGACCCAGAAACCGCCTATAAAGTCTTTCTTGTTGTCAACATCTGTCGTGTTGGTACCTTGACCGTTGTACACAGCCAACTGATAATGAAGCAGGTTTCTCCCTGCATTGTTTTTCAGGAAATCACCCTGTACCTGTACACCGATATCACGACCGTTGGATGCATGTTCACCTGTGCGGTCGGTCATACCCGAAAGATTACTTACTACTGTACCATAACCCATAAACCCCTGAGCGATAGGGGTCATCGGATTCTCGAATGTAAACGCACGCTTAAACTGTCCTATTTTGATTCTGGCGAAGTCGTATTTCTGCCATTCCAAAAATGCGTCCAATATACGTGGACCGCTGTTGCTGCCTGGGGTTCCGTTCAGTTGGGCTTGTATCTTGAAATAGAACTGATTGGCTATTTTTCCGTCTACAGACATTCTCACAAGTCGTAAACTGAACTTATCATGAGGCGTCAGATCCTTCTGACTGCTGTATTGGTACTCGCCGATAATATAACCACTTAGTTTCACATTCTGAAACCAATCTTTACTCCAACCGTTTTGGGCATTGGCAGCCATCATTGTGAACAAGAAAATAATGAATATGTATAACTTTCTCATTTTGTTCATATTAGTTTATTTTAGTTCAAGTAATACAACGTTTTCTACATGAGGCGTATGTGGAAACATATCCACTGGTTGTACAGCCTTCACTTTATACATGCTGTCAAGGTCGGCTAGGTCTCTTGCCTGAGTAGCCGGATTACAACTTACATATACGATTCTTTTTGGTGCAGCCCTCATGATTGTCTTCACCACATCCGGATGCATACCTGCACGGGGTGGGTCGGTGATAATTGTATCGGGTTGTCCATGTTCAGCTATGAATTCATCCGTTAGAATATCCTTCATATCACCTGCATAGAACATCGTGTTCTTGATATCGTTGATTTCCGAATTGACTTTGGCGTCTTCTATCGCCTCAGGTACATATTCTATACCGATAACCTTCTTAGCCTTTCCGGCAACAAAATTGGCTATGGTACCTGTACCTGTGTACAAGTCGTAAACAGTCTCCTCACCGGTAAGACCGGCAAAGTTGCGTGCCACCTGATAGAGGTGGTAAGCCTGTTCGGTATTGGTCTGATAAAAACTTTTTGGTCCTACTTTGAATTTGAGGTTTTCCATCTCTTCATAGATAAAGTCCTTACCACTGAATGTCGTCAGTTCCAAGTCGCCGATTGTATCATTTCCCTTCTGATTGTCTACATACAGTAACGATGTGATTTGCGGAAAGTTGTCGGCGATATGCTGCATCAGTCCTTTCGCTCTGGCATCGTCATCCTCTTCCTCATAATGGAACTGGACGATAACCATCCACTCACCCGAATTGGAATTACGGATGATAATATCCCTCAGCAGTCCTTTCTGAGCCCTCAGGTCAAAGAAAGAGAGATGGTTTTCATAAGCATAATCGCGGATGGAATTTCTTATCTCATTATGCAAATCATCCATCAGCCAACATTTGTCTATTGGCAGTATTTTGTCGAAAGCACCGGTGATATGAAAACCTACGGCGTTCATATTATCAAAAGATTCACCTGTCGCAATCTGCTCCTTGGTGAGCCATCTCTTGTTAGAACAGCCGAATTCCAGTTTGTTACGGTATTCCTGTGTCTTGACCGATCCCAATATGGGGTTGAATTCAGGCAGTTCAATCTTACCTATTCTCGTCAACTGGTCGAAAACCTGTTGCTGCTTGAATTTCAATTGCTCTTCATAAGGGAGATTCTGCCATTTACAACCGCCGCAGATACCGAAATGCTCGCACATCGGCTTCACGCGTACCTTACTATATTCTATGAAACGTATCACTTCAGCCTCACAATAGTGATGCTTCTTGCGGCGAACCTGTAAATCCACGACATCGCCTGGTACTGTAAAAGGAACAAACACCACCATGTCATTCACTCTAGCCAAAGACTTGCCTTCAGCGGCAATATCGGTGATTGTAATATTTTCCAGTATGGGTAATTCTTTTTTTCTTCTTGTCATTTTGATAAATTGTAGTGCAAAGATACAACTATTTTTCCTTCATAATACCCAATTTTTTCATAAAATATATAGAAATTCAAAAAATGTAAGGTCCACATTGCAATTTTTTACTTATTTTCTTGCAAAACAGAGAAAACTATATTATATTTGCATATCTAAAGATTTTAAATTTAACGAGTGAAATACATAAATTATGAGTGAAAAAAGAGTTTATACCTTCGGAAACGGAAAAGCGGAAGGTAAAGCGGATATGAGAAATCTGCTTGGCGGAAAGGGAGCCAATTTGGCTGAGATGAATCTAATAGGAGTACCGGTTCCTCCGGGTTTCACAATTACGACTGATGTTTGCAACGAATATTTTGAGAAAGGCAAGGCTGATGTTGTTGCCCTTCTTAAAGACGATGTGGAACGTTCGGTAAAACACATAGAAACACTGATGAACAGTAAATTTGGCGATTCTGCCAATCCGCTGCTCGTCTCAGTACGTTCAGGCGCGCGTGCTTCTATGCCTGGTATGATGGATACCATTCTGAACCTTGGTCTTAATGATGAGGTTGTGGAAGGTCTGGCCCGTAAGACAGGCAATGAGCGTTTCGCTTACGACAGTTACCGTCGTTTCGTACAGATGTACGGTGATGTGGTTATGGGATTGAAACCGGTGAACAAGGAAGATATCGACCCATTTGAGGAAATTATCGATAAGGTAAAAGCTCAGCGAGGTATCAAACTTGATAACGAGATGACGACCGACGAACTGAAACAGCTTGTTACCTTATTTAAGAAGGCTATCAAGGAACGTACCGGACAGGATTTCCCCAATAATCCGATGGATCAGTTGTGGGGCGCTATCTGTGCCGTCTTTGACAGTTGGATGAACGATCGCGCCATCCTTTACCGTAAAATGGAAGGTATACCTGCAGAGTGGGGTACCGCTGTATCTGTTATGGCTATGGTGTTCGGTAATATGGGCAATACATCTGCTACAGGTGTTTGTTTCAGCCGTGATGCAGCTACAGGTGAGAATATATTCAATGGTGAATATCTTGTCAATGCTCAGGGTGAGGATGTCGTAGCCGGTATCCGTACACCACAGCAGATTACGCGCGAGGGTTCTCTCCGTTGGGCTAAACAGCAGTGTGTTGATCAGTCTGTACGCGAGAGCAAATATCCATCTATGGAAGAAGCTATGCCTGAGATATACAAGCAACTCAACGATTTGCAGGATAAACTGGAAAAGCATTATCATGATATGCAGGATATGGAATTCACAGTTCAGGAAGGTAAGTTGTGGTTCTTGCAGACTCGTAACGGAAAACGTACCGGACCAGCTATGGTGAAGATTGCCATGGATCTTCTGCACGAAGGACAGATAGATGAGAAGACAGCACTTGAGCGTTGCGAACCAAATAAATTGGACGAACTTCTGCATCCTGTATTTGACAAGACAGCTCAGAAACAGGCAAAAGTCCTGACACGTGGCTTACCGGCATCTCCTGGCGCTGCATGTGGTCAGATTGTCTTCTTTGCTGATGATGCAGAGAAATGGCATGAAGATGGTCATCAGGTAGTGATGGTACGTATAGAGACTTCACCTGAAGACTTGGCAGGTATGTCTGCCGCAGAAGGTATATTGACTGCCCGTGGCGGTATGACGAGTCATGCAGCCGTAGTGGCACGCGGTATGGGTAAATGCTGCGTATCCGGTGCCGGAGCTATCAATGTAGATTATAAGGCACGCACGGTAGAAATCGACGGAACGTTACTGAAAGAAGGTGATTATATTTCTCTTAACGGTAGTACTGGTGAGGTTTATCTTGGTGAAGTGAATACAAAACCTGCTGAAGTTACAGGTGATTTCGCTGAACTGATGGACCTTTGTAACAAGTACACCCGACTTGTTGTCCGCACGAATGCTGATACTCCTCATGATGCCGAAGTTGCCCGTTCGTTCGGAGCCGTAGGTATCGGTCTTTGCCGTACAGAGCACATGTTCTTCGAGAACGAGAAGATCAAGGCGATGCGCGAGATGATACTGTCTGAAACTGTTGAAGGACGCAAGAAGGCATTGAAGAAACTGTTACCTTATCAGAAACAGGATTTCTATGGTATACTGAAGGCTATGGACGGCTATCCAGTCAACATTCGTCTGCTAGATCCTCCATTGCATGAGTTTGTACCTCACGATCTGAAAGGTCAGGAAGAGATGGCAAAGGAAATGGGTGTCAGTGTTCAGAAGATACAACAGCGTGTCAACAGTCTAAGCGAGCACAATCCGATGTTGGGTCATCGTGGTTGCCGTCTTGGTAACACATATCCTGAGATTACGGAGATGCAGACACAGGCTATTCTTGGTGCAGCTATCCAGTTGAAGAAAGAAGGCATGGATCCGCATCCGGAAATTATGGTTCCATTGATCGGTATTGTCAACGAATTTGATGCTCAGGAGAAAGTGATCCGTGAAACGGCTGCGACTCTCTTTAAGGAAGAGGGTGTAGAGATACCATTCCGTGTCGGTACGATGATAGAGATTCCACGTGCTGCCCTTACAGCTGATTATATCGCCAAAAAGGCAGAATACTTCAGTTTCGGAACAAACGACCTTACTCAGATGACATTCGGATATAGTCGTGACGACATCGCCAGTTTCTTGCCAGTATACTTAGACAAGAAGATTCTTAATGTCGATCCTTTCCAGGTGTTAGACCAGAACGGTGTAGGCCAGTTGATCAAGATAGCAGTAGAGAAAGGCCGTAATACACGTCCTAATCTTACATGCGGTATATGTGGAGAACATGGTGGAGAACCATCATCAGTTAAATTCTGCGACAGAGTAGGGCTCAACTACGTCAGTTGTTCACCTTTCCGTGTTCCTATTGCCAGATTGGCTGCGGCACAGGGTGCGATAGAAAAGTAATTTCTCTTTTATCGTATAAGGCGAATATAAAAGCGCCCCATAAGTTGGATACAACTTATGGGGCGCAATTTATAATAAATATCTTTATTGTACGATTTTTACCATATTCAGTTCAGCTATTTTGCCTTCAGGAGAAACGGCTGCTTTTATCTTATAAGTGTTAAGGACATTCTGAGTAGCATCCGTGTGTTCCACTTTTTGATCTACCGTGAATGTGACGACATAAGAGAATTCATCTTCGCTAACCGGTTTTTTATCTATATGGAAATCATTGTTTACACGCCATGTCATACTGGTAATGTCAGGCTTGCTGTAGATCTTCTTCATAAACGAGATAACATCACTTTTCGTAGCATTTGGTTTGCCCAGAAAACTGTTGAGCAGTCCGGCTACAGTCCCGGTAACGGTACTTTCATCACGATTTGAAAGTCCACCGAAGTATTCGTGGAACAGACTGCTTATCATCTGTTTATCTTCAGGATTAACCTTCGTTGCCGACATTTTATCTGCAGCTTGTTGAGCCTCGTCAATATGTTCACCGTCAGCATGTTCTTGTATGTACGCCTGATATGATTCAAGAGTAGCTTCATTTGAAGCACTAGCCCAGTCGATAGAGTCAATCTTATGTTTTGCTTCTCCTACATGTATACTGTTCGGATGCTGATCAATATATTGCTGTAGAGCACTTTTAGAGTTGCTAACTAGTGCATTTGTCCAATCTGTATCACCTTTCTTTAATAGTTGCAGATGCGCTTCGATACTGTCGCGGTGTGCTTCTGGAGCGTCCTCGTAACTATCAAGATAGTTTTGTAGTACGGCCGGGTCACTGCTCTGCATAGCCATTTCGTAAGCATCTTTTTCTTTATTGTTTTTCGCATCATTGTAATAATAAAAACAAATAGAACATATAATTACAGCTATAACGAAAGAGATAATCAGTGCTGTATGATTCTTTTTCTTCGGTTCTTTCTCAGGGTTATTGCCATCAGTAGTATCCTTCTTGTCATCTGTTGGCGGAACCGGTGGAACCGCTGTAGGTCGTGTGGGATTAACGGGCCGTGGACTGACAGGAGTTTGTGCCGACTGTTGACCAGCTACATAAGGGCGGTGACAATTAGGACACTGACCTTCAGACTTAAAGAAAACTTCACCACAATCCGGGCATTTCGTTATTTTCCCGGCTATTTCTATGCCACAACTAGGACAAGTGTGTGCTTGGTCGCTAACCTGACGACCACATTCTGGACATTTAATGATTGCCATTGTTTTCTAATTTATTTATTTGTTATTTGTTTCTTTTATTCCTTAATGTCTGTAGCGAATCTCACGCAGTCCGTGTCTACCCATAAAACGACTTTTGTCTACATACGAGTTTATTCCGTTGATGCGACCTTTTCCTGTGTATTGCCACAATATATAATCACGACCGTCTGCCAAAGCCGGTTCACGACGGGTATACTGGGCTATCATCAACTTATAATCGTCAATTTTTCCTAGTAAATAGTGATCGTAGAAGTTGGCGAATGTGTATAACAGCGGTTTCTGATGGTAAGTCTTTTCTACCAGATCAAGGAACTTAAACAGAGAGTCGCAGAAGGCTTCCGTATCAAGTCCTTGTTTTGTTTCAATATCAATCATCGGTATCAGGTCCTGGTCACCAGGGCGACACTGTGATATGAAATTGTCCAATTGTTTCTGTTGCTCTGAAAGCGGACGATAAAAATGGTACGACCCCACTTTCAGTCCGTATCTGTGCGCCATGAATATATTGTCTTCGAACATGTCGTCTATCTTGTTGCCACCTTCTGTGGCTTTCAGATATACATAAGCCATCTTCGTATTGTCTCCAACGGTTTCCCAGAACACTTTACCTTGATAGTGGCTTAAGTCTATGCCGTGTATATGGCTGCATGTATCTTCACACTGTACGTAATTACCTTCCTGAGCAAATGTTTTTAATGTAAATATCTGAATTAAACTTATTAATATTATTATTTTTTTCATTATCATACTTTTCTTTGGCTTGCAAAGATAGTTATTATAATCGAAAAACGCAACTTCAAAGAAGTTAATTTCTCATACTGAAATAATAATTTAAAATTTTATAATAAATAAATGTCGCTATTCTTCTATTTCAGACAAGGAACTGGCAAAATTGTGCACGAAATTACTTGTCACCTCCAGCGGATAATATTTCATCAGTCTACTGCAATGTCTGATATGCCACAATGTCGCTTTATTGTTTTTGTTGTGTACGAATATATCATTACCTTGTTTGAAGAGCAAATCCCTTGATGTGGTGGAATTGATGTCTTTAAGAGTCAATTTTCCTGCTTTCCTTTCTTCTTTCTGAATGAAGGGGAACTCATTGTATGAGAAATCAAAAAGCTGAATCATAATACTGCTTTCAAGTGTTATGATGCGCCTCAGCCTTAATTTGTTGATCCAATTGTCAAACTTCACATAATCAACTTTATCACCGCTGCGGCGCAAAAAAGTCCCCAGTTGAATAATTTCATCTAGTTTAATGCCTTCTATCAGGATATGCGACGTTATTGATATATATAATCCTAACAGATAAAGTGTATCTGTATTGGTATCAATACTATGCAGTTCGGCGTCTATGATTCTCTTGAGTCTGCGGTTGAGAAAAAAGTTGGTCAGACGAATATTGTTCTTGTCAAATACATACTCAGTGTCTGGTCTGGAAATGGATTTTCGTCTTATTTCTTTCCATCTTTCTTGAACGTTTTCAGGAAACGAAAAATTAGGATGCAGTTCATTTCGCAACAGTGAATTGATTACATGATGAGCCACGTTGTGTCTTTCTGCCAGTTGTATAAGTTGTTCCCATTTATATAATGACATCGGTTCAAGTTGTTCATTCGTTTCAAACACACCTGCACGTAAAGCTCTGAAAAAATTACGTTTAATAATGTTCATATCACTAATCTTTTGATAATGTATTTATGAGTACCGTCGTGGATACCTTACTAATATTGACAAAATACAAGCTATGCCGATAGCGAGAGGATAATATAGATAAGGCAATATTGATATGGGATTGATGGAAGCCAGTCCGGCAGCCATCAGTATCTGTGCCCCGTACGGTATGATACCCTGCATACAGCACGACATGGTGTCGAGAATACTGGCACATTTCCTACTGTCCAGACCGAATTTCTCGGCTATCTGTTTGGAGATACCTCCCACTGTTATGATAGCCACCGTGTTGTTGGCGGTACATATATCACAGATACTGACAAGTGCTGCGATAGATAGATAGGCTCCGCGTTTACTGCTTACATGCGCCGTCATCTTTTCGATAAGGTAGTTGATGCCTCCGTTCTTTTTGATGATTTCGAGCATTCCTCCGGCCATCATAGTGATAATGATAAGTTCACCCATACTCAGTATACCGTCGCCCATAGATTTGAACCATCCGAACATGTCATAAGTTCCGTCTATCATTCCGATGATGCCTGTGAGAACTATGCCCAGTGTCAGAACTCCCATCACATTGATACCTGCCGCCGCCGTTACGATAACGACAAGATAGGGGATTACTTTGACATATTCCACCTGTGGAATGTTGGAAGGGGAATGGATGGCACTGCCCATGAAGATATATACAATCAGGATGATGAGAGCTGCCGGCAGTACAATGAAGGAATTGACTTTAAACTTATCCGATAGTTTGCATCCCTGTGAGGTTGTAGCCACAATCGTGGTATCAGAAATAAATGAAAGGTTATCACCAAAGAAAGCACCTCCTACAACGATAGCCGTCATCAGGGGAATATTCGCACCGGTGGAGTGGGCGAGACCTGCGGCTATGGGGGTAAGTGCAACAATTGTCCCCACGCTTGTCCCGATTGAAAGTGAGATAAAGCAGGCTGCGATAAACAGTCCTGCAAGAAGCATATTACCAGGAAGGAAATTTAGTGTTAAGTTCACTGTCGCATCGATGCTGCCCATCTCTTTTGCACTATTGGCAAAGGCACCCGCCAAAACGAATATCCAGAGCATCAGCATCAAGTCACCAGAACCGGCGCCCCTGCTGAATATCTTGATACGGGTATCGACAGGATAGCCATACATCGCAATGATGGCATATATACTGGATAACATAAATGCCACTGTAATCGGTACCTTATAGAAATCGCCGGCTATGATGGATGTGACCAGATATAGCGCGATAAAGAATACCAGTGGACTTAACGCTAAAAATCCTTTTTTCTTATTCAATTTTCCTTATTTATCATTAAAGAGTGACACCATTCTTGAAAATGGATATTTCACGATAACCGTTCATTTCATTACGTGTCTGTTCTCCACTGGCAATCGCTATGATTTTGTCGATAAATTGTGGCAGAAGTTCTTTCATCGGGGTTCCTTCGGTCAGAACGCCTGCGTTGAAGTCAATCCAATTAGGTTTGTTGCTTGCAAGATTACTGTTGGTGGATATCTTCATCGTAGGTACGAATGTTCCGAATGGCGTTCCTCTACCTGTGGTGAACAATACGATATGGCATCCGCTTGACGCGAGGGCAGTAGACGCCACGAGGTCATTGCCTGGAGCAGAAAGCAGATTCAGTCCTTTCACCTTCAGCGGTTCAGCATATTCGAGTACGCCTGATACAGGGGCGCGTCCGCATTTCTGTGTGCATCCCAGAGCCTTGTCTTCGAGAGTGGATATACCACCGGCTTTGTTGCCCGGAGACGGATTTTCGCCGACCGGTTCACCGTGACTGAGGAAATATTCCTTGAAGTCGTTGACCATCTTTACGGTTTTGTTGAATAAATCCGTGTTTTCACAGCGGTTCATCAATATGGTTTCGGCACCGAACATTTCAGGCACTTCGGTGAGGATGGATGTTCCGCCCTGTGCTACAAGATAATCGGAAAATTCACCCACAAGAGGATTGGCAGTGATGCCACTGAATCCGTCGGAACCACCGCATTTCAGACCCACACGCAGTTCACTGAGAGGAATATCTGTGCGTTTGTCTTCTTTCATCTTACTGTATAGTTCACTCAGTATTTTCATACCTTCTTCGAATTCATCACCTTGTACTTTCTGTGCGACCATAAATTTGATACGGTCGTGGTCGTAATCGCCAAGTAATTTCTCGAAGGCTTCAGGTTGATTGTTTTCACAACCCAGTCCTACAACCAATACGGCGCCAGCATTAGGATGTAGAACGATATCGCGGAGTACCTTGCGGGTATTCTCGTGGTCTTCGCTCAACTGCGAGCAACCGTAGTTGTGATGCCATGAATGTATGTTGTCAATACCGTCACACTTTGTCTCGTTGCGCATGGCTTCTGCCAGACGGTCGGAAAGACCGTTCACGCAACCTACTGTCGGTACTATCCATAGTTCGTTGCGCACACCTACATCACCATTCTTACGCTCATAACCTTTAAAGGTTTTATTTTCCTTCTTTATGTTAAGGTCCTCGTTTACAGGCGAATAAGTGTATGATAGTGTACCAGCCAGATTCGTCTTGAGATTATTCTCGTTGACCCATTGACCGGCTTTCAAGTCCTCGCGCGAATGACCGATAGGATAACCATATTTGATGATATCGGTTCCTTTCGGGGCATCTGTGATAAGCATCTTATGTCCTGCTGGAATATCCTGTAAAACTTCGATTTTCTTATTGTCTATCTCTATAGACTCTCCTTTTTTCAAGGGGTTAAGACAAACAACCACTGTATCGGCAGGGTTGATCTTAATAAAATTTGATTTGTTCATACTTTGATTAGTTATTTATAATTTGTTTAATACATTCTATTTTATAATTGCGTTCTTCTGTAGAAGTCTACATTCTCTTTGAGCAGAATCTCTATAGGCATATAGTTGACCGGGTTCACCTCCTTGTGCAATACGATTGCCTCGAAAAGTGATTCAACACATGAATAACCTTGCATATATGCATGCTGGGCAATCAGAAAAGAGATAGATCCCTGGCGCAGACATTCTGCATTTTTGGCCACCATGTCATACCCCATAATCTGAACATCGCGCCTGTTGGTGCGCAGAAGGAATTCTCCTACCAGATGTGCTTTGGAAGACAGTGTTATGCAATGGTGCACAGTAGGATTATCATCGAAGAATTTAGATAGGATCGTGTCATACTTCGCCTTCGTCTCTTCGGCCGGCAGATCCACTTCGAGAATCTTGATGTTAGGGAAGTGGTCGTGCATATAATGACGGAATCCCACTTCACGGTTTTCCTGTTGTTTGCTCTCCACAACACCATTGTTGGTCTGGCGCATGATCATAATCTCTTTTTCGTTGCTGGCGATCATCATCAACATCTTGGCTGCGAAATATCCACTTTGGAATGAATCCTGTCCATAGAAAGACAATGGCTTCAGGTCGGGCATATAAGAGTCTAATAAAACAAAAGGTGTACTGCGGTTATGCAGTATGTCGGTGAACTGGCGGGTCACTTCCAGTGTACTGGGTACGATGATAACACCATCTGGATTGGCTTCAAGACAGTCATTTACCGTCTTGTTGAATGTTTCGACATGAAACCTCTTGTAATATTTGATTTTCACCTCAATATTAAAGTCACGTCGGGCTTCGCACGCTTTCAAGGCACCTTCCTCTATTTCCTCCCAGTATGCTTCCGATTCATGTTTAGGAATAATCAACCAGAACACATACGATTTGTTGTATGCTAGAGCACTGGCATATACATTCGGTTGGTAATTGATCTCTTCAAGTACCTTTTCCACTTTTTCACGAGCCGTCTTGGATACATTCGGGCGGTTATGTAAAATTCTGTCAACTGTTCCAACTGATACACCAGACTTTTCTGCTATATCTTTTATTCTTATTTTTCCAGCCATCGTAATACTTGTTGGTTATATTTTTATTTTCGGCTGTAAATTTAGCAATAAAATATGAATTGTGCGAGCACACAACAAAAAAAATAGATAAATACTTATTTTTTCTTTATTTTTTTGCTAACTTTGCAAAAGAAGTACTATCTTTGTGCACGCAAACAGAATAATTAATAAATAAAAACAACTACAATTAAAACATTTAGAAAATGGCTAAAGTCGTAACATTGGGTGAAATCATGCTCCGTCTTTCTTCTCCAGGACAGAAGAGATTCGTTCAGAGCGAGTTTTTTGACGTTGTCTATGGTGGTGGTGAAGCTAACGTTGCTGTTAGTTGTGCCAATTATGGACATGAAGCATATTTCGTAAGCAAGTTGCCAAAACATGAAATTGGACAATGCGCTGTTAATGCGCTTCGCAAATTTGGTGTTAACACGGAGTTCATAGCCCGTGGTGGTAACCGTGTTGGTATCTACTATCTCGAATCAGGTGCTTCTATGCGCCCTTCAAAGGTTATCTACGACCGCGCCGGAAGTTCTATAGCTGAAGCAGATCCTGAAGATTTTGATTTTGACAAGATCATGGAAGGTGCACAGTGGTTCCACTGGAGCGGCATCACCCCAGCTATCAGTGACAAGGCCGCCCTGCTTACCAAGTTGGCTTGTGAGGCCGCCCATCGTCATGGCGTTACCGTTTCGTGCGACCTTAACTTCCGTAAAAAGTTATGGACTTCAGAGAAAGCCCAGAGTATCATGCGTCCTCTTATGCAGTATGTCGATGTATGTATCGGCAACGAAGAAGATGCGCAGTTGTGCTTAGGTTTCAAGCCAGATGCAGACGTTGAAGGCGGAAAGACGGATGCCGAAGGATATAAGGGTATATTCCAGGGTATGATGAAGGAGTTCCACTTCAAATATGTCATCTCTACATTACGTGAGAGTTTTAGTGCCAGTCACAACGGTTGGAAGGCTCTTATATATAATGGTAAGGAATTCTATCAGTCAAAACGTTATGATATCATGCCGATTATCGATCGTGTAGGCGGTGGCGATTCTTTCTCAGGTGGTATCATCCACGGACTTCTTACTTATCCTGACAATCAGGGGGCAGCTCTTGAATTTGCTGTTGCAGCTTCTGCTTTAAAGCATACGATACCTGGCGATTTCAATATGGTAAGTCGTGAGGAAGTAGAGAATCTTGCTGGTGGTGACGCTTCAGGTCGTGTACAAAGATAATAAAGAACAATAAGACATTTAATATAATGGCAAAGTTTAATAAAATGCAGGTTATGTCTGCAATGAAGACAACAGGTATGGTTCCTGTTTTCTACAACAGTGATGTTGAGATCGTGAAGAATGTTGTCAAGGCATGTTACGACGGTGGTGTTCGTGCATTCGAGTTTACCAACCGTGGCGATTTCGCACATGAAGTATTTGCAGAAGTCAACAAGTGGGTTCTCAAAAATTGTCCTGAGATGATTATGGGTGTCGGTACGGTCGTTGACCCTGCCACAGCTGCCCTGTATATTCAGGAAGGTGCCAACTTCATTGTTGGTCCACTTTACAACCCTGAGGTCTGTGCTGTATGCAACCGTCGTCTTATACCTTACTCACCTGGTTGCGGTAGTGTAAGCGAGATCGGTTTTGCCCAAGAGCACGGTTGTGATATTACAAAGGTTTTCCCGGCTGGCAATGTAGGTGGCCCTTCATTTGTGAAGAATGTTTTGGCTCCTATGCCATGGTCTAACATTATGGTTACAGGTGGCGTTTCTCCTGATGAAGAGAATCTGACCAACTGGATCAAGGCTGGTGTTCTATGTGTCGGAATGGGTAGTAAACTGTTTCCGAAAGACGTCATCGCCGCTAAAAACTGGAAAGCCATTTCTGATAAATGTGTAGAGGCTTTGGGATACATTGCTAAGGCTCGCGCATAATAACACATTACAAAAGGGTTCGATATGGATCATATCCATATTGGGCCTTTTGTTTCTTTCGGCTTGTTCCTCGTCACATTCAGACAGGGTGGATAAGTTGAACAACAAGGCATACGCTCAGCACTATCGCAATCTCGATTCGGCAAGAATCTATGCGGATAGTGCTTTTGCTTTATCTGTGGATTATGATGACGGCAAGGCCGAGGCTCTCAATAACCTTGCATTTGTCAACACAATGCGAATGAATTATGATAAGGCGCGTAAACAACTGAGTGAAGTTTCATCACTTACCGACAATCAGGTGGAACTTCTTATTTCCGATGTTCAGATGATGCGGTTATGTCAACGAATGTCGAAGAATAAGGAGTTTTATGATTATCGTGAAAAGGCAAAGCGTCGTCTTCGCCGTATTAACGAAGAGAGAGGCATGTTGTCTGACAGATTGCAGAATCGTATGATATATGCCGAATCCGAGTTTTATATTGTATCATCCACATATTATTATTATGTAGGATTGGAGCAAAACTCCATCAATGAATTACAGAAGATAGATGCCGACATATTGATGCAGAAAGACACTGCGCAATATCTCGATTACTTATATAATGTGGGTGCGGGAGGAATTATCACGGCACCCAATCAGGCCGATGTCAACCAACAGGAGTTTGATTATCTGATGCGTTGTCTTCTGCTTTCCACCCAGATTAATTATCAGTTCTGGACGGCAAACAGTCTTCAGTCTTTGTCTGAGCATCTGATGATTTCAAGTTCTCGTACCCGATTGATAAGGGATAATCTTCCTGCAATGAAATACCTGAACCTTCAAGCTTGTCCGGACAGTCTGGTTGCAGGCAACCTCTCGGAACGTTCTGTTGAACTTTTCAAGAAATTCGGTGATCCATATCAGTTGGCTGGTAGTTATCGTACCCTGGCATCGTGCTATTTTTATCTAGGTGATTATAAGTCTTCCATCTATTATTTGGAACTGGCGCTCAATTCGAATCCGGTAATCAACAGGACACCTGATTTGGTGGCAAGTATCAGAGAACAGTTGAGCGTGTCTTTCTCGGCAGTCAACAATAAAAGTCTGAGTGATTACAATCGAAATATCTATATTGATCTGCAGGAGATGACCCGACAGGACAGGTATCTGGAATCACGTGCAGAGCAATATGATGATACGGCAACTCAACTTAATTGGATGATTGTTGCTGTGGTGGCTATGATTGTCTTGGTTCTTGTTCTGCTATGGCTGTTCAACAGGTTGAGAATCAATAGCAACAGTGAAGAACAACTTCGGCAGTTGCTTGAACCTTTACGTGAATGGCAACATGAGAACGAACAGAAACAGAAAGACTTAGAAGAAAAATTTGATGATATCAACGAAGCCAAGGAACTGAATGTCATACACATACTGAACAATCGTAAACAGAACCTTGAAAATCGGGCGAAAGTGTCTCTTGTCCTCAGTATAACGCCTTTTATCGACCGCATCATTCACGAAGTGAACCGTCTGAATGACAGTAAAGACTCCGATGAAACAAAAAGCGAAAGATATAATTATGTGGCTGAGTTGACTGATAAGATCAATGATTACAATACCGTCTTAACGGATTGGATTCAACTGCGTCAGGGGCAACTCAGTCTTCATATCGAAAGTTTTGACCTGAAGTCGTTGTTCAACACCGTGAGTCATAGCAAGATGTCGTTTAGTCTTAAAGGCATACAACTCATCGTGCATGACACGGAAGACAGAGTAAAGGCCGACAAGATATTAACCCTGTTCATGATCAACACCCTGGCCGATAATGCGCGTAAGTTTACCCCGAGTGGAGGAAAGATAGAGATTAGTTCACAGTCGTATGATGAATATGTGGAGATATCCGTCGAAGATACGGGTTGCGGTATAAGTCCGGAGCACCTGAGCGACATTTTCGACCATAAAGTTTACGGCGGTCATGGGTTCGGTCTGATGAACTGTAAGGGAATCATTGAGAAATATCGCAAAATCAGTCAGATATTCAATGTCTGTACATTATCTGCAGAGAGTGAAGTAGGCAAGGGCAGTCGTTTCTTCTTCCGTCTCCCTCACGGAATAATCCGTATGATATCGGCTATTATCATCACTCTGTCCTTTGCTGTCGCGGCCAATGCCAAGACTACAGATAATAATATCAGGTTGGCATCTCATTATGCCGATTCCGCCTATTATAGTAATGTGTCTGGCAAGTATCAACGTACGCTGATGTTTGCCGACTCGTGCAGGAAATATCTCAATGCGCATTATCGGAAGGTGAGCAACAACGGAAAACTGTTGATGAAGAAATATCCAGGTTCCAGTGCTGTACCCGCTGAGATGCAGTGGTACAGGGATTCCATATCGATATCATACGATATTATCATAGATATCAGAAATGAAAGTGCAGTCGCTGCATTGGCTCTTCATCAGTGGGATTTGTATAAATACAACAACAGCATATATACCCAGTTGTTCAAGGAAACGAGTGCGGATGCCAAACTCGGTCCGTATTGTGTGGCGATGCAAAAGTCGGAAAGTAACAAGACCGTAGCCGTCGTTCTTCTGATACTTCTTCTTATCAGTATCATACCGGCATACTATTTTCTCTACTACCGCCATAAGTTATATTATAGATTCTGTGTCGAAAAGATTAAGAGTATCAATGACATCCTACTCAGTGGCGACAGGGCATCTCTCAAACTGGAGAAGATCAATCTGATATCAACTGAGAATTATCCTACACCCCTGCAGGATATTGTAAAACAGATACAGGAAGCCTTGGCATTGTCGATTGAAATGGAAGAAAAACAGAATTCGAATATAGAACTGGCCGAAGACGAATGTCGTCGTGCCAAGTTTGAAGACAACGAACTGCATATCAGTAACAGTGTGCTGGACAACTGTCTGTCAACCCTCAAACATGAGACGATGTATTATCCCAGCAGAATACGTCAGTTGGTAGATGCCGAGGAACATCATCTGCAGGCAATCAGTGAAGTCGTGGCTTATTATAAAGAACTTTATACTATTTTAAGTTTACAGGCTATACGTCAAACTAAAAATGTGCGTTATCAGATAAGACCCGTACGTGTTGGTGAACTCGTCAAGACAGACTCCGACGTCATTGTGATGTGCGATAAGGATATGATGCGATATCTGTTCGATATTTTAAAGAAGCAAAATGTTAGTAAGGAACTCCCAGTAACAGTCGGCAGGAACGATGCCCTGTATGTGAAAATATCAGTATGCATGAAAGGGCTGAATCTGACAGATGAAGAGGCCCACAGCCTGTTTACCCCGTCCACGTCACATATTCCGTATATGATATGCAGTCAGATTATACGCGACCATTCCGAATATACCAACAAACGAGGTTGTGGCATCTATGCCGAAAAAGTTAACGAAGATACGATAATAAATATAATACTTCCTACAAAATAAGAATGATATGGAAAACTTTAAAGTAATCATAGTAGAAGATGTTCCTTTGGAACTGAAAGGTACCGTAGGTATTTTTAAGAATGATATACCAGAGGCTGAGATAATAGGTACGGCAGACAGTGAAATAACCTATTGGCGGCTGATGAAAGAACATAATCCTGATCTTGTGCTTCTCGATCTAGGTCTGGGCGGTTCTACAACTGTAGGAGTCGAAATATGTCGACAGACAAAGGAAACCCGTAAGGAAGTGAAAGTGCTTATCTTTACAGGCGAAATACTGAACGAGAAATTGTGGGTCGATGTACTTGACGCAGGAGCTGACGGTATTATCCTTAAAAGCGGTGAACTGCTTACCCGTGGTGATGTGCGTAGTGTGATGGAAGGCAAACGTCTCGTGTTCAACCAACCGATATTGGAGAAAATCGTGGAACGGTTCAAATATACCGTCGATAACCAACTGATCAGTCAGGAGGCATTGGTCAACTATGAGATAGACGAATATGACGAACGTTTTCTAAGACATCTTGCCCTGGGATATACCAAAGAACAGATAACCAACTTGCGTGGTATGCCGTTCGGCGTAAAGAGTCTGGAGAAGCGACAGAACGAACTGGTTCAGAAATTGTTTCCTAACGGGAACGGTGGCATTGGTATCAACGCCACACGTCTTGTCGTAAGGGCACTTGAACTGAGAATACTGGATATCGACAATCTGACCCCTGATGAAGAATAGGCGTGAATACATATTGGCTGTCGTCTGTATCATTTTGGCCGTGTTGCAACTGTCGTTGATACTGTTGTCATGGCTGTTGAATGCAGCCAACGCAGGCAGTATGTCTATACGCAGTATGCTGAGTCCTGAAGGAATCAGGTGGTTCTTCGGCCATTTTGCCGACAATATGGCCACACCTTTGTTGGTATGGTTGATATTGATAGCCATTGCATCGGGTACTGTCAAAGACAGTGGAATCAATAAGGTGTTGGGGAAACTGTTTCTGCATCGGAGTAACATCCTGTTCAGGGAAAGGATAGCCCTTTACTTTGTTGCCACCGAACTGATCGGTTGCATCGTCATCATGCTGTTGCTCACCGTCATGCCCCATGCCATATTACTCAGTGTAAACGGTGAACTGTTCCCCAGCAGTTTCAGTTATAGTATCATACCGGTAACGGCATTCGTCGTAGTATTATTGTCGGTGAGTTACGGATTGCTGTCTGGAACACTGGGCAGTATCGTCAGTGTCTTCCGTTCGCTTGTATCAGGTATCGCCCGATTCAATTATGTCTGGTTCCTTTATCTGTTGGCCATGCAATTGTATTGTTCGATACAATTCGTGTTTACATTATAAAAAGTATTTTCGATATTCATTCTCGAAGTTAGGGGTAAAAACCCCTTTGCCCATGTTGTCCAGTATTTCCTCCTTACTCCAGAAACGGCCACCGTCCAGTTCTTCTTTGCTTGGCTTTACATCACCGTCATAAATGGTTTTGTGCACATAGACCAGTTCCTTTTCCCGTTTGCTCTCAAAGACATAGTGTCCAAGAGATTCCGGAACGAAATCAGTGATACCCAGTTCTTCGCCTACTTCTCTTTTCAGAGCTATCTCTATACTTTCGCCGAGGTCTACATGTCCGCCTGTTGCCGTATCCCATTTGCCCGGTTGAATATCTTTCCATTCCGGACGTTTCTGCAGATATAAGTCACCGTGACTGTTGAATACATGTAGATGAACTACAGGGTGCAGTATTTTGCTACCGTCGTGGGCGTGTCCTCTAGTTATACTGCCTGTGATATTTCCTTCTTCATCCACAATGGGAAACTCTTCATTGCTGTTGTCTGTCATTATATTATCTGTTTATAATTGTTCCGTTATTGTTCTGCAGTCAGGAAAATCGTTTGCAAGTTGATCGGGAATACGGTCGAAGATGCCGAACATGGCACTGCCGCTTCCCGACATCATGGCGAATACCGCCCCTCTGTCATACAGATGCTGCTTGATAGCTGCCAGTTCAGGATAAATGTCAAATATCGGTTTCTCAAAATCGTTGCTTAGATTGTCTTTCCATGTTTCAACCGGTTGTTTTACTACTTCGCGGCAACATATCGCAGGATGCGCAGGGGCAATCTTGGCGTAGGCGAGAGCTGTCGACACGGCGACAGGTGGTTTTACAACCGCAATATGATAACCAGACAACGAAACATCGGCCGGACGAAGACGATCACCGATACCGTCGGCATAAGAAGGTTGCGGATTGATGAAAAAGGCACAGTCGGCACCCAGTCGTGCGGCATACCGGCGCATCTCATCAAGGCTGAGGCCTAAACCATACTGTCTGTTTAACAAGGTAATGGCGTAAGCGCAGTCGGCCGACCCTCCCCCCATACCAGCCTGCATGGGGATATTCTTATATAGATGAATGTGCATTCGGGGCAATTTATAATCATCTGCCAATAGGTTGTACGCCTTGACGACGAGATTTTTCTGGTCGTCGCAGTCGACGGTAGCACCGGTTATTTTGATGTCCGCCCGATAGGCAGAAGTAAAACTGTCGTCCATCTCGCACATCTCAATCATGTCATATACAGGCACAGGATAAAAGACTGTTTCTATATCATGATATCCGTCAGGTCTTACCCCGACGACATTCAGACCAAGATTAATCTTTGCACACGGTTTGGTTATCATCTTTCTAAAAATTTATTTTGTGCAAAGTTAATATTTTCTGTCTTAATATGGGTAGAGTGCAAGATATTTTTTGTAATTTTGTGCGCTAAAGAAAAACAATTATGCCTGAAGAAAATAACAAGAGACAGAGGAAACCCAAGCAACCCACACCTATTAATAATACTTACGGACATCTGCAACCGCAAGCATTGGATATAGAGAAGGTTGTGCTCGGTGCGATGATGATAGATAAGGATGCTTTCTCTATGGTCAGCGAGATATTGAAACCGGAGACATTCTATGAACCGCGCAACCAGATGATTTTCCAAGCTATCCAGACATTGTCGCTTCAAGAGAAACCAGTCGATATCCTTACTGTTACAGAACAGTTGAAGTCGGACGGCAATCTCGAAGAAGTGGGCGGCCCTGTGTATGTGATGGAACTGGCGCAGCATGTCGCTTCTTCTGCCCATGTGGAATATCATGCACATATCTTGCAGCAGAAATCACTGGCTCGCCAGTTGATATCATTCGCCAGCGTTATCGAGACGAAAGCCTTCGACGATACCGTAGATGTCGATGATCTGATGCAGGAAGCAGAAGGGTCGCTTTTTGAACTGTCGCAGAAGAATATGCGTCAGGATTATACGCAGATAGACCCCGTCCTGAAACAGGCTTTGCATGATATTCAGAAAGCTGCCGCCCAACAGGACGGACTCAGCGGTACCCCTAGTGGATACACCAAGTTGGATGATATTACTTCCGGTTGGCAGAGTTCCGACCTTATTATTATAGCTGGTCGTCCTGCCATGGGTAAAACATCTTTTGCACTGTCAATGGCTAAAAATATGGTGGTCGATTATCAGGTGCCTGTTGCCTTCTTCTCGCTCGAAATGAATAATGTGCAACTCGTCAACCGTCTTATATCGAATGTTTGCGAGATACAGGGCAGTAAGATTATGAACGGTCAGTTGGAAAAAGATGAATGGAATCGTCTGGACAAGAATATGCGCAAACTGGAAGGAGCCCCGTTGTATGTAGACGATACTCCAGGTCTGTCTATTTTCGAATTGCGTTCCAAGGCCCGTCGACTGGCGAAAGAGAAAGGTATCAAAGCTATTATGATCGACTATCTGCAGCTGATGAATGCCAACGGTATGCATTTCGGCAACCGTCAGGAAGAGGTGTCTACGATCAGCCGTTCACTCAAGGGACTGGCCAAGGAATTGAATATCCCTGTCATCGCCCTGTCACAGTTGAACCGTGGTGTTGAATCACGTGAAGGTGCCGAAGGAAAGCGGCCACAGTTGAGCGACTTGCGTGAATCGGGAGCCATCGAGCAGGATGCCGATATGGTACTATTTGTCCACAGACCTGAATATTATAGAATCTATACAGACGAAAACAACAGGGATCTGCGCGGTATGGCACAGATCATTATCGCTAAACACCGTAAGGGAGCCATCGGTGATGTTCTCCTTCGGTTCCGCGGCGAGTTTACACGTTTCGAAAATCCGGATTCCGATTCATATATACCACCTACAATGGGTGGAGAAATCCTCGGTTCTAAAGTCAATGGCGGTCAGACGCCTCCACCGGGAGGCGAAGATGTACCGCCAGCTGGACCGTTACCGTTCTAATGATAAAATACAATCCACTGATGAAAAAAAATATAATCATAACAATGTTAGTTGTCCTTGCTTCAACTTATGTACAGGGACAGAATATTTCGATACTGGGTGATTCTTATTCCACATACGAAGGTTATCTCACCCCCAATACCAATGAAGTGTGGTATTATGCAAAGAATGGTGATAAGAAAACGGATGTCACCAGTGTCACCCAGACATGGTGGTGGAAGTATATCAAAGAAAACAGGTACAAACTGTGTGTCAACAATTCATATTCGGGAGCTACCATATCTTACACGGGCTATGATGGCAACGACTATTCGGCCCGTTCGTTTATCACACGTATGGACAACCTCGGGTGCCCCGACATCATCTTCGTGTTCGGTGCCACCAACGACAGTTGGGCAGGTTCCCCGATAGGAGAGTATAAATATGCCGGTCAGACCAAGGGCGACCTGTATGCATTCCGCCCTGCCATGGCCTATCTGATGGAACATCTTCAATACAGATATCCCAATGTGAAGATATACTTCCTCATCAATGACGGACTGAGCAACGATATCACCACATCCGTAAAAACGATATGTGACCACTATAAAATTCAATATATACAGTTGCATGACATCGACAAGATGAGCGGTCATCCGTCGGTCAAGGGACACAAACAGATAGCCGAACAGATAGAAGAGGTGCTGAATAAAGACAAAAACGACTGAACAACTTATTTAAAATAAGTAATTGATGGCTAAAAATTGAAAATTGTTAGTTTTTTAATTAAAAAAGTATCAATTTCTTTGTTTTGTTCGGGAAAAATAATTAACTTTGCATCCGAATTAAAGAATGGAACAGATGAAACGTACAAATTTGCTACACATTATTATTAGCCTACGACTACAGCGAGTGGCCGGAAGTGAAGATGTGTGCTTATAGCAATGTATGTAAGATGATACAAGAGCCTTTCTCACTTCCAGGTGTGAAAGGTTTTTTTATAGTGTATAAGTCGAACATTAAAATAAGATATAACAATGAGTGACAGATTATTTATTTTTGATACAACGCTCCGCGACGGCGAACAGGTGCCCGGATGCCAGTTGAATACAGTTGAAAAGATTCAGGTGGCAAAGCAGTTGGAACAGTTAGGTGTAGATGTCATCGAGGCAGGTTTTCCCATATCCAGTCCGGGTGACTTCAATTCGGTAATAGAAATTTCAAAGGCAGTGACATGGCCCACTATTTGTGCCCTTACCCGTGCCGTTGAAAAAGATATAGATGTAGCGGCGGAATCCCTGAAATATGCCAAGCATAAGAGAATTCATACAGGTATCGGAACAAGCGACTCACATATTAAGTATAAGTTTAACAGCAACCGCGAAGAAATCATCGAGCGTGCTGTGGCAGCAGTGAAATATGCGAAGAAGTATGTTGAAGATGTAGAGTTTTACGCCGAGGATGCCGGTCGTACAGACAATGAATATCTTGCCCGTGTGGTAGAGGCTGTCATCAAAGCCGGTGCCACGGTAGTCAACATTCCCGATACCACGGGTTACTGTCTTCCTGCCGACTATGGTGATAAGATCAAATATTTGATGGAGCATGTCGACGGTATCGACAAGGCCACCATCTCCACCCACTGTCATAACGACCTGGGTATGGCTACAGCCAACACCTTCAGCGGTGTCCTCAACGGAGCCCGTCAGGTAGAGGTTACGATCAACGGTATCGGCGAACGTGCCGGTAATACATCCCTGGAGGAGATAGCCATGATTCTGAAATGTCATAAATATCTGGGCATCGATACGAACATCAACACCACAAAGATTTATCCTACCAGTCGGATGGTATCCAGTCTGATGAATATGCCAGTACAGGCCAACAAGGCCATTGTGGGCCGTAATGCATTTGCTCATTCCAGTGGTATACATCAGGACGGCGTATTGAAGAATGCCACCACTTATGAGATTATGAACCCGAAGGATGTGGGATTGGATGACAATTCAATCGTACTGACAGCGCGTAGCGGCAGGGCAGCGCTGAAATATCGCCTGAATGTACTCGGTGTGAAGGTCGAGGACGAAGATAAGGTAGACAAGATTTATCAGAACTTCCTGAAACTGGCCGACAGAAAGAAGGAAGTCAATGATGATGATATCTTGATGTTGGCAGGTGCCGATGCAGCCGAAGCACATTCCGTCAAACTCGATTTTCTGCAGGTTACCACAGGTATGGGTGTGAAGAGCGTGGCAAGTATCGGACTGGATATTTCTGGTCAGAAATTCGAAGAGGCGTCGACCGGAAACGGTCCTGTGGATGCTGCCATCCGCGCCATGAAGAAGATCATCCAGAAACAGATGACACTGAAAGAGTTTACCATCCAGGCTATCAGCAAAGGTTCCGACGATGTAGGCAAGGTTCACATGCAGGTCGAATACGACGGTAACGTCTATTACGGTTTCGGTGCCAATACCGATATCGTTACGGCATCTGTAGAAGCCTACATAGATTGTATCAACAAGTTTAGAAAATAACAACAGAAAAATTATGAATACATTATTTGACAAGATATGGGATAAACATGTAGTCCAGATTGTAGAAGACGGACCTACACAATTATATATCGACCGTTTGTATTGCCATGAGGTGACTTCACCGCAGGCATTCGACGGAATGAGGGCAAGAGGACTGAAATGTTATCGTCCGAAACAGATTTACTGTATGCCCGACCACAATACGCCTACGCACGATCAGGATCAACCGATACAGGATCCGATATCCAAAAAGCAGGTCGACACATTGGAGCGAAATGCCAAAGAGTTCGGTTTGTCTTATTACGGTATGCTGTCCCCCGATAATGGTATCATCCATGTCGTCGGACCGGAGAAAGGACTCTCTTTGCCGGGTATGACAATCGTCTGCGGCGACTCGCATACTTCCACTCATGGAGCGGTAGGTGCCGTGGCTTTCGGTATCGGAACAAGTGAGGTGGAGATGGTGATGGCTTCGCAGTGCATCCTGCAGTCCAAACCGAAATCAATGCGGATCAATATCAATGGTACACTGTCCAAGGGTGTGACGGCTAAGGATGTTGCCTTGTTCCTCATGTCCCGTCTTACCACATCCGGTGCTACCGGCTATTTCGTGGAGTATTCGGGTTCAGTTGTGAAGGACATGTCGATGGAAGGCCGTCTTACCTTGTGTAATCTGTCTATAGAGATGGGATCACGTGGCGGTTTTGTCGCACCTGATGAGAAGACATTCGAATATCTGAAAGGACGCGAATTTTCTCCTAAAGGTGCAGAGTGGGACAAGGCTGTCGCATATTGGAAGACATTGAAGAGCGGTGATGATGCCGTGTTCGACAAAGAACTGAATTTCGATGCCAAGGATATAGAACCGCGCATCACATTCGGTACCAATCCTGGTATGGGTATCGGTATCACCGAAAGTGTGCCTACGCTCGATACAATCGATGAGTCGGGACAGGCTTCTTTTAAGAAATCACTGCAATATATGGGTTTTGCACCCGGTGAGAAATTACTCGGTCATCAGATCGACTATGTGTTCCTCGGTGCTTGCACTAACGGCCGTATCGAAGATTTCCGTGCGTTCGCATCTATCGTGAAAGGAAAGAAGAAGGCCGATCATGTGATAGCATGGTTGGTACCTGGATCATGGGCTGTTGACAAACAGATTCGTGAAGAGGGACTTGACAAGGTGATCGAGGCAGCCGGTTTTGCTATCCGTCAACCGGGATGTTCAGCTTGTCTGGCCATGAACGATGATAAGATTCCTGCAGGCAAATACTCGGTATCTACGAGCAACCGCAATTTTGAAGGCCGTCAGGGACCAGGTGCCCGCACCATTCTTGCCAGTCCGTTGGTTGCAGCCGCAGCCGCAGTGACAGGCGTCATAACAGATCCGAGAGAATTAATGTAATATTTAATGATCTGGCATTTTCAATGTCAGGTGATAAAAGATGAAACAATGAAACAGAAATTCAATGTAATAACAAGTACATGTATTCCTCTCCCTTTGGAGAATGTGGATACAGACCAGATAATACCGGCCCGTTTTCTGAAGGCTACCGACAAAAAAGGTTTCGGAGACAATCTGTTCCGCGACTGGAGATATGATAAGGATGGCAATCTGAAGAAAGATTTCGTGCTCAACGATCCCACATACAGTGGATGTATCCTTGTTGCCGGTAAAAACTTCGGTTCGGGCAGCAGTCGTGAACATGCCGCATGGGCGATAGCAGGTTATGGATTCAGAGTTGTCATCAGCAGTTTCTTTGCTGATATTCACAAGAACAACGAACTGAACAATTTCGTACTGCCTGTCGTCGTATCCGAAACATTCCTTGGCGAACTGTTCGACAGTATCCACAACAATCCCAAGACGGAAGTGGAAGTGGATCTTCCCAACCAGACAGTAACCAACAAGGCTACAGGGAAAAGTGAGAAGTTTGAAATCAACGGATACAAGAAACATTGTCTGATGAACGGTCTGGATGATATCGACTATTTGTTGCAAAACAAGGATAAAATAGAAGAATGGGAAACGAAAAACAAGTAAAGACTTCATTTCGCAGAATACCTCCCTTTATAGAGATTATGGACTGCACACTGCGCGACGGTGAGCAGACCAGTGGAGTTTCGTTCCTTCCGCACGAAAAACTGATGATAGCCCGTCGATTATTGACGGATGTCAATGTGGATCGTATAGAAGTGGCTTCCGCTAGAGTCTCCGAAGGTGAGAAAGATGCAGTGAAGATGATCTGCCGTTATGCCGAACACGAGGACATGCTCAAGAGAGTGGAAGTACTCGGTTTTGTGGATGGCAAGGCATCTATCGACTGGATCGACGATTGCGGTTGTAAGGTGATCAACTTGTTGGCAAAGGGTTCATTGAAACATTGCACTCAACAGTTGCATAAGACTGCCAATGAGCATATTGCAGACATTAAACAATCACTTCGATATGCTTCTGAAAAAGGAATGGACGTCAATCTGTATCTGGAGGACTGGAGCAGTGGTATGAAAGATTCGCCCGAATATGTCTATCAGATGATGGACGAACTGGTGAATACGAGTATCAAACGGTTTCTGTTGCCCGACACACTTGGTATCCTGAATCCGTTGCAGGTGATAGAATTCTTCCGCAAGATGCTCAAGAGATATCCCGACACGCATTTTGATTTCCACGCCCATAACGATTATGATCTGGCCGTGAGCAATTCTCTCGCCGCCGTACTCAGTGGTGCCAAAGGACTGCATGTCACGGTCAACGGACTAGGTGAGCGTTGCGGTAATGCACCGTTGGCCAGTGTCCAGGTGATTCTGAAAGACCAGTTTCATGCCAACACCAGCATGAACGAAAGTAAGTTGAACCAAATCAGTAAACTGGTTGAGGGTTATTCCGGTATAGCCATTGCGCCCAATCAACCGATCGTGGGTGACAATGTGTTCACGCAGGTGGCAGGTGTGCATGCCGACGGAGATAATAAAGACAACCTGTACTGCAACGAACTTGTACCCGAACGTTTCGGTCGTAAACGTGAGTATGCCCTCGGTAAAAACAGCGGTAAGGCGAACATTGCCCGTAATCTTCAGGATTTAGGACTGGATCTTACACCAGAGCAGACCAAGAAGGTAACAAGGCGAATTACCGAACTGGGTGACCGTAAAGAATTGGTTACTCCTGAAGACTTGCCGTATATCGTCAGTGATGTCCTCAAGCATAATGCCCCTGAGGACAAGGTTAAACTGGTCAGTTACATGGTATCTTCCTCTTATGGACTGAAACCGTTGGCCAGTATCAAGGTCGACATCAACGGACAGGAGTATGAGGCCGACTCGACGGGAGACGGTCAGTATGATGCCTTTGTGAAAGCGCTCCGTAAGATATACAAGAATTCGCTCAACCGCACATTCCCCACACTTGACAACTATAGTGTGACGATACCACCTGGCGGTAGGACAGATGCGTTGGTACAGACCGTGATCACATGGCGCAACGGCAGTAAGATCATACGTACCCGAGGATTGGATGCCGACCAGACAGAAGCAGCCATCAAGGCAACGTTCAAAATGCTGAATATCTTCGAGGAAGATATGAATGAAGAGAAATATATACATACATAAATAAATATTAAATTATATAATCATGAAATTAAAAATTGCAGTTCTCCCAGGAGATGGAATCGGACCTGAGATTATGGCACAAGGCGTTAAAGTGATGGACGCCGTAGCTGAGAAATTCGGTCATCAGGTAACGTATCAGGAAGCTTTATGTGGCGCCCACGCCATCGACGAGGTTGGAGATCCATTCCCTGAAAAGACGTTTCAGACATGTAAAGATGCCGATGCAGTACTTTTCGCCGCAGTAGGTGATCCGAAGTTTGATAACGACCCTACAGCCAAGGTTCGTCCGGAACAGGGACTGCTCGCTATGCGTAAAAAACTCGGTCTTTTTGCCAATATCCGTCCGGTACAGACATTCAAATGCCTGATACACAAGTCACCGCTGAAGGACGAACTGGTATCAGGAGCCGATTTCGTATGTATCCGTGAACTTACCGGTGGTATGTATTTCGGAGAGAAATATCAGGATAACGACAAGGCTTATGATACAGACTTGTATACACGTCCTGAAATAGAAAGAATCCTGAAGGTCGGTTTCGAATATGCACGCAAGCGTCATCACCACCTCACCGTTGTAGACAAGGCCAACGTACTTGCTTCCAGTCGTCTGTGGCGTCAGATTGCCAAGGAGATGGAACCGCAGTATTCCGACGTGAAAGTTGACTACATGTTTGTCGACAACGCATCCATGCGTATGATCGCCGAACCAACTTTCTTCGATGTCATGGTCACAGAGAATACCTTCGGTGATATCCTTACCGACGAAGGCAGTTGCATATCCGGTTCGATGGGTCTGTTGCCTTCAGCATCTACAGGCGAGAGCACACCGGTATTCGAACCCGTACACGGTTCTTGGCCTCAGGCAAAGGGACAGAATATCGCCAACCCTCTGGCACAGATACTTTCTGTAGCCATGCTGCTCGAGTATTTCGACCTGAAAGAGGAAGGTGCTTTGATTCGCAAGGCTGTAGACGCTTCTCTCGACGCCAACGTACGTACACCTGAGATTCAGGTGGAAGGCGGAGCCAAATACGGCACCAAGGAAGTGGGTGCCTGGATTGTGGATTACATCAAGAAAAACTAATTCAGACAACATATTTCAACCACGGGTTAAGTGTCATCATACTTAATCTGTGGTTTTCATTTTTTTATATCATCATTTATGAAATACAGATATTATATTCTGCCGATATTGCTTTTTGCCGCAATAACAGATGTCTATTCCCAAAACAGAGAGAATTGGAAAGACTCGTTGAAAGTAATCAATTATGAATTGAATTACCACCCTGATTCGTTGAATCTGCATCTGAAGAAGGCAGCCGTCAACATCCAGTTGGACCAATGGAATTATGCCATGGACGAATATAATATCGTATTGGGCAAACAACCGTACAATCCCGCCGCACTGTTCTACCGCGCCTACGTCAACGAACATCTCTACAGATACAAGTTTGCCAGGGCGGATTATGAGAAACTGTTGAAAATCATGCCGTTCAACTATGAAGCCAGGTTGGGACTGGCGCTCGTCAATCAGCGCGATCAGCATTATACCGACGCTTATGATGGTATCAACCATCTGATAGAGATGTTCCCCGACAGTGCCAGCGCCTATTCCGCAAGGGCAGGAATAGAAACGGAAAGACAACTTTACGACTTGGCTGCCTACGACTATGGAGAAGCCATCCGGTTGTCACCCGACAACAAAGACTATTATGTCTCACGTGCTGACATATATATCAAATTGAAGAAATACGAAGATGCCCTCGGCGACCTGGAGATGGCCATTAAAAAAGGCGAACACCGTGCCGCTTTGCGTGAGATGTTCGCCCTTTGTGGAAAATAGTATATACCGTTTCTGGTTATTCAAAAATAAACTTCATGATAAACAGAATTGACAGGATTACCAGCATCACGTTGAGATCCTGTCTTTTGTTGGTAAACAGTTTGATCATCACATAAGCCAGTATACCGAAACAGATACCGTCGGCGATGGAATAGGAGAGAACCATAAACACCATCGTGATAAATGCCGGGAATGCCTCCGAAATATCGTTCAGATCAATCTTTTTCACACTGTCTATCATCAGAACGCCGACCATGACCAAGGCTCCCGACGTGGCAGCCGAAGGAATCAATAAGAATATAGGTGACAGAAGTAACGCTACGATAAACAATATACCTGTCGTCAGTGCCGTCAGTCCCGAACGACCGCCCTCGGCGATGCCGCTCGCACTCTCCACATAAGTGGTGATCGTACTGCTTCCAAGCATGGCGCCGCAGGTAGTACCGATAGCGTCACTCATCATCGCCTCGCTTACATGAGGTATCTTGCCGTCTTTTTGCACTATTCCTGTTTTTTCAGCCAGTCCCACCAGTGTACCGATGGTATCGAAGATATTAATGATCAGCAGTGAGAATATGATGATCAGCATCTTGAATGAGAAGAATCCCGTGAAATCAAAATTACAGAAGATAGGACTCAATGAATGCGGTGCCGAAACAGGCGACCATCCCGCCGGGAAGGCGGTAACCCCCATCGGTATACCTACGATTGTGGCGAATACAATACCATAGAACAACGCTCCTTTCACATTCAATACCATCATTACGCCACTCACCAGAATGGCGATGATACCCAGGATGGAAGTATTGGTGAAAGCCCCCAAAGCTACACAAGTGTTTGGATTGGCGACAATGATACCTGCATTTTTCAGTCCGATAAAGGCAATGAACATACCGATGCCTGCCGATATCGCATATCTGAGATTGGTAGGAATACACTCCAGAATTTTCTCGCGCACATTGAAAAGCGTGATCAGCAGGAACAGCACACCTTCTATGAACATAGCCCCCAGAGACTGTTGCCAAGTGAACCCCATGGCCCCGCACAACGTATAAGCGAAGAATGCGTTCAGTCCCATACTCGGAGCTTGCGCGAAAGGCAGTTTTGCCATAAAAGCCAGCAATAGGGTAGCAATGGCAGATGCCAGGGCTGTAGCGGTGAATACTGCGCCTTTGTCCATACCTGTCGACGACAGAATAGTAGGGTTGACGGCTAGAATGTAACTCATGGTCAGGAAAGTCGTGGCACCAGCCACTATTTCCGTACGCATTTTCATCGTGCCTGGATTGAAGCCCAGCCACTTTTCTAATGTAGTCTTCATGATACTATAATCTATTTAGTCTTCTTAATAATAATTTATTGATCACATATATTTTTCTTCTCTGTTTGTCAAGGTCCTCTCTGATTACATTCATGTTATTGAAGAAATCACTGAATGCGTTGAGCAAGGCATTCGGTTGCGGTTCACTTTCAGCGTTCGGGTTCACTATCATCCTGATTCCTTTGCTTTCGATATGCACATCCACATCCTTGCCGGTGATGATAGGGTCGCCGTCGTAATGTATCACCCCCTCGGTGGTCCTTCTGATATGCAGCTTTTTGGCTTTGAAAGTTTTTATCTTACTATTCTTATCCAGAGTCTTGTTGAACATATCGATACTGATCTGCGGAGCATCGAATACCGTGAAAGGTTCCATGATGATCACATCCATCAGTCCGTCGCTCATCGAGGCCTGCGGTGCGATGTAAGCGTTGTTTCCGTATTGTGAAGCGTTGGCGCACGCTATCAGGAACGCCTTGTATTTCTGAGTCCCGTTTTCGTCTTCCACCTCATAAGTCTCCGGTTTATAGTTCAGTCCCTCCTTCAGTACGTTTTCTACATACGTGATTGGTCCACGTTTCCCCGCTTCGGCGAATTTCAGACTGATGAAAGCATCGAATCCCATACCGCAGGTACAGAAGAAAGGCATATCATTGATCACCCCGTAATCCAACGATTCGATATTGCACGAATTGATCAGTTCGATGTCCTTATGAACATTAATAGGTATTTGCAGATGTCTTGCCAGTCCGTTGCCCGAACCGCATGGAATAATACCGAGAGCCGTATCCGTATGTACCAGCGAACGCGCAACCTCGTTGATTGTACCGTCTCCGCCGACAGCTACTACGATCGGGTATTTCTCAGCAACGGCGTCGCGGGCTATTTGAGCCGCATGACCTGCATATTCGGTAAAAGTGATATCATAGTCAAATTTCTTCTTGTCAATCTCTTTTTTGATTAAGTCGGAAATATTTTCCTTGTCTTGAGTGCCCGAGATAGGATTGATTATGAATCTTAATTTTATCTTGTTAGCCATAGGTTGCAAAATTACTATTTTTATATAAAATGAACGTCCTTTTTAAATAAAAATAAGTGAAAAAAAATATTTCTGCGAAAAATGTACGAATTTAATAACATTTTTTGTAACTTTGCAGCCTATAATTAATTTTGTGGTATATTACTACACCTATTAAAAAAGATGGGACAGTTACAAGAAAGATACAAAAACTATCGTGAACCGCAGAAATATATGTCTGCCGGTGTTTATCCTTACTTCCGTGCTATTAGTGGCAAACAGGGTACAGAGGTCGAAATGGAAGGTCATAAAGTACTTATGTTTGGTTCTAATGCTTATACAGGACTTACTGGAGATCAAAGAGTTATCGATGCAGCCAAAAAAGCCTTGGACAAATATGGTTCAGGTTGTGCAGGCAGTCGTTTCCTGAATGGAACTTTAGATCTTCACATACAGTTAGAAAAAGAATTAGCCGAGTTTGAACACAAAGATGAAGCCTTGTGCTTTTCTACCGGTTTTTCAGTTAATTCAGGTGTTCTATCTGTAATATGTGGAAGAGAGGATTATATAATATGTGACGATCGCGACCATGCGAGTATTGTAGATGGAAGACGTCTGTCATTTGCCAATTGTCTGAAATACAAGCATAATGACATGGAAGACCTCGAGAAGGTCCTTCAGAAGTGCCGTCCAGACGCTATCAAACTGATTGTTGTCGATGGTGTGTTCTCTATGGAAGGTGATTTGGCCAATTTGCCCGAAATCGTCAAACTCAAGCACAAATACGATGCGTCTATCATGGTAGACGAAGCTCATGGTCTGGGTGTATTCGGAAAAGAGGGCCGGGGTGTATGCGATTATTTCGGATTGACTGATGAGGTGGATCTGATTATGGGTACATTCAGCAAGAGTCTTGCCAGTATAGGCGGTTTCATTGCATCCGACAAGGATACTATCAATTATCTCCGTCATACATGCCGTACATATATTTTCAGTGCATCCAATACACCATCTGCTACAGCCGCAGCGATGGAAGCTCTGCATATCATCCGTACCGAACCGTCGCGAATTGAAAACCTTTGGAAGGTGACGAAGTATGCATTGCGCCGTTTCAAGGAAGAAGGTTTCGAGATAGGTGAGACAGAAAGTCCTATCATACCTCTTTATGTAAGAGATGTGGATAAGACGTTCCTTGTTACCAAGTTGGCTTTTGATAACGGAGTGTTTATCAATCCTGTTATTCCACCGGCTTGTGCGCCTCAGGATACCCTTGTTCGTTTCGCTTTAATGGCCACCCATACAGAGGAACAAGTGGAAAGAGGAGTACAGATTTTGAAGAATGTATTCAAAGAGGAAAATATTATAAAATAATCTCTGAAAAATTTGCAAGAGTCGAAAAAAGTGCTTACCTTTGCACCCGCAAATGAGACACAGAGACCCTTTGCAAGCGGGGTGTAGCGCAGCCCGGTAGCGCTCCTGGTTTGGGACCAGGCGGCCGCAGGTTCGAATCCTGTCGCCCCGACAAAAGAAGTATCCTATTATTCGGATACTTCTTTTTTTTATGAAAATAAATCAATTTTTACTTGTTACTACAAAATGATTTATTTAACTTTGCAAATATCAACACTTAATGAAGTGAGAAATGAGGAATATATCACGTATACCATATTGTAAATATCTGTTTTTATTAGTATTATTCACTTTTTGTAATAATATGAAAGGAGAACAGAAATTTCATACATTGAATGCTTCCAATGGATTGCTTGACAACAGTGCCCAGCAGATTGTGAATCTGGATGATGGTAGAATGATTATCACCACATTGGGAAATATCAATTTCTACGACGGAGCCAATTTCTATTATATCCATTCCCGTTACAACAATGATTTCTATCTCAAAGATTACAAAGGTCATTATCATACCTATATAGACAACAAGAATTATCTGTGGTTGAAAGACAAGCATAAGGTTTATTGTATTAACCTGATGACAGAGAAATACGAAAGTGTGAAAAAGGTGTTGTCCCGAAGACTTGGTAACAAAAACTACACCGATTTGTTTGGGACGGAAGATGGATGCCTGTGGTTGGTCGAAAACAGCAAGTACCTCTATGGTATAGATGCAAAAGTGAAAATACGGTTACCACGCGAAGCCGGTAATTTACAGGATCTGGATGTTTATGAAAGAAAATATCTGATGTTGTTTTTCGGTAACGGTATGTTGTATATGTACAACTTGAAAGACGGTCGCCTGTTGAAAAAGTCATGTGCTTATTCACCGTCCGACCAGACATATTACGATGCCTCATCATTGGTGAAATTCCATAATGGTAAGTATTATCAGTTGCGCAACGGTAAGAAGAACAGTGTATTGCTGGTTTACGATGTCAAGACAAATCAATGGAAAGTAGTGTTGAAGGTACCGTATCATTTCAACAATATGGCCTTCAAGAACGACAGTGCCCTCTATATAGCCTGCGAGTACGGTTATTATATCTATAATGTAGCGACACAGTCGCTGACCCACAACAATCTGATATACACCGACGATGACAAGATCATAGATACGGATATCAATACGATCTGTTTCGACCATCAGGGAGGTATGTGGTTCGGTACCGAAAAGCGCGGCGTCTTGTATTGCAAACCGGTAGAGACCCCTTTCACCCTTTTAGGATGGGAAGACCCCAGAAGCTTGGCCCTTTTGAAATGTATAGACCGGAACAAAGTTCAGACACAGTTTAATAAGCGTTCGTATCACTGCACGGTGCGTGTCGGCAATATCACATGGCTAGGCACCGACGACGGATTGTCTATGTTCAAAGGTAAAACACATCTGCGCACATTCAACACCAAAGACGGTTTGCCCAACAATGTAGTCCATTCCATCGTCCCGGATCGTACAGGCAATCTCTGGTTGAGTACCAGTTATGGTATTGCCTGTGTCGTATACAACAAGAAGTTCAAGAAATACGAAATCCATAATTTCACCCAGCGCGACGGACTCGGTTACGAACTCTATGAAAATGGCAAGTCTGTCCTGCTTCCCGACGGCAAAATAGCGATGCAGAGTATCGACAACATAACCGTCTTCGACCCTCAGCGCGTACTCAACAACATATCCAGAATACACAGTCTGAAAACCAAGTTGACTCCCGTTATCGTCAATCTCTTTGTGATGGGTAACAGAGTGGAAGTAGGCAAGAGTTACGATAAAAATACGATTTTGTCGAAAGCCATTTCCAAGTCGGACAGTATCGAGTTGAATTTTAATCAGAACAAAATCACGTTTATCGTGTCCGCCATGAATTATTTCCGTCCCAATGAGACCTATTTCAGATACCGTCTGTTGGGGAGCGATAACAGCAGTTGGAAAGTTGTGCCGACATATAGTTTTGAAGGACGTTCGGCTAAGGACGGTGAGATATCCATCAATTACAACAGTTTAAGTCCCGGTACATACCGACTTGAGATGCAGGCATCCATGTTTAATGACGTGTGGGACGGTGGTACCAAGTCTATCATCATATCCGTCAATCAACCGTGGTGGCGTCGTACCGGTCTCCAGTTGCTGTTGCTGTTGACTCTCATCACGATATCATGTTTGGATTTTGTCTATTATTCTAAAGTATTGAAGTTGAAGACCCAAATCAAGCACTCCGACAGCAGTATTATGCACAGGTTGTACGATTATGTCAAGAACTGCAATAAGTTAAGCGGTTCCATCTTGTCGCCCAATCCTTCCACATCGTTATTTGGTGCGGAAGATGATATAAGCAGACTGATAACGAACGACGAAGTGTCGTTTATCAGAAAGATTATACCTGTGATAACCCAACATCAACCGGGTACTTACACGATGTCGCAGTTGTGTACCGATACGGGTTTGAAACGTGAAGATGTCTATAAATACAGTAAGAAGATACTGAATACTCAGTTGCGTATCATGACCATGCTGTTGCGCCTCACCAATGCCGCCCGACTTCTTGTCGAGACCGACCATACGGTTGAGTCCATTTCTGACATAACAAGATTCGTCAATGTCGAATACTTCCGTACCTGTTTTAAGAATGAGTATAAGTGTACGCCTGAGGAATACAGACAGCAAAACCAGTAACTATCTTGTACTGATCTGAGTATATCCTACCAACCTGTCCGTTCTACCGCCCATAGGTCGATAGTAGACGAGGGCATAATATTTGTTTTCTGTCTGGTAGAATGCCGGTTCCAATGCTTCCGGTTTGTAATAGCCCGTATCGTCCATGACCATATATCTGTATGAGTAATAGCCCAGTTTTTGTAGGATGCAGGCTTTAAAACTGTTGTCTGTCCTATCATAATGCATCACATATTGTGTTCTGTCACTGTCGTTGGTCCAGTCGCCCGATATTTCTATTGTATAGTCGTTGTTCAGTAGAGCGGTCTGCCTGATATTGTTGCTGTCCGTTTTCAGTTGATAGTTGACCCACACATAATCGCAGGTCACATTATTTTCACTGTTGTCACTGTTACGGATATAGAATGCGCCGTCGGCATCCTCGTCGTACACATAGTTTTTCCTCGCTTCATCCACGAAAGGGAATGCATGATAGTAGTTGCCGTCCCATGAAAGATGTTCGATACCCATGGTCGGATGTTCCGTAGACAGCACCTCAAACTTATGGTATTCGTTACCCGCATTGAAGATCAGTTGTCTGTTATGGGTCCACTGCAGACCGTCGCTCTGTATATAATCGGGCTTTACGTTTGCCACACTTTCACCGTTTATCCCGTTCTGTATGATATTGGTCTTGATCTGTTCCGTAGGGTTAGTCACCGTCAGACCGTTATATTTCACCGTCATCGAGAGTTGTTGATGATTCTTGTTCACATCGATATCCGTATTCGACGTCACGCCCAGTCCCACGTTCATCAGCGATTCCAGCACCATGAATCTAGCTTCCAGCACCTTTCTGTTATTATTGTCCTCATCGTATACCGACAGGATATAATTGCCGCTCATTTTCAGTTTACACCTGTCGTTCGGTATCTGTAAGGCATAATGGGTATAGAGCACACTGGTATTGATCGATTCCTCATAGTCGTCGATGGTATTGTCATTCATCCCCACCAGATAGTCACTTTCCAACAGTTGTTCCGACCGGCTCCAGTCAGCCTCGCAGTGTTCTATCTTATACATATATCTGTGGTACGTGTGCGACAGTTGGTCGAACGACACGTTCAGCATCTCGTCGCTGTTCAGTTTCATCACAGGCATCTCCATCCAGTTGTCGTCCACCACCACCTGCAGTGTCCTGATCTGTGAATCGAATACCGAATGAGCCTCCGCATGACATACGAGAGTCATGATCAATACATATAAAAGGATATATTTCTTCATCGTGTAAAACATTGAACGTTACAAAGATAGTGCAAATATAAACAATTCTGTCGATACAAATAGAAAATCCCTGCAACAAATTCATGTTACAGGGATTTTTATGTAAGATAATCCTACGATTATTTCTTATTGATAGCCATATCCACAGTTACGGCTACAGCTACGGTAGCACCTACCATAGGGTTGTTACCCATACCGAGGAATCCCATCATCTCTACGTGTGCAGGAACTGAAGAAGAACCGGCAAACTGAGCATCAGAGTGCATACGGCCCATTGTATCAGTCATACCATAAGATGCAGGACCTGCAGCCATATTATCTGGATGCAGTGTACGACCTGTACCACCACCTGAAGCTACTGAGAAGTAAGGTTTACCGGCGAGTACACGCTCTTTCTTGTAAGTACCTGCTACAGGATGCTGGAAACGGGTAGGGTTGGTAGAGTTACCGGTTATGGAAACATCTACATCCTCTTTCCAGAGGATAGCCACACCTTCGCGTACATCATCTGCACCATAGCATCTTACCTTAGCACGAGGACCGTCAGAGTAAGGAATCTCCTGAACGATCTTCAGTTCTGATGTATAGTAGTCAAACTTAGTCTGAACATAAGTGAAACCGTTTACACGACTGATGATCTGAGCAGCGTCCTTGCCAAGACCGTTCAGGATTGTGCGCAACGGGTTCTTACGAACCTTGTTGGCCATTTCGGCGATCTTGATAGCACCCTCTGCTGCAGCGAAACTCTCGTGACCAGCCAGGAATGCGAAGCACTGAGTCTCCTCGCGGAGCAGACGTGCAGCCAGGTTACCATGACCTACACCAACCTTACGGTCGTCGGCTACAGAACCAGGAATACAGAAACTCTGCAGTCCGATACCGATAGCCTCGGCACAGTCAGCGGCTGTTTTACAACCTTTCTTGATAGCGATAGCGGCACCTACCACGTAAGCCCACTTAGCGTTCTCGAAGCAAATACCCTGAGTGTCCTCACATATCTGATAAGGATCTACACCAGCGTTTTCGCAAATTTGATTAGCCTCTTCGATATCTTTGATACCGTTAGCGTTCAAGGCAGCGAGAACTTGTTTGATTCTGCGCTCCTGACTTTCGAAATTAACTTTTCTAATCATATCTGTATCTCCTTATTCTTTACGTGGGTCAATAGTTTTAACGATTCCCTGTTCAGCCTTTGTACGACCGTAAGAACCTGTGAATTTCTTCACTGCCTCGTTAGCGTCCATACCGCCCTTGATAGCTTCCATCATCTGACCGAGCTTTACATATTCGTAACCGCATACCTGACTGTCCTTGTCGAGGAACATCTTTGTGATGTAACCCTCTGTCAGTTCGAGGTAACGTGTACCTTTGGCTACAGTACCGTATAGTGTACCTGTCTGACTGCGCAGACCTTTACCCAAGTCTTCCAGACCGGCACCGATAACAAGACCGCCTTCAGAGAAAGCGCTCTGTGAACGACCGTAAACAATCTGAAGGAACAATTCGCGCATAGCTGTATTGATAGCATCACATACAAGGTCTGTGTTGAGCGCTTCAAGAATCGTCTTGCCCGGCAGAATCTCAGAAGCCATCGCTGCTGAGTGAGTCATACCTGTACAACCGATTGTCTCAACGAGACATTCCTGAATAACACCTTCCTTAATATTCAGTGATAATTTACAAGCACCCTGCTGTGGTGCACACCAACCCACACCGTGAGTATAGCCTGAGATATCTTTGATCTCTTTGGCCTGAATCCATTTCCCTTCCTCAGGAATAGGAGCTGGTCCGTGGTTAGGACCTTTAGCGACAACGCACATGTTGTCCACTTCTTTAGAATAAATCATATTCTTTCAGTTTATAAAATGAATATTTGATATTGATCTCTTATTTTCCAAGCGCAAAGTTACAATAATTATCCAAAAATACCAAGAAATGGGTATTAATTTTTCATCTCTTTAACCACATCACCGATGATTGTATTTCCTTTGTGCTTCGCGTTTTTATAAAGTTCCTTTCGTACTCGGCAGTTCGAAGTGGTAAATGTCCCTGCGTACAGCCATTTTCAGCGACCTGGCCAGCGCCTTGAATATTCCTTCTATCTTATGGTGCTCGTTGGTCCCTTCCGCTTTGATGTTCAGGTTCATCTTAGCCGAGTCGCTCAGACTCTTGAAGAAGTGCAGGAACATCTCCGTAGGCATTTCGCCCACTTTTTCCCTGTGGAACTCTGCATCCCATACCAGCCAGGGCCTTCCTCCGAAGTCGAGCGCCACCTGGCACAGACAGTCGTCCATCGGCAGACAGTAACCGTATCTTTCTATACCGCGCTTGTCGCCCAGTGCCTGCAGTATACAGTCGCCCAGGGCGATGGCTGTGTCTTCTATCGTATGGTGCTCGTCCACCTCCAGGTCGCCCTTCGTGTGTACGGTCAGGTCCATCATCCCGTGTTTGCCTATCTGTTCGAGCATGTGGTCGAAAAATCCCAGTCCGGTTGCGATGTCACACTTTCCGGTACCGTCCAGATTGATTTTCACATAGATGTCCGTCTCCTTGGTCGTGCGTTTCACTTCCGCTACACGTTCACCCGCAAAGAGCAGTTCGGCTATCTTGTCCCATGTCATCCCGTCCTTGTCCAGAATCAGTGAGCGGCAACCGATGTTCTCAGCAAACTGCCGGTCTGTGTCGCGGTCGCCTATCACCCAACTGCCTGCGATGTCATAGTCAGGATTGTTCATATATTTCTCCACCATACCTGTGTTCGGTTTACGGGTGTGGGCATTGTCTTCCGGGAAGTGGCGGTCTATCAGTACATCATCGAAAGTGATGCCTTCACCTTCCAGTGTCTGTAAGATAAAATTGTGTACCGGCCAGAATGTGTCCTCAGGGAAAGCGTCGGTGCCGACACCGTCCTGATTGGAAACCATAACAAACTCGAAATCCAGTTTGCTACGTATGAATCCGAGGTTTCTGAACAGACCTTTCGTAAACTTCAGTTTATCAAATGCGTCCACCTGTTCGTCTGCCGGTTCTTCTACCAGCGTACCGTCTCTGTCAATAAATAATATTCTTTTCTGTTTCATATTATTGTTGAATGTTATTTTCAAAATCAGCTTTTTCCTTCTCCTGTGTCTCAATCGAACCGTACATGTAATAGACAGGGAACAGCATTGCCATTTCCACATATTGTCCTATAAATGTGGTGATGGCGAATACGAAGAACAGCAGTACACTGAAGTATGGAGGCAGTCCCGAAGGGTCGCCCTGCATCACACCCAGGTCCGACAATCCCTTGGCGCCCAGTATCACAAAGTGGGGCGTATTCACGATCAGTACCACCACAGCTGTGATGATACCGGTGATAAACAGTACGGCGAAGATAAATCCCCAGTGTCTGAATCCCACCTTATATCCTTTTGTGATGACGTTCCACGAGTGAATCTTGTCACCCACGCAGTATTTCATAATCAGATAATTGAAAGGCATATACAGGATGATGCAAATCACGAACACGAAAAACAGCATGATCATATACTTGTGCACATAAGGGTCGGACAGACTGTGACCAGTGGTCATCTTCGCATAAAAGAGATAGGCGGCGACAATCGGCATGATGAGCAACAGTTGCCATATAATGGTCTTCAGCACCCGAATACTGTCATGCAGGATGTCCTTCGATTCCTTCTTTAATGAAACTTTTGTAATTTCATCATTCACAGCATGTTGATTAAATATGTAAATGATAGTTCCGAACAGAGCCACCGCGCATATCGCTTCGATGATGATACCCACAGCCACCGCGACAGGAGCCACATGCAAAGTGTCCAGTGTTTTGGTCAGCCCCTCCACTATGGCAATAATGGCGGCGATGATCCAGGTCGACTTGAAAAGTTTTCTGAAGTTATCTGTATAAAGGTTGTAACCTGCCTTGATGCAGGCACCGTAACTGCGACTCTTGTAGAGCAGCGATAAATTTCCTTTTTCCATCTATATCAACATTATTTTGTTCAAAGATGGTGCAAAGATAGCAATTTTATTATTATCAATGCATCGGATAATAGAAATTATTTTCGAATTTGTTTTGAACTTAGAGCAACTTGTATTATCTTTGTAAAGTTATCCAAAAGAAAATATTGCAGAGAACAGAAAGTCTAATTTTAAATTTGAATGATGATGAAAAGAAACTTCTACTTACTGGTTGTATTGTTATTAGCATTCGGAAACTTTGTTTTTGCAGGAAACAGGTCCACCGCCGAGATGCTGCAGATAGCTGAAAATCAGTTGTCTTCCACGATGGCGAAAGGTAAACTGACTTCCAGACAGATGCGTGTGATGGCTACAACGTCATCCCTCAAGATGGCTACAGCCGTCACCGGTCAGAACGATTATATCTATGTCTACGGTTACGACAATGGCGGTTTTGTACTGGTGAGCGGCGACGATGCTTTTGTGCCCGTACTCGCTTACAGTGAGAGTGCGTCTTTCGATTCCGCCAATCTTCCCGAGAATGTGCGTTCATGGATCGAAGGTTATGTCAGGGAAATGAAAGCCTATCAGTCGGGCCAGTTGCGTATCACATCCACAACAACCACTACTACCGCAACTGCTAAGACTACCAGCAGTTCACTGCCCTCATCCGTAGCCCCCTTTATGACGGCTTTATGGAGTCAGGATGCTCCCTACAATGCACAGTGTCCCAAGGTGACCGACGGTGTTAATACATATGCCACTGTTACTGGTTGTATTGCCACTGCCATGGCACAAGTGATGTATTATTACAAATACCCGACCACTGGCATCGGTTCTAACAGTTTCAAGTATATCTTGAAGCTGAACAACTATCCCGACACTGTCTCTTATTCCGTCGACTTCTCCAAGACCGCTTACGACTGGACCAATATGATCGATGATTACGCATCCACCTCCTATACCCAGGCGCAGGCAGATGCCGTCGCCACACTGATGTATCATGCCGGTGCGTCCGTTGATATGATGTATACCCCCAACGGCAGTTCTTCCAGTGATCTGACCGCCTTTTTTGCCCTTCAGGAAAATTTCGGTTACGACGACGCAATGCGTTATTATTCACGCGACTATATGTCGGATGCCGACTGGATATCTATTCTCAAAACCGAGTCGGCTGCAGGGCGTCCTGTTATTTATGGAGGTCGAGATACCGAAGGACACGAATTTATCGTCAACGGGTACAACAGCAGTGACCAGTTTTATATCAACTGGGGATGGGGCGGTTACTGCAACGGCTATTACAGTATCAGCAGTCTCAAACCCACCAGCAACGGGAAGGTGGAAGGGCACAGCTTCAACAATAGCAATACAATGATCACCGGCATACAGAAGCCCGATGGCATCACCGAAACGCGTCTGCCCGTATTACGTTCTATCGGTAGCGCTGACATCTACAACACCGCCGACGTCAACACTGTCAAGTCTGGTGATAAGGAGACACTTCCCCAGATGCTCATAGCCAATTACAGCACAGAAGACTTTTCGGGAGTCATGGGCTTCTTTATCACCGACGACAACGGCAACTTCATTACTTCAGGTCAGTTGACTGGTTCTCGTGCCGATTATATACCAGGTGAGCTTGACCGTAATGGCAGATATTCATATTCTATTATGGACAATGCCTCTTTTGTCTATCCGACTCTTGCTGACGGCAAGTACAAGTTATACCTCGGCTACAAGATTGAAGGCGAGACCGACTGGCGTAAGATTGAGATTCTGAGGACTCTGTCGCAGTGTTATTACCTCACTTACAGCGGTGGTACCATTGCCCGCAGCGTCAAGGGATATATCGAGCCCGCCACCTCGATTGATGAGATAAGTGATTTGCCTGCCAATACAGTGATCAGTTGGTTTACCCCTGATGGTAAGCTTGTATACAGTGGCACGGATACGTCCCTTCATTTGGCTCCAGGTGTCTATCTGGTCCGTGTCGGAGATAAAACGAAGAGGGTAGTGGTGACGCATTGAAAAAATCCCTGTTTAGGGATTTTTTCATTCAAGACTCCTTATGTTTTCCCCATGCCCTAAGGACCTCCAGTGGAATTCTTTTCACATCACCCCAAGGCCCCTCTTGACTTTTTCCCCACCCAAGGC
>NZ_CALMHT010000074.1 GCF_937863835.1 uncultured Prevotella sp.
ATTATCATAATATGGTGGCAATATCATTGAAATATGACCACCGTAACTTTGCATCGTGATTTAGAAACAAGAATTACAGATTAATTAAAACAAAGAAAGATGAAAAGAATTTTTATTTCAGTAATGACGATGGTGCTGGCTGCAACGGGCAGTATGGCACAGGATGCAAAGAAAGATTTTAAGGCTGGCGGTAAACCTGTCGTAACAGTGTTTACAGATTTCAGGGTACAGACTACAGATGGTAAGACTAATACTGCTTTTGAAATATCAAGGGCATATCTAGGTTATGCTTACAATTTCTCTCCTTATTTCTCAGCAAAGGCAGTGATGGATGTAACGGATAAAAATAATGGATATCAAACTTCGGCTTACACCGCTTATATAAAGAATGCTTTTGGCGAATATTCGAAAAATGGACTTACTGTCGATTTCGGTTTGATAGGAACCAATACATTTAATCTGCAGGAATCTCTTTGGGGGAAGCGTTATCTGTTGAAATCATTTCAGGACCTGAACGGTTATGCTTCGAGTGCAGACCTCGGTCTCGGTATCAAATATCAGATCGTGCCTGAATTGAGTGTTGATGCTCAGATCGTAAACGGTGAGGGCTACAAGTCTATACAGGCCGACAGTGCTGTGAAAGTTTCAGTGGGACTGACTTATCAACCGATCAAGAAATTGTATGTACGTGTATATGGCGATTATCTGAAGAAAAATGAGGCGCAGACGACATTCAATGCGATGGTAGCCTATAAGGATGATAAACTGACATTGGCCGGTGAGTACAACTTGCAGACAGGTCATAATAAGGTTAAAGACAATAACCTGAGTGGTGTGTCGTTCTGGGGAACTTACAGTCCTAGCAAGAAGGTGGCTATATTTGCCCGATATGATAATCTCACATCAAAAAAGATAAATGGCGCCAGCGAAGGATGGAATGCGGCGAAAGACGGAAATCTGTATGCAGCCGGTCTTGAATTCTTCCCTGTAAAGGGTATCGCAATAGCTCCGAATATCCAGATAAGCGACCCATCAAAATCAGGAGCAAAGACAACGACAAGTTATCTGGTCAGTTTTAAATATAGTTTATAATCAGGTAGAATAATTAAATAGGAAAAAGTATGAAAAAAAGTATCGTTTTAGTTGCATTGTTGAGTTTGATGACTCTAGGCAACAAAGTTAGTGCACAGTCAATATCAGGTGCAGGCGCAACATTCCCTCAACCATTCTATAACGCAGCTTTCGTGACTTACGAAAGACTGGCACATGCTAAAGTTACTTACGGAGGTATCGGTTCTGGTGGCGGTATCCGTAGTCTGAAGGATAAAATCGTCGACTTTGGCGCTTCCGACGCATTTCTTAGTAACGCGGAACTAAAAGAGATGCCTGCAGCAGTCGTCCACATTCCTACTTGCAGTGGTGCAGTGGTCGTAGCATACAATCTGCCAGGTGTAAAACAGATTAAGTTGACACCTACAGTACTGGCCCAGATATTCTTGGGGCAGATCAAAAACTGGAATCATCCAGCACTTAGAAAATTAAACCCTGGAGTGAGATTCCCGAACAAAGAAATAACTGTCGTTCACCGTTCTGACGGTAGTGGTACCACAAATATGTTTACCGACTATCTGACAAAGGTGAATGCAGTGTGGAAATCAAAGGTGGGAGCCGGCAAGACTGTCAACTGGCCCGTTGGTATCGGAGCGAAAGGCAATCCTGGCGTAGCCGGAACAATACATCAGACTGTAGGTTCTATCGGTTATGTAGGTTCTGAATATGCTTTCGCACAACGCGAACCGTCGGCTCTCCTTCAAAATAAAGCAGGTAAATTCATCAAGGCTACGGTCGCTTCTACAAGTGCGGCAGCCAAAGGTAAGATTCCTGCAGACACCCGTGTGATGTTAAATAATTCCTCAGCCGCTACAGCTTATCCTATTGCGGGGTTCACATGGCTGATATTGTATAAGGAACAGGCTTACGCTGGTCGTACATTCGCACAGGCACAGGCTACACTTAAACTGATTGACTGGATGATAGGTCGCAATGCTCAGGGATTGGCCGTAAAGACTAATTATGCACCGCTGCCGGCAGGTGTCGCAGCCAGAGCCAAGGCCATACTTCGTTCTGTAACTTACAATGGTAAGAGAATCCTGAAATAATATGATGCATATCAATAGTGATAAGATATTAAAACGCGTGTTATTCGCATCGTCGCTGGTTATCGTTCTGATAGCGGCGGCGATGATTATCTCACTTTTCAAAGGTTCGCTGCCTTCGATATCACGTTTCGGATTAGGATTCCTGTTCTCAGACAAATGGGACCCGACGCAAGGGAACGAGAATTATGGAGCATTACTCTTTATAGTCGGCACATTGCTCACTTCCGTTGTCGCACTGGTGATAGCTATTCCTTTGGCATTCTGCACGTCCTTGTTTGTCGCAGAATACTTCCGAGGTACAAAGTTGGCTTCCATAGTGGGAACATTAGTTGACCTACTGGCAGGTATCCCTTCTATCATCTATGGTCTATGGGGATTCTATATACTTTGCCCGTTAGTGGTAGACCTCGGGTGGAGTCCACAGGGATTCGGCGTGTTCACTTCGGCGTTGATATTGGCTATCATGGTCGTCCCTTATGCCACATCACTGAGTAATACAACCATAGCAATGGTACCTAACGATCTGAAAGAAGCTGCTTATGCACTGGGAGCTACCCGACTGGAAGTGATTCGGACGGTAGTGCTGCCTAATGCCCGCTCGGGCATGACAGCCAGTTATATATTGGCGTTTGGTCGTGCTATAGGTGAAACACTGGCAGTGACGATGCTGATAGGTAACGAGAATGTGATACCTCACGGTCTTTTCGGAACAGGAAATACGATGGCGAGTGTGATCGCCAATCAGTTTGGCGAAGCAAGCGGATTGCAATTGAGTGCATTGATAGAATTGGGTTTGCTCTTGTTGGTGATTACCACAATTATTAATGCAATAGGCAAATATATCATTAAAAGGATAGGATAATGAATAATACTATGAATAGATGGAAAATGGCTGACCTGTTATCTTCGATTGGTTATAGGAAGATTAAAAATAACAGTTTTAAGATAGCGGTCATGCTATTCTCTTTTTTGACAATTTCTATGGTGTTCCTGATTATCGGGACATTGCTGGTGAAAGGCTATAAACAGATCAACTGGGCTTTCTTCACGCAAGTGGCGCCTGATACGTTCACAGCTATGATGGCTACAGCCAGTGGAGAGATTATCCCCGGCGGTATCGCTAATGGTATACTCGGATCTATCTATTTGGTCGTGATAGCCTCTGTACTTGCTATTCCGATGGGAATCGTCATCGGGGTATATCTTTCAGAGAACAGCAAGAAGAGATACGCTTCGGTGATACGCGATATCGCTGATATACTGCAGGGAGTGCCTTCTATCGTTATAGGTATCATCGCTTATATTTGGGTGGTCGTACCACTGACAAAGGGCTATTCGGTGCTGGCAGGTGGAGTCGCGTTGGCAATTATGATGCTGCCGTTGATAGTCCGTTCGACAGAAGAATCACTGAAAATGGTGCCCGATACCTTGAAGGAGGCTGCAATCGCTCTCGGGACACCTTATTATAAAGTGATATGGCGTGTACTTATCCCTACTGCTTTCTCGGGACTGATGAGCGGTATACTGCTCGCAGTTTCACGTGTACTTGGTGAGACGGCTCCGTTGATGCTTACTACCCTTGGTAATCCTGACATCAACTGGAACATCATGAAACCAGGTTCGGCAGTTCCGTTGCTGATATGGCAGTTCTATAATGATCCTAATATGGTGAACCTGATATGGAGCTCTACCATATTCCTGATGGGATTTGTATTGATATTGAATCTGATATCCCGATGGATAGGGGCGAGGAGAAAAATGTAATTATACATATTGATAAAAAAGAAGTATGACAAAAACAAAAGAAAATACAGTGGCACCGGTCATGTCGATAGAGGATATTTCTATCAGTTATGGTGATGATAAATATGCGGTGAAACATGTGTCTGCAAAGATAGACGATAATTCTATAACTGCTATCATGGGACCGTCAGGATGCGGAAAGACCACTCTGCTCAGAGCCATCAACCGTATGCACGAACTTTATCCGAACATTCATACAGAGGGTAAGATATTGTTGAGTGGTGAGAATGTTTATGATATGACGGCTTTGGATGTGCGCCGCCAGGTGGGGATGGTATTCCAGCGCCCTAATCCGTTCCCGACCCTTAGCATATATGATAATGTGATAGCAGGATACCGTCTCAACGGAATAAGGATGAAAAAGCAGGAGCGTGATGCCATCGTAGAGAAATCATTGCGGGACGTAGCTCTATGGGAAGAGGTGAAAGATTCATTGCACAGCAAAGGCAACTTCCTTTCGGGAGGACAGCAACAGCGACTTTGTATCGCCCGTACGATCGCTTTCCGTCCTAAAGTGATATTGCTTGATGAACCTACTTCTGCTCTCGACCCGATATCTACATCTAAGATAGAAGACTTGTTGGTAGAGTTGAAAAAGAATTATACCATCATTATGGTCACCCATAATATGTCGCAGGCGGCACGTATATCAGACAAGTCGATGTTTATGTATCTGGGTGAACTGGTGGAATATGACAACACAAAGAAAATGTTTACTACACCAACCGATCCGCGTACAGAAGCATATCTGACGGGTAAATTCGGATAATACTTTATTAATTCATAATTAAATAGAAACATTATGGCAATAACAAAAGACAATGCATTGCATTCCATATTAAATCATTTCAATGATATGGTTAAACTAGTAATGCGCCAATTGGAGATAATGGATAAGTTGATAGCTCAAGGCGTGACAGATATCCCTGGAGATGTTCAAAAAGAAATAGAGGACAACGAGAACAGAATAGATGCTTTCGAGACGAGTCTGGGCAACGAGATAATCGATATCATAGCATTACAGAATCCTGTGGCATCGGATATCAGGAGGATCATTTCGGCTTATCAGATGATCTCTAATCTTGAACGAATAGCCGACCAGGTGAAAAACATCGACAAGTATCTGCCCCGTGTAGAAGACAGAAACGTGTTCTCTCAAATGTCCGGTGTGATATCCAGTATGATGAAATCGAGTATCGCGATGGTGCAGAAATCAGTAGACGCATTTGTGAAGGATGATAATGATGCTGCGGTATGGACTATTAAGAACGACGATGTGGTGGATGATATTAATCACAAACTGATAAAGGAAACGATACTGAACAGTGATTATTCTGATGACACCAAACATCTTCTCTTCACTTTTATATACTTAAACGGTATCATATCCAATATAGAACGAATAGCCGACCATGCCACGAATATCGCTGAGGCTTCGATTTATACGAATGTAGGAGAAAATGTAAAACATATTAAGTCTGTTAAGTAACAATCATATTCAAATTAATTAGTTGTTTTAAATTGTGATTTTTACTTTCGTCTGGTAAACTCAGTGCTTAGGTTTGCCAGACTTTTATTTTTCCGTTCTGGGTCAATAAATCATTGATAAAATCATCTTTCCTTACCGGAGAAATAAGTTCCATTTTACCATCCTCAAAATCAATGCGTAATCTATCAAGAGAACAAGCTGGCGCGCCCAGAATATTGTGACTTCGGCTGATGCTCTTTATCTCAGAAATGTTATATCTGCGGCGTATTATGAATCCAGCCCTAACCTTTAAGGTGTCACCGTCAATAGTATAATCTGTAGGCCAGACCAAGAGAATCACAAGCACAAGTGCACCGATTGTCGTAAGAAACCCTTCTAAATCAAGATCGGCCATTAATGGACTAAAACATGCAATCAGTATGATAGCAATGAGCCACCAATCAATTTTACTTCTATATCTCTTCGTCAATTATATGTTTTAAATGTTATTATTTATTCTCGATACAAAGATATATTATTTTTTATAAACTTCCAATTTATTTTATTTGAAAACAAAATATAAAAACATTTATTGCATCAGCTTGGTTTTGTTGCTGATTCATTTGGAACAGAATGGATTTTGTGCTAACTTTGCCACAATAAAACAAAACCTACCAATTTGATATGAAGAAATCTATATTATGTACACTCGCTTTGGTCGCCCTATCGTTGGCGCCTTTGTCACTCAATGCTCAGACACCTGCCGACTATACGTGGGACACGCCAAGTAAAAACGCTTCGGAGTCGATGCCATGTGGCGGCGGAAGTATCGGTATGAATGTCTGGGTGGAGAACGGGGATATCCTCTTCTATGTGTGTCGTACCGGTTCTTTCGACGAGAACAATACGATACTGAAACAGGGCCGATTCCGTATCAAGTTGACCCCTGCGCTGCATACGGATAGAGATTTCAGACAGACACTGAAGGTGAACGACGGTTATGTTTCTATAACAGACGGTGAGAAGACTGTCAATATATGGGTGGATGTCTATAAACCGGTTATCCATGTTGATGTAGACGGACGGCAGAATGTGAAAGTGGAGGCTCGTTATGAGAATTGGCGAACGACGGATAAACCGTTGGGCGACCGTGAAAGGTTTCAGACTTCATATAAATGGAGCGCACCCGAGGGTACTGTGACTCACCGTGATTCCATTTCGGCAGATAGAGAATCAGTCACTTTCGTACATCATAACGGCGATTACACGATATTTGATGCGACGGTAGCCCAACAGAAAATGGATGCTGTGAAGGGACAGATGTATAATCCGTTGAAAAATTTGACCTTCGGTGGCAGGATGAGTGGAAATAACTTATTCTTCTCAGGGAAAACGACAGGAACGTATGCGGACACGCCCTATACGGCATGGACTTATATTAGTGGTAAGGCGGCGAAAAAACATCAACTGAGGATAACGTTGGCAACTGCCCAATGCGACATCGCCCAGTGGAAAACTATGTTGGAGCGCACCGAACGTCTTGTTAATGACAACAAGGACCGGACGGCTTCGCGCAGATGGTGGAATCAGTTCTGGCAGCGCAGTTGGATAGAAGGTTCCGGCGAATGCGAACAATTGACCCGCAATTATACATTGTTCCGTTATATGTTAGGTTGCAACGCGATGAGCGACTGGCCAACCAAATTCAATGGCGGATTGATGGCTTTTGACCCTGTATATGTGGATAAAAACAATCATAATACGCCAGATTTCCGCAATTGGGGCGGTGGGGTGTACACAATGCAGAACCAACGGCTTGTGTACTGGCCCATGTTAAAGTCAGGCGACTATGATGCTATAAAATCCCAATTCGAGTTTTATAAACGCATATATAAAAACGCAGAACTGAGAAGTAAAGTGTATTGGAACCATGACGGTGCCGCTTTTACAGAACAGATGGAAAACTATGGACTGCCTAATTATGACGAGTATGGTTCTATACGTCCGGATGGATACGATCCAGGAATGCAATATAATGCATGGTTGGAATATACATGGGATACAGCACTCGAATTCTGTCAGATGATATTGGAAAGTGAGAGCTATGCCAATCAGAATATTTCAGAATATATCCCTTTTATACAGTCTACCCTTGATTTCTTTAATGAGCATTATCGTTATCTGGCGCGTGCGCGTGGTATCAAAGAACTGGATGGAAGCGGGAAGCTGATTATTTATCCGGGTTCGGGAGCTGAGACATTCAAAATGGCGTATAATTCCACTTCGACAGTTGCAGGACTGAAAACGGTGACTTCGTCTCTCATCTCTTATCTGAAAAAACATAATGAAGACTCTTTGCTTCTTAAAAAAGATACAACACTATTAAAGTCAATACCAGATATATCGTTCAGGGAAGTTAATGGACATCAGGTGCTCTCGCCTGCTGTAACATGGGCAAGGGTTAATAATACGGAACCGACAGAACTCTATCCGGTATTCCCGTGGAGAATATATGGCGTAGGAAAACCTGACCTCAAGATAGCACAAGATACATATCTTTATGATCCGTTTGCACTGGAGTTTCGCTCGCATGTAGGATGGAAACAGGACAATATATGGGCGGCAGACCTTGGACTAACGGATGAGGCTGCACGACTGGCAAAACTAAAACTGTCTGATGGACCTTATCGCTTCCCCGCCTTCTGGGGACCTGGATTCGACTGGTCTCCCGACCACAACTGGGGCGGAAGTGGCATGATAGGTATGCAAGATATGCTATTGCAAGAGGCCAACGGAAAGATGATTCTTTTTCCTGCATGGCCTAAGACATGGGATGTACATTTCAAACTGCATGCTTCGGATAATACGACAGTGGAGGCTACTCTGAAAGACGGGAAAGTAGTGAAAATAAATGTGCTCCCGAAATCGAGAGCACATGATATAGTCATAAGCAATGATGATTAATGTTATTCTTTCGCATCTTCTTCAAGATACCATTTTGAATACATGACATAATGCTTGGCGTAATCTTCGGCTTGGTTGGGGCGCGTGTTCTTAATAAACTTAGCAGGTACTCCGCCCCAAATCTCGTGCGGACCAATCTTTGTGTTGGATAATACCAACGCACCAGCAGCCACTACAGCCCCTTCACCTACTTCGCAGTCGTCGAGAAGGGTAGAACCCATTCCTATCAGCGCTCCGTCGTGTATCGTACAGGCATGAACTGTCGCATTATGTCCTATCGTTACATCATTGCCGATATTTAAAGGACCAATCTTATTGGTTACATGCAGACATGAACCATCCTGCACATTGGTCCTGTTGCCAATATGTATAGGACAAACATCACCGCGAACAACAGCGTTGAACCAGATGGAACATTCATCACCCATTATCACTTCACCAACAATAGTTGCGTTCTCACTGAAATAGCAGTCTTTGCCCCAACGGGGAGTGAGTCCCTTGATAGATTTTATTAATGCCATAATTGTTATAATAAAAAAGCAGTATGGAATCCTAATAAGAAAACCATACTGCCCATATTTTAATAATACTCAATATTATTTCAAGTTAGGATTGATTTCACCCCATTTTTCAACTGGAGGAACAACACCAAGGTCGATAACTTCCTGACGCATAGCAACAAGGTGCTCGTAGCTCTTCTTCAGGGAATCCATCTCTTCTGCTGTACCGACAACTTCTTCATAAGCTGAACCGTTCTTTGTGATAGTCACTTCCATAGCCATCATGATATGGTCGATACCTGCGAAAGATACATAGCGACCTGCTGGCCATGTGAACTCTTCACCACCCATAGCAGCCTCAATCATACGTACTGATACGTAAGCTGGACTCTGGAATGAAGAACGACCACGAAGTTTGATGATGTTAGAACCACCTTGGATTGTCTTCTGCTTGATGTCAGCCCACTGCTCGTTTGTCAGTTTGGCTGTACCGATAAGGTCTGTAAGAGGTGTGCCTGCAACCTTTGCTGTAGAAGCAAATACTGCCATAGCCTCACCGTGACCGCCATAAGTACGGCAACCTGTTACATCACTCTGAGCTACGCCGAAGTGCTTAGCTAATTCGCTTTGCAGACGGATAGAATCGAGAGCTGCAAGTGTAGAAACCTGTGAAGGTTTCAGACCTGACCAGATAAGAGTAACAAGACCTGTAATATCAGCAGGGTTGAAAATGATAACGACATGCTTTACATCAGGGCAATAAGACTTGATGTCTTTACCTAGTTGCTCTGCTACACCTGCGTTACCTTTTAGAAGATCTTCACGTGTCATTCCTTGTTTACGTGGAGCACCACCTGATGAAATGATGTATTTAGCGTCTGTAAGAGCTTCTTTTACATCTGTTGTGAATGTGAAGTTGACACCCTCGAAACCGCAATGGCGCATTTCTTCTGTTACACCTTCTAGTCCCGGCTCGTAAACATCATATAGACAGATGTTAGGAGTGAGTTTAAGCATTGCGGCTGTCTGAGCCATGTTTGAACCAATCATTCCGGCTGCGCCGACAATGGTAAGTTTCTCGTTAGTTAAGAATTCCATACTTGTATTTGTTTATAAATTTATAACCTATCTACTTTTTCGCACGCAAAGGTAGCAAAAATTGCTATAAATAAATCATTTATTTGGTCTTTAATTTGTTATAAAAATTAAAAAGGTGTATCTTTGTAAACTCGAAATTACAAATTGATGATGAATAATGTAATAAATCAAAGAATTACAACTCTGCGTGAGTTGATGAAACGTGAAAAACTCTCAGCTTTCATTTTTCCTAGCACAGATCCCCATAACGGTGAATATGTTCCTGCACATTGGGAGGGACGTAAGTGGATATCCGGATTCGACGGTTCTGCCGGCATCGCTGTGGTAACGATGGATAAGGCGGCTTTGTGGACCGATTCCAGGTATTTCATCGCGGCAAAAAGACAGTTGTCTGGTACAGAGTATGTGCTCATGAAAGAAAAAATACCTGGAACACCGACGATTTCAGAATGGTTGAGTATCAATCTGGCACATCTTGATGGACCTGAAATCGGTATTGACGGCATGGTGAGTTCCGCGAATACAATAGAAAATCTTATATATGAAATGCGTAGGGGTGGTGGTATTACGGTAAGAACAAATCTAGACCCTTTACAACAAATATGGAAAGACCGTCCCGCTATTCCTGATAATAAAATTTTCATTCATCCCCTGCAATATGCTGGCGAATCCTGTATAGATAAGATCGGCCGCATAAGAACGGAATTGAGAAGATGCCATGCTGATGGAATGCTTATCTCTGCTTTAGATGATATAGCGTGGACATTGAATTTACGGGGAAGTGACATACATTGCAGTCCAGTGTTTGTCGCTTATCTTCTGATTGAAGGCGAAAAGAATACATTATATATTAATAGGGATAAGCTAACTGATGAAACAGATCGTTATCTTAAAAGTCAGAATATACGGATTGATGACTATTCGAATATAGCGGAAGGCTTGCGGAAATATGGAGAGTATAATATATTGTTAGATCCGAATGAAACAAGTTATTCATTGTATAAATCTGTTTCCTGCCCCGAAATTGTAAGAGCCTGTTCTCCAGTCTCTTCGATGAAAACGATTAAGAATGATGTGGAGATAAAAGGATATCATCATGCGATGCTCAGGGACGGTGTAGCGATGGTTAAATTTCTGAAGTGGTTGAAACCTGCCGTGGAAAAGGGCGGACAGACAGAAATTACAATAGATGAGAAACTGACTAGTTTGAGGGCAGAGCAAGATAAATATGTGGAATTGTCTTTTGATACGATCGCTGCATACAAAGAACATGGGGCAATCGTTCATTACGAGGCCAAACCGGATACAGATGTCATGTTGAAACCGGAGGGAATGTTACTTCTGGATTCAGGCGCGCAGTATTTAGACGGGACGACAGATATAACCCGTACGATATCATTAGGAAAAACGACAGATAAAGAAAAGCATGTTTATACATTAGTGTTGAAAGGACATATACAGGTAGAACTGTGCAAATTCCCGTCGGGAGTGAGTGGAACCCAGTTGGACGTGTTGGCCAAGAAAGATATGTGGCGGGAAGGACTAAGCTATTTGCATGGCACCGGTCATGGGGTAGGTTCTTTCCTGAATGTCCATGAAGGCCCTCATCAAATACGTATGGAATGGAAACCTGCGCCATTGGTAAAAGGTATGACGGTAACGGATGAACCCGGCATATATATAGAAGGTGAATTTGGCGCAAGAACAGAGAATACATTGATTATAAAGGAATATATGGATACTGAATTCGGACAATTCCTTCAGTTTGAACCTCTGACGCTTTGTCCAATAGATAAGGAACTTATCCTTGTTGATATGCTTGCTGCTGAAGAAAGACAATGGCTCAATGACTATCATGCAAAAGTATATGAGCAGTTGTCACCTTATTTGGAAGTTGATGAAAAAAGTTGGTTGCGAGAAGCTACTTTGCCGATTTGAGAATGAAAAAAGATACTATGTGATAAATATTTTGCAAAAAGTCATCTAAAAACTTGGCGGTTTCCTAAATTAGATGTAATTTTGCACCCGCAAATCGTGACAAGGTGTCACCGCAAAAGTATAATTTAAAAATTAAAAATAAAAAAACATGATCGTTGTACCAGTAAAAGAAGGCGAAAACATCGAAAGAGCCTTGAAGAAATTCAAAAGAAAATTCGAAAAAACAGGTGTTGTTAAAGAACTCCGTTCACGTCAGCAGTACGACAAGCCATCTGTTTTGAAGAGACTTAAGATGGAACACGCTGTTTACGTACAGAAGTTAAGAGCTACCGAGGAATAAAAAATCCTTGGAAAAAATTTGGTGGTTTAAATTTTAATTCGTACATTCGTTGCCGAATAACATTATAAGCAACGTGTGTATGATCATAAAAGAATTTTTGAACTACCTGCAATTTGAACGGAATTATTCCGAACTGACATTGCAAAGTTACGACAGTGACCTTCGGGCTTTTGAGTCGTACTTCAAAAATTTGGATGCTCATCTCTCTTGGGAGTCGATAGACTCTGATATAATCCGTGACTGGATGGAGAGTATGTTGGATAAAGGAAACTCAGCTACCTCAGTCGATAGACGATTGAGCGCTTTGCGTTCCTTTTATCGTTTTGCTATTTCTCGTAATCTTGTTGAGTCTGATCCCTCTCATATAGTAGTCGGTCCTAAGAAGGATAAACCCTTACCTCAATTTTTGAAGGAAAGGGAAATGAATCGTCTGCTGGATGAGGTGGAATGGGGCGATTCTTATAAGAATGTACGTGCGCGTACTATTATTATGACTTTCTATGAGACAGGAATAAGATTATCGGAATTGATAGGCTTGGATGATTCGTCTGTAGACTTTGTGAATAATATTATAAAGGTGACAGGTAAAAGAAACAAGCAACGTCTCGTCCCTTTTGGAGATGAATTAGCAAATGAACTGAAAACGTTTATTGATGTTCGAAATGAAAATGTAAAAGCGCAGACGACAGCACTCTTTTTGTCGGAAAAAGGACTTCGTATGAATAGAAACCAAGTTAGATACGAAGTCAAGAAGAACCTAAGTAAAGTGTGTACATTAAAAAAACGGACTCCGCATGTCTTAAGACATACATTCGCAACATCGATGCTTAATAATGATGCAAATCTTGAAAGTGTGAAAAAACTGCTGGGGCATCAAAGTCTTTCCACGACGGAGATATATACCCATACAACATTTGAGCAGTTGAAGAAAGTGTATAACCAGGCCCATCCAAGGGCATAACCAAAAAACAAGGAGGTTACTATGGAAATTAAAATTCAGTCAATTCATTTTGACGCTACTGAGAAATTACAGTCTTTTATCGAAAAAAAAGCTGCTAAATTAGAAAAAACGTTTGAAGATATTCAGAAAGTAGAGGTGCAACTTAAAGTTATTAAACCCGCAACGACATTAAATAAGGAAACAAGCCTTACTGTAAATGTTCCAGGAGGAACTCTTTTTGTCGAGAAAGTATGTGATACGTTTGAGGAAAGTGTTGACCAAAGTGTGGATGCAATGAAGATCCAACTAGCCAAATACAAAGAAAAAACACGTAATCACTAAAAAAAGCTCGAAAAAATTTTTGTAATTCAAAAATAATGTCTATCTTTGCAGCCGTTTTACAACACGTCCTAAACGCAAGCCTAACGGCTGTAAGGATTTTGCCTCTTTAGCTCAGTTGGCCAGAGCACGTGATTTGTAATCTCGGGGTCGTTGGTTCGAATCCGACAAGAGGCTCAAGGGAAGGTTGTTTAACATGAGGGTGGTTACCAGAGTGGCCAAATGGGGCAGACTGTAAATCTGCTGGCTATGCCTACGGTGGTTCGAATCCATCACCACCCACTTCAGAAGAAGTTTTGCGGAAATAGCTCAGTTGATAGAGCACTAGCCTTCCAAGCTGGGGGTCGCGGGTTTGAGTCCCGTTTTCCGCTCCACTGCTGTAATAGCTCAGTGGTAGAGCACTTCCTTGGTAAGGAAGAGGTCCCGAGTTCAAATCTCGGTTACAGCTCTTCCAAATTCTTTTTTAGTAGAGAAGAGAAATAACACGATTATTCATTTATATAAATAAAATAAGAAAAAGCTATGGCTAAAGAGAAATTTGAACGTACCAAACCGCATGTTAACATTGGTACTATCGGTCACGTTGACCACGGAAAGACTACTCTGACTGCAGCTATCACTAAGGTGCTTGCAGAGAAGGGTTTCTCTAAGAGTGATGAGATCAAGTCTTTCGACCAGATTGATAATGCTCCTGAGGAAAAAGAGCGTGGTATTACTATTAATACTGCACACGTTGAGTATGAGACAGCAAATCGTCACTATGCTCACGTTGACTGCCCGGGACACGCTGACTACGTAAAGAACATGGTAACTGGTGCTGCTCAGATGGATGGTGCTATTATCGTTGTTGCTGCAACTGATGGACCTATGCCTCAGACACGTGAGCACGTTTTGCTCGCTCGTCAGGTAAATGTACCTCGTTTGGTAGTGTTCTTGAACAAGTGTGATATGGTTGAGGATGAGGAAATGCTTGAACTCGTTGAGATGGAAATGCGTGAACTCCTTGATCAGTATGAATATGATGGTGATAACACTCCTATCATTCGTGGTTCTGCTCTTGGTGCACTGAATGGTGTCGCTAAATGGGAAGACAAAGTTCTCGAATTGATGGAAGCTGTTGATACTTGGATTCCACTGCCTCCACGTGATCTTGATAAACCATTCTTGATGCCAGTTGAGGATGTGTTCTCTATCACAGGTCGTGGTACAGTTGCTACAGGTCGTATCGAAACAGGTCGTATCAAAGTAGGTGAGGAAGTTGAACTTCTTGGTCTTGGTGAAGATAAGAAATCAGTTGTAACTGGTGTCGAAATGTTCCGTAAGATTCTTGATGAAGGTGAAGCTGGTGATAACGTAGGTTTGCTCCTCCGTGGTATCGATAAAGCTGAAATCAAACGTGGTATGGTTCTTTGCCATCCAGGACAGATTAAACCTTACAAGAAATTCAAGGCTCAGATCTACGTATTGAAGAAAGAAGAAGGTGGTCGTCATACTCCATTCGGAAACAAATATCGTCCACAGTTCTATCTCCGTACAATGGACTGTACAGGTGAAATCACTCTTCCAGAAGGAGTTGAAATGGTAATGCCTGGTGATAACGTAACTATCACAGTTGAATTGATTTATGCTGTTGCATTGAATGTTGGTCTTCGTTTCGCTATTCGTGAAGGTGGCCGTACAGTAGGTGCTGGACAGATTACAGAAATTTTGGATTAATATTATCTGAAAATATAGTTAGGTTCCCGCAAAAATCTACGGGAACCTCTTTTACGGGAATAGCTCAGTTTGGTAGAGCACTGGTCTCCAAAACCAGGTGTCGGGAGTTCGAGTCTCTCTTCCCGTGCATAAATAATAAACATTATGTTTAAGAAAATAGTTAATTATTGCAAGGCATGTTATGATGAACTTGCGCATAAAACTACTTGGCCTACACGGGCTGAATTAACGCACAGTGCAGTGGTTGTATTATCTGCTTCCCTAGTTATAGCCATTGTTGTGTTTGTTATGGATACTGTGTTTAAGTTTGTTATGAACAACGTTTATCCAAGTTAATTGTTTAAGAAATGGCTGTAACAGAAAAAAAATGGTACGTGCTTCGAGCTGTAAGTGGAAAGGAAGCTAAGGTAAAAGAATATATCGATGCTGAACTAAAACACAATGCAGCGCTTGCAGATCATGTTTCACAGGTTTTGATTCCTATGGAAAAACATGCAAGTGTACGTAACGGAAAAAGAGTTGTCAAGGAGAAAACTTTTCTTCCTGGCTATATTCTTGTAGAAGCTAATCTTAATGCTGATATTGCACATACATTGCGCTTTATGCCTAATGTGTTGGGCTTTCTCGGCGGTATGGATTGTCCTTCTCCTGTGAAGCAATCTGACATTAACCGAATACTTGGTAACGCTGAAGAAACTGAGTTGACGACTGAAGATACCAATGTACCTTATAGCGTTGACGAGACTGTTAAGGTGATTGATGGTCCATTCAGTGGATTTAGCGGAGTCATTGAGGATGTTAACGCTGTAAAACGCAAACTAAAAGTAATGGTTAAGATCTTTGGTCGTAAAACACCATTGGAATTAGGTTTTATGCAAGTTACCAAAGAATGATAAGTATTTGTTACGATACTGTACATTCTTTATAATAATCAATAAATAATAATTAGAAATGGCTAAAGAAGTTGCTGGATTAATCAAATTACAGATTAGAGGTGGCGCTGCAAATCCTTCTCCTCCAGTAGGACCTGCATTAGGTTCTAAGGGAATCAACATCATGGGATTTTGCAAGGAGTTCAACGCCAGAACCCAGGATAAGGCAGGAAAAGTTCTTCCTGTTGTTATCACATACTACGCAGACAAGTCATTTAGCTTTGAAATCAAGACTCCTCCAGCTGCTGTACAGTTGCTAGAGGCTGCTAAGATTAAAAGTGGTTCAGCTGAGCCAAACCGTAAAAAAGTTGCATCTGTAACTTGGGATCAGGTTAAGACTATTGCTGAGGACAAAATGACTGACTTGAATTGTTTCACAGTCGAATCAGCTATGAAACTTGTTGCTGGTACGGCAAGAAGTATGGGTATCACTGTAAAAGGGGACTTCCCTGGTAAATAATTAATAACTTCAATTATAAAATGAGTAAACTGACAAAAAATCAAAAATCAGTAGCTGAAAAAGTTGAAGCAGGGAAAGCATACTCTTTGAAAGAGGCATCAGAATTGGTAAAGGAAGTAACCACAACCAAATTTGACGCTTCATTAGATATTGATGTACGTTTAGGAGTAGACCCACGTAAAGCTAACCAAATGGTAAGAGGTGTCGTATCTCTGCCTAATGGAACTGGTAAAGTTACACGTGTGCTCTGTCTTTGTACACCAGATGCTGAAGCTGCTGCTAAAGAGGCAGGTGCTGATTATGTTGGTCTCGATGAATACATCGACAAGATCAAAGGTGGATGGAGTGACATTGATGTCATTATTACAATGCCGTCTTGTATGGGTAAAATTGGTCCTTTGGGTCGTTTCCTCGGTCCTCGTGGATTAATGCCTAACCCTAAGAGTGGTACTGTAACTATGGATGTTGCAAAAGCAGTAAAGGAAGTTAAGCAAGGTAAAATTGACTTTAAAGTTGATAAAGCAGGAATCGTGCATACATCAATCGGAAAAGTTTCTTTTACAGCTGAACAAATATTTGAAAATGCGAAAGAGTTTATCTCTACTATTATCAAATTAAAGCCTTCTTCTGCTAAAGGTACTTATATTAAAAGTATCTTTATTTCAAGCACTATGAGTAAGGGTATCAAAATTGATCCTAAATCAGTTGAATAACTCGTAAAAGTTTAGTAAAATGAAAAAGGAAGTAAAAGATACTATTATAGTTGAACTTGGTGAGAAGTTGAAAGCTTACCCACATTTCTATCTGGTAGATGTTACCGGATTGGATGCAGCTAAGACAAGTAGTCTTCGTCGCAAGTGTTTCAAGAACGAAATCAAAATGGTCGTTGTAAAGAACAAACTTCTTCACAAGGCTTTTGAAGCATCAGATGTTGATTTCGAACCTATCTATGGTTGCTTGAAAGGTAATACCGCAGTTATGTTCTGTAATACAGCGAATGTTCCTGCTAAGTTGCTAAAAGAGTATACGAAGGAAGGTATTCCTTCTCTTAAAGCTGCTTATGCTGAAGAATGTTTCTATGTAGGTGCAGAAAAGTTAGAAGAACTAGCATCTCTAAAGAGCAAAAACGAAGTTATTGCAGAGATTGTTGCTTTGCTACAGTCTCCAACAAAGAATGTCGTATCAGCTCTACAATCAGGAGCAAACACTATTCATGGTGTGCTGAAGACTTTAGGCGAGCGTCCTGAATAAGAAAAATAAAGTCGTAAAATTAATATTTAAAAACATTAAAATTTAGAATAAAATGGCAGACGTAAAAGCTATTGCTGAAGAATTAGTAAATTTGACAGTTAAAGAAGTAAATGAGTTGGCTACAGTCCTCAAGGACGAGTATGGAATTGAACCTGCTGCTGCAGCTGTTGCTGTTGCTGCTGGTCCTGCTGCTGCTGGTGCAGCTGCTGCTGAAGAAAAATCATCATTTGATGTTGTTCTCGCAGAAGTTGGTGCAGCTAAACTACAGGTAGTAAAGGCAGTTAAAGAGGCTTGTGGTCTTGGTTTGAAAGAGGCTAAAGATCTCGTTGACGGTGCTCCTTCTACATTGAAAGAAGGTATGTCTAAGGACGAGGCTGAAAACCTGAAGAAGACTATCGAAGAAGCTGGTGCTAAGGTAGAACTTAAGTAATAACTTCTTATACAATAAAATTTGGTTAAGATTCTCTAAGTAAGAGAGTCTTAACCATTTTGTGTTTTTATTTTTAAATAGTATTATAACATACCTGCTAATGGCTTCAAAAATTGTTGATAACAGAGTAAATTTTGCCAGCGTAAAAAATCCGATGCCGTATCCGGATTTCCTCGATGTGCAGTTAAAGTCTTTTAAAGACTTTCTTCAGTTGGACACTCCGCCTGAAGAACGCAAGAATGACGGTTTGTATAAGGTATTCTCTGAGAATTTCCCTATAACCGATACAAGAAATAATTTCGTTCTTGAGTTCTTGGATTACTATATAGACCCGCCGCGCTACTCAATAGATGAGTGCTTGGAACGTGGTCTTACATATAGTGTACCTTTGAAGGCTAAGTTGAAATTGTCATGTACTGACCCTGAGCATGAGGACTTTAATACGGTCGTACAGGATGTGTTCTTAGGACCTATCCCGTACATGACGGACAATGGAACTTTTATAATTAATGGTGCTGAACGAGTAGTCGTTTCACAGTTACACCGTTCTCCTGGCGTTTTCTTCGGACAAAGCGTGCATGCAAATGGTACATTGTTGTATTCAGCGCGTATCATTCCATTCAAGGGATCTTGGATTGAATTTGCGACAGACATCAACAATGTAATGTATGCATATATTGATCGTAAGAAAAAATTGCCTGTTACAACACTTTTACGCGCAATCGGATTTGAGAATGACAAAAATATTCTTGAGATTTTCGATCTTGCAGAAGAAGTTAAGGTCAATAAGAAGGAACTGACTAAGTGTCTAGGTAGAAAATTGGCTGCAAGAGTCCTGAAAAGTTGGACAGAAGATTTTGTAGATGAAGACACTGGTGAGGTTGTTTCTATTGAAAGAAATGAAGTAATTATTGAACGTGAGACAATTCTTGATGAAGATAACATTGAAGAAATAGTTGAAAGTGGTGCTCGTACAGTGCTCGTTCATAAGGATGAATCAGTAGCTTCTGATTTCTCAATCATTTTTAATACATTGCAAAAGGACCCAAGTAACTCTGAAAAAGAGGCCGTCAACTACATATATAGACAGTTGAGAAATGCTGATCCACCAGATGATAGTACAGCTCGTGAAGTTATACAAGGTCTTTTCTTCTCAGACAAGAGATACGATTTAGGTGAAGTAGGTCGCTATCGTATTAATAGAAAATTAGGATTAGATACGAGTACAGAAGTTCGTGTACTTACTAAAGAAGATATTATAGAGATTATTAAATATCTTATTCAATTGATCAATTCAAAAGCTGCAGTTGATGATATTGACCATTTGAGCAATCGTCGTGTCCGTACAGTCGGAGAACAGTTGGGAAATCAGTTCTCAATAGGTTTGGCACGTATGAGCCGTACGATAAAGGAAAGAATGAATGTTCGTGATAATGAAGTATTCACTCCGACGGATTTGATTAATGCTAAAACAATTTCCAGTGTTATCAATTCATTCTTTGGAACGAATGCCTTGTCACAATTTATGGACCAGACGAATCCGCTTGCAGAGGTTACTCACAAGCGCCGTATGTCTGCCCTCGGTCCTGGTGGTTTGTCACGTGAACGTGCCGGATTTGAGGTCCGTGACGTTCACTATACTCACTATGGTCGTTTGTGTCCTATTGAGAGTCCTGAAGGTCCAAATATCGGTTTGATTTCTTCATTGTGTGTATATGCAAAAATCAATGAACTTGGTTTTATTGAAACACCATATCGTAAGGTAGAGAATTCAACAGTCGATCTTGAAAATAAAGATGTTATCTATTTGACAGCAGAGGAAGAATCTGATGTCATAATAGGTCAGGGTAATGCGCCGCTAAGAGAAGACGGAACATTTATACGTGAAGTCGTCAAATGTCGTCAGGATGCCGATTATCCTGTAGTACCACCATCTGAAGTTCAATTGATGGATGTGTCACCACAGCAGATAGCTTCAATAGCAGCTGCTTTGATCCCATTCCTTGAGCATGATGATGCACACCGTGCATTGATGGGATCTAACATGATGCGTCAAGCTGTTCCTTTGCTTCATAACGAGGCACCGATTGTAGGTACAGGAATCGAAAAACAAGTTTGTGAGGATTCTAGAACTATGATTACAGCCGAAGGTGAAGGTGTTATTGAATATGTTGATGCAACAACTATCCGTATCCTTTATGATCGTACTGAGGAGGAAGAATATGTAAGTTTTGAACCGGCATTGAAGGAGTATCGAATTCCTAAATTCCGCCGTACAAACCAAAGTATGACAATAGACCTTCGCCCTATATGTGTTAAAGGACAAAGGGTTAAGGCAGGTGATATATTAACTGAAGGATATGCGACAGAGAATGGAGAACTTGCTCTTGGTCGTAATCTTCTTGTCGCTTATATGCCATGGAAGGGTTACAACTATGAGGATGCTATTGTCTTAAATGAACGTATCGTACGTGATGATGTACTGACATCTGTTCATGTCGATGAGTATTCTCTGGATGTACGAGAAACAAAACGTGGTGTAGAGGAATTTACAAGCGATATACCAAATGTTAGTGAAGAAGCTACAAAAGATTTGGATGACAATGGTATTATCCGTGTTGGAGCCCGTGTAGAGCCAGGAGATATCCTTATTGGTAAAATTTCACCAAAAGGAGAGAGTGACCCTTCTCCAGAGGAAAAATTGCTGCGTGCTATCTTTGGTGACAAAGCAGGTGACGTAAAGGACTCTTCATTAAAGGCAAATCCATCACTCACTGGTGTCGTTATAGACAAAAAGTTGTTCTCTCGTGCTGTGAAGACACGCCAGTCTAAGCAACAGGATAAAATAACATTGCAGAAAATTGATGATGAATATGCAGCTAAATTAGAAGATTTGAAGTCAATCTTAATAGCAAAAATTGATAACCTTACAAAAGGTAAGACATGTCAAGGTATTAAAGATTATGCCGGCATCGAATTAATCAATAAAGGTGCTAAGTTTAGCGATAAAGATGTTATTGCACGCATTGCAGCATTAGAATTTGCGGATATTCAAGTTAATAAGTGGACTAATGATGATCATACCAATGATTTGATAGCTAAGCTTATAATAAACTTCTTGAAGAAATCAAAGTTACTTGATGCAGAACAAAAACGTAGAAAATTTGCTATTACAATCGGTGATGAGTTACCTTCAGGTATTTTACAGATGGCTAAAGTATATGTAGCTAAGAAACGTAAGATTGGTGTAGGTGATAAACTGGCAGGTCGTCATGGTAATAAAGGTATCGTTTCAAAGGTCGTACGTCAAGAAGATATGCCGTTCTTAGAGGATGGCCGTCCTGTTGATTTAGTACTTAACCCTCTGGGTGTGCCATCTCGTATGAACCTTGGCCAGATATTTGAAGCCATTCTCGGCGCAGCAGGAAGAAAACTTGGCGTCAAGTTTGCGACACCTATTTTTGATGGGGCAAAGCTCAATGATTTACAGGAATGGACTGATAAAGCAGGATTACCGAGACTTTGTTCAACTCATCTGTATGATGGTGAGACAGGAGAACGTTTTGACCAACCTGCAACTGTTGGTATAACTTATTTCTTGAAACTCGGTCACATGGTAGAAGATAAGATGCACGCCCGTAGTATCGGTCCGTATTCTCTGATTACTCAGCAACCACTTGGCGGTAAGGCTCAATTCGGAGGTCAACGTTTTGGAGAAATGGAAGTCTGGGCTCTTGAAGCATTCGGCGCAAGTCATGTACTGCAGGAGATTCTAACTATTAAATCAGATGACGTTGTAGGTCGTTCTAAGGCTTATGAAGCTATTGTTAAGGGCGAACCAATGCCAACTCCTGGAATACCTGAATCACTTAACGTGTTACTGCACGAGCTAAGAGGATTAGGTTTGAGCATTACATTAGATTAATTTAAACTCTTTACAAACAACATATATATAACAATTATGGCTTTTAAGAAAGATTCAAAGATAAAGAGTGTATTTACGAAGATTACCATCGGACTTGCTTCTCCTGAAGAAATCCTGGAAAATTCGTTTGGTGAGGTTACAAAACCTGAAACCATAAATTATCGTACATACAAACCTGAACGTGACGGTTTGTTCTGCGAGCGTATTTTTGGTCCTACGAAGGATTATGAATGTGCTTGCGGTAAATACAAACGTATACGTTATAAAGGTATAGTCTGTGATCGATGTGGAGTGGAAGTAACAGAAAAGAAAGTTCGTCGTGAACGTTCCGGACATATAGAATTGGTCGTTCCTGTAGCTCATATATGGTATTTCCGTTCTTTACCTAATAAAATAGGTTATTTGCTTGGCTTGCCAACAAAGAAACTGGATGCTATTGTTTATTACGAACGTTACGTAGTTATTCAACCAGGTATCGTAGCAGGTAAGAAAGATCAAGACGGAAATGAGTTGAATGGCTCCCATGCTATGGATTTGTTATCAGAAGATGAATACAATGATATTGTAGATAATCTTCCACAGGATAATGAATATCTTGAAGACAATGATCCTAATAAGTTCATTGCTAAGATGGGCGCGGAAGCAATCTATGATTTATTGGTCCGTATCGACTTGGATTCCATATCATACGAGTTACGTGATCGTGCAAATAGTGATTCTTCTCAGCAACGTAAGAATGAGGCACTGAAACGTCTTCAAGTGGTTGAAGCGTTCAGAAGTAGCAAAGGTGTCAACAAACCGGAGTGGATGATTATGAAAATCATTCCAGTTATCCCTCCAGAGCTTAGACCTTTGGTTCCGTTGGATGGTGGTCGTTTCGCTACATCGGATCTAAATGATTTGTATCGTCGTGTTATCATACGTAACAATCGTTTAAAAAGACTTATGGAAATTAAAGCTCCTGAGGTTATCCTTCGTAATGAAAAACGTATGTTGCAGGAGGCTGTCGATAGCTTATTTGATAATTCACGTAAGAGCAGTGCGGTTAAGAGCGACTCTAACCGTCCATTGAAATCTCTTTCAGATTCATTGAAAGGTAAACAAGGTCGTTTCCGTCAGAACCTTTTGGGTAAACGTGTCGACTATTCAGCTCGTTCGGTTATCGTTGTTGGACCTGAACTGAAAATGGGTGAATGCGGTCTTCCAAAATTGATGGCTGCTGAACTATATAAACCGTTTATCATTCGTAAATTGATAGAACGTGGTATAGTTAAGACTGTTAAGAGTGCGAAGAAGATAGTCGATCGCCGTGAACCGGTGATCTGGGATATTCTTGAGAATGTAATGAAGGGACATCCAGTGATGTTAAACCGTGCCCCGACACTTCACCGTCTCGGTATACAGGCATTCCAACCAAAACTTATCGAAGGTAAAGCTATCCAGCTGCATCCATTGGCATGTACGGCTTTTAATGCCGACTTTGATGGTGACCAGATGGCCGTACACCTCCCATTAAGTAATGAGGCAGTACTTGAAGCGCAGATATTGATGCTTCAGAGTCATAACATTCTTAATCCTGCTAACGGTGCTCCTATTACCGTACCTTCTCAGGATATGGTACTCGGATTATACTATATTACAAAGATACGTCCAGGTGCAAAGGGTGAAGGACTTACATTCTATGGTCCTGAAGAGGCTGTCATCGCAAGAAATGAAGGCAAGTGTGACTTGCATGCAAGTGTACATGTGATTGTTAATGATCTTGATGAGAATGGAAATATCGTTAAAAAAATGACTGACACTTCTGTCGGTCGAGTTATCGTTAACGAAATTATTCCGGACGAGATTGGTTACATCAATGCCGTCATTTCAAAGAAAAGTTTACGCGATATAATTGCTAAGGTTATTAAGACTGTCGGTGCAGCTCGCGCATGTGAGTTCCTTGATGGTATTAAGAATCTCGGTTACCGTATGGCATATTTGGCAGGACTTTCATTTAACCTTGATGATATCATTGTTCCACCTGAAAAGGAGACATTGGTGCAAAAAGGTAATGATGAAGTTAGACAGATTACTGAAAATTATAATATGGGATTCATTACAGATAACGAACGTTACAATCAGGTTATCGATACATGGACTCACGTTAATAATGATTTGGGTAATGTCTTGATGAAAGAGATGACTGAGGCCGACCAAGGTTTTAATGCGGTATTCATGATGCTTGATTCCGGCGCCCGTGGTTCTAAAGACCAGATCCGTCAGTTGTCTGGTATGCGTGGTCTTATGGCTAAACCTCAAAAGGCTGGTGCTGAAGGTGCTCAGATTATCGAGAACCCGATCCTTTCCAACTTCAAGGAAGGTATGAGCGTGCTTGAGTACTTTATATCTACTCACGGTGCCCGTAAGGGACTTGCGGATACTGCTATGAAAACAGCCGACGCAGGATATCTTACACGTCGTCTTGTGGATGTTTCTCATGATGTCATCATCAATGAAGATGACTGTGGAACACTTCGTGGACTCGTATGTACAGCACTGAAAAATGGTGATGAAGTAATTTCTACTTTATACGAACGTATATTGGGACGTGTATCTGTACATGATATTATTCATCCTACAACAGGTGAATTGATTATTGCTGCTGGTGAGGAAATAACTGAACCTATAGCACAGATTATTGAAGATAGTCCAATCGAGAGTGTGGAAATTCGTTCTGTATTGACTTGTGAAAGTAAACATGGCGTCTGCAAAAAATGCTATGGACGTAACTTGGCTACAAGTCGTATGGTTCAGAAAGGTGAGGCTGTCGGAGTCATTGCCGCACAGGCTATCGGTGAACCTGGAACGCAGCTTACTCTTCGTACATTCCACGCTGGAGGTGTTGCTGCCAATGCGGCCGCTAATGCAGCCATAGTAGCAAAGAATGATAGTAAACTGGAGTTCGAGGAACTTCGTACTGTTCCATTCGATGAAGAAGGTAAAGAATGTCAGATGGTCGTAAGTCGTCTTACTGAGTTGCGTTTCGTTGATGCTAATACAAAGATTGTATTGTCAACTGTCAACGTTCCTTATGGTTCTTCTCTCTATTTTAAGAATGGCGATAGTGTCAAGAAAGGCGAAAAGATAGCACAATGGGATCCATTCAATGCTGTAATTGTAACAGAGAATGCTGGTACAATGAAGTTTAATGATGTGATCGAAGGTGTTACATATCGTGCTGAGACTGATGAAACATCAGGTTTGACAGAAAAGATCATAACAGAATCTAAAGATAAAAATAAGGTTCCTACTTGTGATATTTTGGATGCTAATGGTGAAATAGTACGTACATACAACTTCCCTGTAGGTGGTCACTTGAATGTTGAAGATGGTCAGACTGTAAAGACTGGTGAAACAATCGTTAAGATACCTCGTGCAGTAGGAAAGGCTGGTGATATCACGGGAGGTCTTCCTCGTGTTACAGAACTCTTCGAGGCTCGTAACCCGTCAAATCCAGCTGTCGTATCCGAAATAGACGGTGTCGTTACAATGGGTAAGGTAAAACGTGGTAATCGCGAAGTCATTGTGACAAGTAAAACAGGTGAACAACGTAAATATCTGGTCAACCTAGGTAAGCAGATTCTTGTTCAACAGGATGATGCTGTACGTGCCGGAACCCCATTGTCAGATGGCGTTATAACACCAGCGGATATTCTGGCCATCAAGGGCCCGACAGCAGTACAGGAGTACATTGTCAATGAGGTACAAGATGTCTATCGTCTGCAAGGTGTTAAGATTAACGATAAACACTTTGAAATTATTGTTCGTCAGATGATGCGCAAAGTACAGATTAATGATCCGGGCGATACTATTTTCTTGGAACAGGAAATCGTTGATAAACTTGATTTCTCAGAGGAAAATGACCGAATCTGGGGTAAAAAGGTGGTTACTGATGCCGGAGACAGCGAGACGATGAAGAAAGGACAGATCGTTACAGCACGTAAGTTGCGTGATGAAAATTCTCTTCTGAAACGCCGTGATCTCAAGACTGTTCAGGTACGTGATGCTGTGCCAGCTACATCTACACAGATACTTCAAGGTATTACCCGTGCCGCTTTGCAGACAAAGAGTTTCATGTCTGCTGCATCATTCCAGGAAACAACCAAAGTCCTGAATGAAGCTGCTATTCGTGGAAAGATCGATAAGTTGGAGGGTATGAAGGAAAATGTCATTTGTGGACATTTAATCCCTGCAGGTACCGGACTCCGTGAGTTTGACAAACTGATAGTCGGTTCGAAAGAGGAATATGAACGTATGTTAGCCAATAAAAAGAACGTGATTGATTTTGCGGAAAATCAAGATGGTGAAGCCACTAACGTAGAGGCTAGAGTACAGGAATAAGAATCTATATATATTAAAAAAGGAGTTACAATCATCATGTTGTAACTCCTTTTTTTATGAATATAACTTCATGATATTACGTCTATGTCTTGTCAGATTCTTTTGTGATTTAATTAGAATAGCTGTATTAGAATAAATATTAGACTTGTAATCGTTGCAAAAAATAGTTCCTTTATAAAGTAACTTTTTATTTGTAAGTTTGATTATAAATAATTACCTTTGCATTTAGATAAAACTAAATATAATGAGTGAAGAACAAAACAAAAGTCAAAATCAGTTTCAAATTGATTTACCGCAGGATGTCTCACAAGGTGAGTATGCCAATTTTGCTATCATAACACATTCAAGTTCGGATTTCGTATTGGATTTTGCCCGGATCTTACCAGGTGTGCCTAAAGCTACTGTACGTAGTCGAGTTATATTAGCTCCGGAGCATGCTAAGCGCTTATTGCAGGCTCTTCAAGAGAATATACTTAGATATGAAAATGAATTTGGAAAGATCAAAATCCCCGAACAGCAAGATCGAACTATCGCTCCTTTCAATATTAATAAGGGAGAAGCTTAATCAAGTAAACGTCGCTTTCTAAAATTTGAATCTGTTGTTATCCTGTGATTAATGCTCATATTTTGTGTCTAAAATAAGTTAAAAAAGTATATACGATATTAAATATCGTCCTTATCTACTTTTTTGACTTATTATAAATTAGGTAATTCCAGGAAAACTTCGTACCTTTGCAGCCCGAATTGGTCTGTTGTGACCGTTCGTGTTTATCGATAATAATAAAATAATATATAAATTAAAAATTTAACAACAATGCCTACAATTCAACAATTGGTAAGAAAAGGTAGAAAGGTGCTTGTTGACAAGAGCAAATCACCGGCTTTGGATTCGTGTCCTCAGCGTCGTGGTGTATGTGTTCGTGTCTATACTACGACACCTAAGAAACCTAATTCGGCAATGAGAAAAGTTGCCCGTGTGCGTTTAACAAACCAAAAGGAAGTAAACTCTTACATTCCAGGAGAAGGACACAACTTGCAGGAACACTCTATCGTACTCGTACGTGGTGGTCGTGTAAAGGATTTACCTGGTGTACGTTATCACATCGTACGTGGTACTCTAGATACCGCCGGTGTAGCAAACCGTACTCAGCGTCGTTCTAAATATGGTGCAAAACGCCCTAAAGTAAAGAAATAATAGCCGAGAGGTAAAGTATTATTAATAAGTTTTGCTGGAGAATTGTTATAATACGGTTGAGTAAATGCTTAAGTGAAAGCGTTGAAGAACAAATAATTACAACCCCTGCAGAATAAATTTTCAAAAAAATGAGAAAAGCAAAACCAAAGAAACGTGTGATCCTTCCAGATCCCGTTTACAATGACCAGAAGGTCTCAAAGTTCGTAAATCATTTGATGTATGATGGAAAGAAGAGTACATCTTATGAAATTTTTTACAATGCTCTTAATACAGTAAAAGAGAAAATGTCAAATGAGGAGAAATCTTCACTTGAAATTTGGAAGACTGCACTTGATAATATTACTCCTCAAGTAGAGGTTAAGAGTCGTCGTATCGGTGGTGCTACATTCCAGGTTCCTACTGAAATCCGTCCTGATCGTAAGGAAAGTATCTCTATGAAGAATATGATTGCGTTTGCCCGCAAACGTGGTGGTAAGTCTATGTCAGAGAAACTTGCAGCTGAGATTATGGATGCATTCAACAATCAGGGTGGTGCATACAAACGTAAAGAGGATATGCATCGTATGGCTGAGGCTAACCGAGCATTCGCACATTTTAGATTCTAATAGTAATAAATAAAAGGTAAAAAGAATCATGGCAAAACAAGATTTACGTTTGACCCGTAATATCGGTATCATGGCTCATATTGATGCTGGTAAAACAACAACTTCTGAGCGTATACTGTTTTACACGGGTAAAACACATAAGATAGGCGAGGTTCACGATGGAGCTGCTACTATGGACTGGATGGCCCAAGAGCAGGAACGTGGTATTACTATTACATCGGCGGCTACTACTTGTAACTGGAACTGGAATGGTGATGAATATAAAATCAATTTGATTGATACTCCGGGACACGTCGACTTTACTGCTGAAGTAGAACGCTCTCTTCGTGTATTGGATGGAGCTGTTGCTACATATTCTGCTGCTGACGGTGTACAACCTCAGTCAGAGACTGTTTGGCGTCAGGCTGATAAATATAATGTTCCGCGTATCGGATATGTAAATAAGATGGACCGTTCTGGTGCAGATTTCTTTGAAACTGTATCTCAGATGAAAACCATTTTGGGCGCTAACCCGGTAGTTCTTCAGGTGCCAATTGGTGCTGAAGAGAATTTCAAAGGTGTTGTAGACCTCATTAAGATGAAGGCTATACTATGGCATGATGAGACAATGGGCGCTGAATACGATGTAGAAGAAATTCCTGCAGACTTGAAAGACGAGTGCGATGAATGGAGAAATAAGTTGTTGGAAACAGCAGCTGATTATGATGAGGCTCTAATGGAAAAATACTTTGATGATCCTAATTCTATCACAGAAAACGAGATTATCACTGCTATCAGAAAGGGTACTGTTAAGATGGAATGTACTCCAATGCTTTGCGGTTCTTCATACAAGAACAAGGGCGTGCAACCATTGCTTGATTATACTTGCGCATTTTTGCCTTCACCATTAGACACCGAGAATATTGTCGGAACAAACCCAGATACAGAGGAAGAGGAAGATCGTAAACCTAGCGATACAGAACCAACATCTGCTTTGGCGTTTAAGATTGCCACTGATCCATATATGGGCCGTTTGGTATTCTTCCGCGTTTATTCAGGTAAGGTAGAAGCCGGTTCTTATGTCTTCAATCCACGCTCAGGAAAGAAAGAGCGTATCAGTCGTCTGTTCCAGATGAACTCTAATAAGGAAATACCTATGGAGTCAATTGATGCAGGTGATATCGGCGCAGGAGTTGGTTTCAAGGATATCCGTACAGGTGATACACTTTGCGATGAAGATCATCCAATCGTATTGGAATCAATGACATTCCCTGATACTGTCATCTCTGTTGCCGTAGAGCCAAAGAGCCAGGCTGATATTGCAAAGATGGATACCGGACTTGCAAAATTGGCAGAAGAAGACCCAACGTTTACTGTACGTACAGACGAACAGAGCGGACAGACAATTATATCTGGTATGGGTGAGCTTCACCTTGATATTATTATCGATCGTCTGAAACGTGAGTTTAAGGTAGAATGTAATCAAGGTAAACCTCAGGTTAACTATAAGGAAGCAATTACTAAGACTGTTAATCTCCGTGAAGTATATAAGAAGCAGAGTGGTGGTCGTGGTAAATTTGCTGATATTATTGTTAACGTTGGTCCTGTAGATTCTGATTTTAAAGAAGGCGGTTTGCAGTTCGTTAACGAGGTTAAGGGCGGTAACGTTCCTAAGGAGTTTATACCTTCAGTACAAAAAGGATTTGAGAATGCAATGAAGAATGGTATTCTTGGTGGATATCCTGTAGATAGTTTAAAGGTTGTATTGGTTGATGGTTCTTTCCACCCAGTAGACTCTGACCAGTTGTCATTCGAACTTGCAGCTCTTAATGCATATAAGAATGCCTGTGTAAAAGCAGGTCCAGTTTTGATGGAACCTATTATGAAACTTGAGGTAATCACTCCTGAAGAGAATATGGGTGATGTTATCGGTGACTTGAACAAACGACGTGGTCAGGTTGAAGGAATGGACGAGGCTCGTAGTGGTGCACGCGTCATCAAGGCGATGGTGCCATTATCAGAAATGTTCGGTTATGTAACAGCCTTGCGTACGATTACATCAGGTCGTGCTACAAGTTCAATGGAATATGATCATCATGCACCTCTGTCAAGTTCTATAGCTAAGACTGTACTTGAAGAAGTTAAAGGTCGTGCAGATCTAGTATAAGCAAATTAAATAAAGAAGAGAAGCGCTGTTTAGCGAATGACTCTTAATCAGTCGTTTCCCTTCTTATCATCATTAATTAAATAAATAACAATGAGTCAAAAAATTAGAATCAAGCTGAAATCTTACGACCACAAATTGGTTGATAAGTCAGCAGAAAAGATTGTGAAGGCAGTTAAGGCAACCGGCGCTATCGTAAGTGGACCAATTCCATTGCCAACACACAAACGTATCTACACAGTAAACCGTAGTACATTCGTTAACAAAAAAGCGCGTGAACAATTCCAGCTTAGTGACTTCAAACGTCTGATTGACATTTATAGTTCTACAGCAAAGACTGTTGATGCTTTAATGAAATTGGAATTGCCAAGCGGTGTAGAAGTAGAAATAAAAGTATAGTAATTTTTAATATTAATTGAAATGCCAGGATTAATTGGAAAAAAAATCGGAATGACATCCGTTTTCAGTGCCGACGGTAAAAATGTACCGTGCACTGTTATCGAAGCTGGTCCTTGTGTTGTTACTCAGGTGAAGACTATCGAAAAAGATGGTTATAAAGCTGTTCAGTTAGGATTTGGTGAGGCTAAAGAAAAGAATACCTCAAAACCTATGATGGGCTGTTTTAAAAAAGCTGGTACAACACCAAAGAGACACTTGGCCGAGTTCAAATTTGAAGAGGAATACAACCTCGGTGATACAATCTCTGTTGAGATCTTTGATGGAGCTGAATTCGTCGATGTAGTAGGAACATCTAAAGGACATGGTTTCCAAGGTGTTGTAAAACGTCACGGTTTTGGTGGAGTTGGTCAAAGTACACACGGCCAGGATGACCGTTTGCGTAAACCAGGTTCTATTGGAGCTTGTTCTTACCCTGCTAAAGTGTTCAAGGGAATGCGTATGGGAGGACAAATGGGAGGAGACAGAGTAACAACTCAAAACCTCAAAGTGTTAAAAGTGATACCTGAACATAATCTTATCCTTGTAAAAGGTTCTGTTGCTGGTTGTAATGGTTCAACTGTTTTAATTGAAAAATAATGGAAATTAACGTATTAAATATCAAAGGTGAAGAAACCGGAAGAAAGATTACGTTAAACGAATCTATCTTCGGAATAGAACCAAATGATCATGTTCTTTATTTGGATGTTAAGCAGTATCTTGCCAATCAGCGCCAAGGAACAGCAAAATCAAAAGAAAGAAGTGAAATTTCAGGTTCTACTCGTAAATTAGGACGTCAAAAAGGTGGTGGCGGTGCTCGTCGTGGTGATATTAACTCACCTGTACTCGTTGGTGGTGCCCGCGTATTTGGTCCTAAGCCACGTGATTATCGTTTCAAACTTAACAAGAAAGTTAAAGTTCTTGCTCGTAAGAGTGCTTTGTCTTACAAAGCTCAAGATAATTCTATTTTGGTAGTTGAAGACTTCAATTTTGAAGCTCCAAAGACTAAAGAGTTTGTTGAAATGATAAATAATCTTAAAGTTATCGACAAGAAGGTACTTTTTGTTTTGCCAGAAGCAAATAAAAACGTATATTTGTCGGCTCGTAACCTGCAACGTAGCGAAGTTACACTAGCTTCGGCACTCAATGCTTACAAAGTTTTGAATGCTGATGTACTTGTTGTGACAGAGAACTCGTTGAAGACTATCGATGAAATCTTAACAAAATAAGGAGACAATAGAAATGGCATATATCGTAAAACCATTAGTCACCGAGAAGATGACTAAAATTTCAGAGAAGCAGCCTAATCGCTACGGCTTTATTGTTCGTCCTGAAGCTAATAAGCTAGAAATTAAGAAAGAAGTTGAAGGCTTGTATAATGTAACAGTTATTGACGTTAATACAGTACGTTATGCTGGTAAACGCTCAAGTCGTTATACAAAAGCTGGTCTTGTAAAAGGTCAGAAAAATGCGTTCAAGAAAGCTATCGTCACATTGAAGGACGGTGAAACTATAGATTTTTACAGCAATATTTAAATAAAAAATGGCAGTACGTAAATTAAAACCGGTAACTCCGGGTCAAAGACACAAAATTATTGGTACGTTCGAGGATATTACTGCATCCGTACCAGAGAAGTCTCTCGTTTACGGTAAACGTGCGACGGGTGGTCGTAACAATACTGGTAAAATGACTGTACGCTACATCGGCGGTGGTCATAAGAAAAAGTATCGTTTGATAGACTTTAAACGTGAGAAAGATGGTGTTCCAGCTGTAGTTAAAACAATTGAGTACGATCCGAACCGTTCGGCTCGTATTGCATTGTTGTATTACGCTGATGGTGAAAAACGTTACATTATTGCTCCTAATGGATTGCAAGTTGGTGCAACATTGATGTCAGGTAAGGACGCTGTGCCAGAGATTGGTAATACGCTTCCTTTAGCTAACATCCCTGTAGGTACCGTAATTCATAATATTGAATTACGTCCAGGACAAGGTGCATTGCTAGTTCGTTCGGCCGGCAATTTTGCTCAGTTGACTTCTCGTGAGGGCAGTTATTGTGTTATTAAACTTCCTTCTGGCGAAACTCGTCAGATCCTAAGTGCTTGTAAGGCAACTATTGGTAGTGTAGGTAATTCTGATCATGCATTGGAGCAGTCTGGTAAAGCTGGACGTTCACGCTGGTTGGGACGTCGTCCTCACAACCGTGGTGTGGTTATGAACCCTGTTGATCACCCAATGGGTGGTGGTGAAGGTCGTCAGTCTGGTGGACACCCACGTTCACGTAAGGGCTTGTATGCAAAGGGTCTTAAGACAAGAGCTCCAAAGAAGCTTTCTAACAAGTATATTATCGAAAGAGCTAATAAATAACAAAGTTAACTAGAGTAAATTATGAGTCGTTCATTAAAAAAAGGTCCATACATTAACGTTTCACTCGAAAACAAAATTCTCGCTATGAATGAGAGTGGCAAAAAGAGTGTAGTTAAAACTTGGGCTAGAGCATCAATGATTTCCCCTGATTTTGTGGGACACACTGTTGCAGTTCATAACGGAAATAAATTTATCCCTGTTTACGTTACAGAGAACATGGTTGGACATAAGTTGGGAGAATTCTCACCGACACGTAAGTTCGGCGGCCATGCTGGAAACAAGAAATAGGCAGGGTTAATCCATTGAAAATAAATAGATAAAATAATGGGAGCAAGAAAAAAAATATCGGCTGAAAAAAGAAAAGAAGCCCTTAAGACATTGTATTTTGCAAAGCTGAAAGGCGTCCCTTCTTCTCCGCGTAAAATGCGTTATGTCGTAGACATGATTCGCGGTATGGAAGTTAATCGCGCTCTTGGCGTCCTGAAGTTCTCTAAAAAAGCAGCTGCTGCTGATGTTGAGAAACTTCTACGTTCCGCTATTGCAAACTGGGAAACAAAAAATGACCGTAAGGCTGAGGATGGTGAACTCTTCATTAGCAGAGTATTTGTTGATGAAGGCGTTACATTGAAGCGTATGAGACCAGCACCACAGGGTCGCGGTTATAGAATCCGTAAACGTTCTAACCACGTCACACTTTTCGTTGATTCGAAACCAGCTGACGCTAAAACTAATGATAAATAATTAATATGGGACAGAAAGTTAATCCAATTAGCAACCGCTTAGGTATTGTCAGAGGTTGGGATTCAAATTGGTTTGGAGGCAAAGACTTCGGAGATAATTTAGTAGAAGATACTAAAATCCGTAAGTATTTAAATGAGCGTTTAGCTAAGGCAAGCGTATCAAAAATAGTCATCGAACGTACTTTGAAACTGGTTACCATCACTGTTTGTACTGCTCGTCCGGGCATTGTCATTGGTAAAGGTGGTCAAGATGTTGACAAATTGAAAGAAGAGCTGAAAAAGCTCTATGATAAAGAGATACAAATTAATATCTTTGAAGTTAAGAAACCAGAACTCGACGCAACAATTGTTGGTAACAACATTGCTCGTCAAGTAGAAGGTAAAATCGCATATCGTCGTGCTATTAAAATGGCAATCGCGAATACAATGCGTTCTGGAGCAGAGGGTATTAAGGTTCAAATTACAGGTCGTCTGAATGGTGCAGAAATGGCTCGTAAAGAAATGTATAAAGAAGGACGTACTCCTTTACATACATTCCGTGCAGATATAGATTTCTGCCAGGCTGAAGCGCTTACTAAAGTAGGACTTCTGGGTATTAAAGTGTGGATTTGCAGAGGTGAGGTATATGGAAAACGTGATTTGACTCCAAACTTCTCTCAAAGCAAAGAAAACAATAGACCTAGTGGTAATAAGCCAGGAAGAAACCGTAAGAGAAACAATAACCACTAAAAAGTAAGAAGCTATCATGTTACAACCTAAGAGAGTAAAATATAGAAGACCTCAAGACGGACGTGGTAATAAAGGCAACGCCCACAGAGGTACACAATTAGCTTTCGGATCATTTGGTATCAAGACACTTGAGGCTAAATGGTTGGACAGCCGACAAATTGAGGCAGCTCGTGTAGCTGTCAATCGTTACATGCAGCGTGAAGGTCAGGTATGGATTAGAATATTTCCGGATAAACCAATCACTCGTAAGCCTGCAGACGTACGTATGGGTAAAGGTAAAGGAGATCCAATGGGTTGGGTTGCTCCTGTTACACCAGGACGTATCCTCTTCGAAGTAGAAGGAGTTTCATTTGATATCGCTAAAGAGGCTCTTCGCCTAGCTGCTCAGAAACTGCCTGTAAAGACAAAGTTTGTTGTAAGACGTGATTTTGATAAAAACGCTTAATTATTATGAAGATTAAAGAAGTAAGAGAACTCGAAACCAAAGATTTGGCAGAGAGAATAGAAAATGAAGTGGCTAAGTACAACCAAATGAAGTTGAACCACTCAATTACTCCGCTGGAGAATCCATCTCTGATTAAAGCAGCTCGTCGTAATATCGCGCGAATGAAATCGGAAATCCGTCATAGAGAACTTAATAAATAACAACAGTTCAGATGGAAACAAGAAATTTAAGAAAAACTAGAACGGGTGTTGTTGTTAGCGACAAAATGGATAAGACCATTGTTATTGCTACAAAATTCAAGGAAATGCACCCTATATATGGAAAGTTTGTCCAGAAGACAAAAAAGTACCATGTTCATGATGAGAAAAATGAAGCAAATGTAGGTGATACAGTGCTCATTATGGAAACCCGTCCTTTGAGTAAAACAAAGAGATGGAGATTAGTTCAAATAATTGAAAAAGCTAAGTAATTATGATACAAGCAGAATCAAGACTTACAGTATGTGATAATAGCGGCGCTCGCGAGGCATTGTGCATTCGCGTTCTTGGAGGAACACGTCGTCGTTACGCTAGCGTGGGTGACATCATTGTCGTAGCAGTCAAAAATGTCATTCCATCAAGTGAATTGAAAAAAGGTGCAGTATCAAAGGCTTTGATTGTTCGTACAAAGAAGGAAATTCGTCGTGCTGATGGTTCGTACATCCGCTTCGATGACAATGCTTGCATTTTGTTGAACAATGCCGGTGAGCTCCGCGGAAGTCGTATATTCGGCCCCGTTGCCCGTGAGTTACGTGCAGTCAATATGAAGGTCGTTTCATTAGCACCTGAGGTACTTTAACATTTAAAGCAATAAAGTAATGAGTAAGTTACATATAAAGAAAAACGATACCGTAATTGTTCTTGCAGGAAATGACAAGGGCAAAACAGGAAAGGTGCTTAAAGTTTTAGTAGACGATAACAGAGCTATCGTAGAAGGTGTTAACATCGTTTCTAAAAGTACAAAGCCTAGCGCAAAGAACCCTCAGGGTGGAATCATTAAACAAGAAGCTCCGATACATATCTCCAATTTGAATTTGGTTGATCCTAAGAGCGGAAAGGCTACTCGTATTTCTATTAAGAAAAACGAAGATGGCTCCAAAATTCGTATTGCTAAAAAATCAGGGGAGGAGATAAAGTAATGAATACAGCGGAATTAAAGAATATCTATGCTGAGAGCATTGCTCCAGCACTTCAGAAACAGTTCAACTATTCTTCAACTATGCAGATTCCTGTTCTGAAAAAGATTGTTATCAATCAAGGATTGGGTGATGCAACTCAAGATAAGAAGATTGTTGATGTTGCTATTAACGAAATCACAACAATTACTGGTCAAAAAGCAGTAGCCACATATTCTAAGAAGGATATTGCTAACTTTAAACTTCGTAAGAAGATGCCAATCGGTGTTATGGTAACATTGCGTCGTGAGCGTATGTATGAATTCTTGGAGAAATTAGTGCGTGTAGCACTTCCACGTATTCGTGACTTTAAAGGTATTGAGAGTAAGTTTGATGGTAGAGGAAACTATACATTAGGAATAGAAGAACAGATTATATTCCCAGAAATCAATATCGATACAGTTGATCGCATTCAGGGTATGAACATCACTTTCGTAACTTCAGCTAATACTGATGAAGAAGGTTATGCTCTTCTAAAGGGATTCGGTCTTCCATTCAAAAATGCTAAAAACGATTAAGAGATATGGCTAAAGAATCAATGAAAGCTCGCGAGGTTAAACGTGCAAAGTTAGTTGCACGTTACGCAGAAAAACGCGCAGCATTGAAAAAGACTATCGCAACAACAGAGGATCCAGCTGAAGCATATGAGGCTGCTCGTAAACTTCAGAGTATTCCTCGTAATGCAAACCCAATTCGTCTGCACAATCGTTGCAAGATAACAGGTCGCCCAAAAGGATATATCCGTCAGTTCGGTCTTTCACGTATTCAGTTCCGTGAGATGGCATCTAATGGTCTTATCCCAGGAGTTAAAAAGGCAAGCTGGTAATTTTGAAGAATCATTTTTTTAATATTGTCGGGGTCGTCCCGATTAATTAAACATTTATATTTATGACAGATCCAATAGCAGATTATCTGACGAGGTTGAGAAATGCAATCATGGCACATCACCGTGTTGTAGAAGTACCAGCTTCTAACTTGAAGAAAGAGATTACAAAAATCCTCTTCGAGAAGGGTTACATCCTGAACTATAAGTTCATTGAAGATGGCCCACAGGGAACTATCAAGGTAGCATTGAAGTATAACCCTGCTACAAAAGCAAACGCTATCCAGTGTTTGAAAAGAGTGTCTACACCAGGTTTACGTAAGTACACTGGTTACAAAGACATGCCGAGAGTAATTAATGGATTAGGTATAGCGATTATATCTACATCTAAAGGTGTAATGACAAACAAAGAAGCTGCCGATCTTAAGATAGGTGGTGAAGTTCTTTGTTACGTATATTAATTGGAGGATTTAAAATGTCTAGAATAGGAAAATTACCAATTAGTATTCCAGCAGGAGTTACTATTACACAGAAAGACGGTGTGGTATCTGTAAAAGGTCCAAAAGGTGAACTTTCACAGTATGTTGATTCGTCTATTATAGTTAAGATTGCAGATGGTCATGTAGAACTTGATATTGATGAAAAGAGTTCAGTTGATCAGAAGCAGAAACAAGCATTTCATGGTCTTTACCGTTCACTTATCAACAATATGGTTGTTGGTGTAAGCGAAGGTTATAAGAAAACATTGGAATTGGTCGGAGTCGGTTATCGTGTATCAAACCAAGGCAATATTATAGAATTTGCTCTTGGATATACACACCCTATCTTTATTGAATTACCAAAAGAAGTTAAGGTGGAAACCAAATCTGAGAGAAATCAGAACCCAGTTCTTATGCTTGAGTGTTGCGATAAGCAGTTGTTAGGTCTTATTTGTGCAAAAATTCGTTCTTTCCGTATGCCTGAGCCTTATAAAGGAAAAGGTATATTGTTCCAAGGCGAAGTTATCCGCAGAAAGTCTGGTAAGACAGCTGCAGCTAAATAACTTTAATAATTTACGATTATGACAACAAAGAAAGTAGAAAGACGAATAAAGATTAAATATAGAATTCGTAAGAGCGTAAATGGTACTGTAGAGCGTCCTCGTATGACTGTGTTCCGCAGTAACAAACAAATTTATGTTCAAATAATAAATGACCTCGATGGTAAGACATTAGCATCTGCCTCATCTTTAGGCTTGGAATCAATGCCAAAGATACAGCAGGCTGAAAAGGTCGGAGAAATTGTAGCAAAGAAAGCTATCGAAGCTGGAATCACTACAGTTGTATTCGATCGTAATGGTTACCTTTATCATGGTAGAGTTAAACAACTTGCTGATTCAGCGCGTAAAGGTGGACTTAATTTTTAAACGATTATGGCAATGGACAAAGTTAAAGTAAATAGTGACGTTGAATTAAAAGACAGACTGGTTGCTATAAACCGTGTAACAAAAGTTACAAAGGGTGGTCGTACCTTCACATTTGCAGCTATCGTAGTTGTTGGTGATGGAAATGGCGTTATCGGATATGGTCTTGGTAAAGCTGGTGAAGTAACAGCAGCAATTGCTAAGGGTGTAGAGGCAGCCAAAAAGAATCTTTTTAAAATTCCTGTACTTAAAGGAACTGTTCCTCATGAAATGGAAGCTCATTTCGGCGGTTCACAAGTTCTTCTTAAGCCAGCTGCTGCCGGTACCGGAGTAGTTGCAGGAGGTGCTATGCGTGCCGTTCTTGAGAGTGTTGGAGTTAAAGATGTTTTAGCAAAATCTAAAGGTTCTTCCAACCCTCACAATCTTGTAAAAGCTACAATTTTGGCATTAAGTCAGATGAGAGATGCTTTCACAATTGCGGGTACACGTGGTATCAGTATGGATAAAGTATTTAGAGGATAAGGAGAATAAAGATGGCAACAATTAAAATCAAACAGACAAAGAGCCGCGTTAATGCTCCTGTAGATCAGAAACGTACGCTTATAGCACTTGGATTGCATAAGATATCTCAGATTGTTGAGGTAGAAGATAATCCAACAATGCGTGGTATGATAAAAAAGGTTCACCATTTGGTAACCGTTATTGATTAATTAATCCAAACGTTTAAAAAGATTCGATTATGAAATTAAATAATTTAAAACCAGCAGAAGGTTCTACGCGTACTCGTCGTAGAATTGGTCGTGGTGCTGGTTCTGGTCTGGGTGGCACTTCAACACGTGGCCACAAGGGTGCGAAAGCAAGATCAGGTTATAAGAGAAAAATTGGATTTGAAGGTGGTCAGATGCCATTGCAGCGTCGTGTACCAAAGGCAGGTTTCAAAAACATTAACCATAGAGAATACCTGGCTGTTAACCTTTCAACTCTACAATCTCTTGCTGAATCTAAGAGTCTTACAAAGATAAACAAGACTGTTCTCATTGAGGCAGGAATGGCTAAAAATAGTGATTTGATTAAGATTTTAGGACAGGGAGAACTTAAAGCAAAAATAGAAGTAGAAGCAAATGCATTCTCAAAGACAGCAGAAGAGGCAATCAAGGCTGTAGGAGGAAACGCAACAATAATCTAAGAATATTATGAAGAAGTTTATTGAGACACTGAAGAACTGTTGGAAGATTGAAGATTTACGTCAACGTTTATTGATCACTCTTCTCTTTACTGCCATTTATCGTTTTGGATCATACGTGGTATTGCCAGGTATCAATCCAAGCATGTTGGATAAATTACAATCCCAGACTGCTGGCGGTTTAATGTCACTTTTGGATATGTTCTCCGGTGGTGCATTTTCTAACGCATCAATATTTGCATTGGGAATTATGCCTTACATCTCAGCTTCTATCGTAATGCAACTTCTTGCAGTTGCTGTACCTTATTTCCAAAAGATGCAGCGTGAAGGAGAAAGTGGACACAAGAAAATCAATTGGTACACACGTGTTCTTACAATAGCAATCTTGCTATTCCAGGCACCGTCGTATTTGATTAATTTGAAGATGCAGGCTGCTAGTGCCTTGGCTTCTGGTATTTCTTGGTCGGTATTTATGATACCAGCAACAATTATTCTTGCTGCAGGAAGTATGTTCATTCTTTGGTTAGGTGAGCGCATAACAGATAAAGGTGTCGGTAACGGTATATCATTGATCATTATGCTTGGAATTATAGCTCGTTTGCCTCAGGCATTTGTACAAGAAATCAGTTCTAGATTCACAGCTATAACAGGTGGTGGATTGGTAATGTTTATTGTTGAGATTATAATTCTTTACGTAGTTGTATGCGCATCTATATTGTTAGTTCAAGGTACTCGTAAGGTCCCTGTACAATATGCAAAGCGTCTTGTAGGAAACAAGCAATATGGTGGTGCACGTCAGTATATTCCACTGAAGTTGTTTGCTGCTAATGTGATGCCTATCATTTTTGCCCAGGCATTGATGTTTATACCTCTTGCATGTGTGAGATATTCAACTGGTAATAATACGAGTTGGTTTATGCGTTCGATGATGGATCATAGAAGTTTTATGTATAATATTATATTTGCAGTCTTGATAATTGCATTTACATATTTCTATACAGCTATAACTTTGAATCCACAGCAGATGGCGGAAGACATGAAGCGTAATAATGGTTTCATACCAGGTGTAAAACCGGGTAAGGATACTGCGGAATATATTGATACAGTGATGTCTCGTATAACATTCCCTGGTTCTCTGTTTATCGCTTTCATAGCGATAATGCCTGCATTCGCCGGTCTTCTTAATGTTCAAGACGCATTCTCACAATTCTTTGGAGGAACTTCATTACTGATTCTGGTCGGTGTTGTTATAGACACTCTCCAGCAGATTGAAAGTCATTTGTTGATGCGCCATTACGATGGCCTGTTAAATTCAGGTCATGTACGTGGAAAATCAGGAGGTGTTTCTGCTTATTAATTTTCTTAGTAATGCAGATATTTCTGAAAACAGAAGATGAAATTGAGTTGATGTATAAAGCTAACCAACTCGTCGGTAAGACACTTGGCGAGTTGGCAAAGCATATAAAGCCAGGAGTTTCAACAGCAGGGCTGAATAAAATAGCGGATGAATTTATTAGAGATAATAGAGCAGTCCCTACATTCAAAGGAGTTCCCAATCCATACGGTGCTCCGTTCCCAGCAAGTATTTGTACATCTGTAAACGATGTAGTTGTACATGGAATTCCGGATGAAAAGACTATACTTGAAGAAGGTGATATCATATCAGTAGACTGTGGCACGCTACTTGATGGTTTTAATGGAGATTCTTGTTATACATTCTGTGTAGGAGAAGTTTCAGAAGACAAAAAGAAGTTGCTGAAGACTACAAAAGAGTCATTATATATCGGTATAGAGAATGCTGTGGCAGGTAAGCATATTGGCGACATAGGAAGTGCTATCCAAGGACACTGCGAAGACCAAGGATATGGAATCGTAAGAGAATTGGTAGGACATGGTATAGGCAAGGAGATGCATGAAGATCCTCAAGTACCAAATTATGGTAGAAAAGGAAATGGAGTGTTATTGAAAGCCGGTATGTGTATAGCAATAGAGCCGATGGTGACAATGGGTGATAAATCCATATATATGATGCCGGATCGTTGGACTATAAGAACAAGAGACGGTAAGCCTGCAGCTCATTTTGAGCATACGATAGCAATAAGAAAAGACAAAGCGTATATTTTATCTTCATTTGAAGAAGTTGAACGTATAGAAGGAATTAAATATTAATTATGGCAAAACAATCCGCTATTGAGCAAGACGGGACAATCGTTGAAGCATTGTCAAATGCGATGTTCCGTGTAGAACTGGAAAACGGGCATGAGATAACAGCGCATATCTCAGGAAAGATGAGGATGCACTATATCAAAATATTACCAGGCGATAAGGTTAAGGTTGAAATGAGTCCTTATGATTTATCTAAAGGTAGAATAGTATTTAGATACAAATAAAATAAGAGATATATGAAGACAAGAGCATCATTGAAGAAGCGTACCCCAGAATGCAAAATCGTTCGTCGTAAGGGTCGTTTATTCGTAATCAACAAAAAGAACCCTAAGTATAAAATGCGTCAGGGTTAAGAGTAGAGTTTTAAAAACATTTTAATTTATTAATTTAATATGGCAATAAGAATTGTTGGAGTAGATTTGCCCCAGAACAAGCGTGGCGAAATCGCATTGACTTATATTTATGGTATAGGTCGAAGTAGTTCAGCAAAGATATTGGATAAGGCAGGCGTAAGCCGTGACCTGAAAGTCAGCGATTGGACTGATGACCAGGCAGCTAAAATCCGTGAAATTATCGGCGCTGAATTCAAAGTTGAAGGTGATCTCCGTTCAGAGATCCAGTTGAACATTAAGCGACTGATGGATATTGGTTGTTATCGTGGAGTTCGTCATCGTAATGGTCTTCCAGTTCGCGGACAGAGCACAAAGAATAATGCTCGTACACGTAAGGGTAAGAAGAAGACTGTTGCTAATAAGAAAAAGGCTACTAAATAATCATTAGTTATGGCAAAGAAAACAGCAACAAAGAAAAGAAACGTTAAGGTTGACGCTATCGGACAGTTACATGTTCATAGTTCATTCAATAATATTATCGTATCTTTAGCAAATAGTGAGGGCCAGATCATCTCTTGGTCTTCTGCAGGTAAAATGGGATTCCGTGGTTCAAAGAAGAACACTCCTTATGCAGCTCAGATGGCAGCAGAGGACTGTGCAAAGATTGCTTTTGATCTCGGTCTTCGTAAAGTAAAGGCATACGTTAAGGGTCCAGGTAATGGTCGTGAGTCTGCTATCCGTGCTATCCACGGTGCAGGAATAGAGGTTACAGAGATTATCGATGTAACTCCGTTACCACATAATGGATGTCGTCCTCCAAAGAGAAGAAGAGTTTAATATAGTAATAATTTTAAGCATATAATTTAATTATGGCAAGATATATAGGACCGAAATCAAAAATTGCGCGTCGTTTTGGTGAACCAATATTCGGCGCAGACAAAGTTTTGTCCAGAAGGAACTTCCCTCCTGGACAGCATGGCAACAACCGTCGCAGAAAATTATCAGAGTACGGTGTCATGTTGGCAGAGAAGCAGAAGGCTAAATACACTTATGGCGTTCTTGAGCGTCAGTTCCGTAACATGTTTGCGAAAGCAGCAAAGGCTGATGGTATTACAGGTGAAGTTTTACTTCAGAATCTTGAGTGCCGTCTTGACAATGTTGTATTCCGTATGGGTATTGCTCCTACACGTGCAGCTGCTCGTCAGTTGGTAGGTCACAAGCACATCGTTGTTGATGGGAAAGTAGTATCAATACCTTCTTATTCTGTTAAACCAGGTCAGATTATAGGAGTTCGTGAGAAAGCTAAATCATTAGAAGTAATTGAATCAGCTTTAGCCGGATTTAATCACAGCAAGTACCCTTGGATGGAATGGGACGAAAACACTAAGAGTGGTAAGTTCTTGCACAAGCCAGAGCGCGCTGACATCCCTGAGAATATAAAGGAACAATTAATCGTTGAGTTGTACTCTAAATAAATCATTAAATTAATGGCGATATTAGCATTTCAAAAACCTGATAAAGTAGTAATGCTGGAGGCTGATGACAAGTTCGGCAAGTTCGAGTTTCGTCCTTTAGAGCCTGGCTTTGGTGTTACCATCGGTAACGCTTTGCGCCGTATTCTCCTTTCATCGCTAGAGGGTTATGCTATTAATACTATCCGAATTTCGGGAGTAGAGCATGAATTCTCTTCAGTACCTGGTGTAAAGGAAGATGTAACCAACATTATCTTGAATCTCAAACAAGTAAGATTCAAGCAAGTAGTAGAAGAATTCGAGAATGAAAAAGTCAGTATCACCGTTGAGAATTCTACGGAATTCAAGGCAGGTGATATAGGTAAGTATCTGACTGGATTTGAAGTGTTAAACCCTGAAATGGTGATTTGTCATTTAGATGTCAAAGCTTCAATGCAGATTGATCTTACAATTAACAAAGGTCGCGGATATGTTCCTTCAGAGGAAAATCGTGAGTTCTGCACCGATGCTAACGTAATTCCAATCGATTCTATTTACACACCGATCCGTAATGTGAAATATTCAGTTGAACCGTTCCGTGTTGAACAAAAGACTGACTATGATAAACTAGTTATTGAAGTAACGACGGATGGTTCCATTAATCCAAAAGATGCGCTGAAAGAGGCTGCAAAGATTTTGATTTACCACTTCATGCTATTCTCTGATGAGAAGATAACTCTCGAGACTGGTGAGACAGAAGGTAATCAGGAATTTGATGAAGAAGTTCTTCACATGCGTCAGTTGTTGAAGACTAAGCTTGTTGACATGAATCTGTCTGTACGTGCTCTCAATTGCTTGAAAGCAGCAGATGTAGAAACATTAGGCGACTTGGTTCAGTACAACAAGACCGACCTCTTGAAGTTCCGCAACTTTGGTAAGAAATCGCTCACTGAGCTTGATGATTTGCTCGAGAGTCTGAATCTATCATTTGGAACCGACATTTCTAAATATAAATTAGATAAAGATTAAAAACAAATGAGACACAATAAGAAATTTAACCACCTAGGTCGTACTGCATCTCACCGTAATGCAATGCTCGCAAACATGGCAGTATCTCTGATCATGCACAAAAGAATCACTACGACTTTGGCCAAAGCTAAGGCTTTGAAAAAATATGTAGAACCTCTGATAACACGTTCTAAAGAAGACACTACGAATTCTCGTCGTGTAGTATTCAGTAACCTGCAAGATAAGTTTGCTGTTACAGAACTCTTTAAAGAGGTTTCTGCTAAGGTGGCTGATCGTCCAGGTGGATACACTCGTATTATTAAATTAGGAACACGTCAGGGTGATGCTGCTTCTATTTGCTTCATCGAGTTGGTAGACTTTGATGAGAAGATGGCCAAGACAAGCAAACCTGCTGCAAAGAAGACACGTCGTGCCGGTAAGAAAGCTCAGGCTGAAGCACCAGTTGCAGAGGCTCCTAAAGAAGAAGCACCTAAGGCAGAGGCACCAGCTGAAAAGGTTGAAGAAGCACCTAAGGCTGAAGAAGCTAAAGCTGAAGAAGCTCCTAAAGCAGAATAATTGTAGATTACAATATCAGTTCATAGAGACGTCTCCATTTATTGGAGACGTCTTTTTGTTTTATAATATTTCACTGGTTTAAATAAATACAAAAATATGACTATTTTGTATCGTCTTTCGATTATATCCTTTATATTTGCAGCGATAAAAAACTAGACAATATGAAAAAAACATTATTTATTTTATTAGGAATATCAATCGTTTTCAGTGGTTGCGGTTCATATACGGCATCAGGTGCTTACACAGGATCGATGCTTGGTTCAATATTAGGTTCCGCCATAGGTGGAATTAATGACGGTCCCCGTGGCAGTGACATCGGTACGATTATAGGTATGGCCGGTGGAGCAGCAGTGGGTGCCGCTATCGGTTCTGCGGCTGACAAAGCTCAGGCTGACCAATACCAGCAATATCAACAAGACCGCCAACAGGACCAGCAGTCTTATCAGCAACGTAATAGTAGCCGACAGTACGATAATCAGCAGTACAACAATCAACAGAGCAACAGCAACAATAGCGGTTTTGACCCTACCAACAGCGGCGACGACAGAATATACGAATATAACGATGATGCCTATAACGGACAGTATAGTGCGTCAAGACCACAAAATGTTTCGCCTTCAGAAATAGCAACAGAAGGAAATAACAATCTAGGTTTCAAGATAAATCCTACGGTAGAAATCAGAAATGCCCGGTTTGTTGATAACAATAGGGATGGTTTATTAAGTGCAGGAGAAGAATGCAAGATTATATTTGAGGTTAGAAACAATTCCGCCGAAATACTTTATGACGTCCAACCATTGGTGACTGAGACATCAGGCAACAGACATATTTACGTGTCTCCAGGTATACATGTGGAAAGCATTGCGGCAGGTAAAGGAATAAGATATACGGCAATGGTCAAGGCTGATAACAGACTTAAGGATGGTACAGCCACCTTCAGAATAGCTGTTGCGCAAGGAAATAACAAAATAGTATCTCAGGTAAAAGAGTTTAATATCACTACCTCAAGACAATAGTCCTATTTCTCTTTCCATTCAGATTGGAAACTGTTTGCCGAATGCGTGGTCTCAAGATCAAGCTCCGGTATTTCTATGTCATCGTTCGGCTTGAAGGGAACGCTGATATTACGGTATTCTTCAACCTCTACCATCGCTATTCCGGATGATACAATGCCTATTTCTTTTGCGGCACTGTAAGAAAGATCGATAATGAGTCCCCTGCCGTAAGGCCCCCTGTCAGCAACTCTGACGACAACACTCTTCCCGTTTTTCGGATTTGTCACCTTAAGAAGAGTTCCCAGCGGATATTTCTTGTGAGCACATATCATACTGTCCTTATGATATCTGGAACCGTCGCTCATCCGCGTCCCGTGCAACCTGCTAGAATAAAAAGTAGCCTTGCCCCTTTGCTGCGCTAGCGAAGAGGTAAGGCTCATAAACAGTGTCACAATAAAAATTAAAAATCGATGTATCACATATTAAATTATTAGTTTATACTATGCCCTGCGCCATCATGGCGTTGGCTACTTTCATAAATCCAGCTATGTTCGCACCCTTCACATAATCAATGTAACCATCCGGCTGTCTGCCGTATTTTACACATTGCTCGTGTATGCTATGCATAATATGGTGCAGCTTTTCGTCCACTTCATCGGCACTCCAACTCAATCTGATTGAATTTTGTGTCATTTCCAGTCCAGAAGTGGCTACTCCACCGGCATTGACAGCCTTGCCCGGGGCAAACAACTGCTCTGCATGGATAAACTTATCTACGGCCTCTGCTGTACATCCCATATTAGAGACCTCTGCTACACACAGAGGATGATTAGCCAGCAGTATGTCGGCATCATCACCGTTCAGTTCATTCTGAGTAGCGCATGGAAGTGCAATATCACATTTCACCTCCCATGGACGTTTGTTCGGTATAAATTTAGCTCCCTTGAATTCATCCGCATAAGGAGCACATACATCATTACCACTGGCACGCAGTTCCAGCATATAGTCGATTTTCTCTCCGCTAATGCCGTCAGGGTCATAGATATAACCATCCGGACCTGATATCGTAATCACCTTCGCGCCTAGTTGGGTAGCTTTCGTTACAGCACCCCATGCCACATTTCCGAAACCGCTTACAGCCACCGTCTTTCCTTTGATGTCAATGTTGTGAGTCTGTAGCATCTGGTTGACGAAATACAAGGCACCGAATCCAGTAGCCTCCGGTCTTATTCTCGAACCGCCCCATTCCAGTCCTTTTCCTGTGATCACACCATTCCATTGATGCGTCAGTTTCTTGTACATGCCAAAGAGATATCCCACCTCCCTTGCACCTACACCGATATCACCAGCCGGTACATCAGTATCAGGACCTATAACCTTGAACAGTTCTGTCATAAAAGCCTGGCAGAATCTCATTACCTCGTTGTCGCTCTTTCCCTTCAGCGAGAAATCCGACCCACCTTTACCGCCACCCATGGGCAGTGTGGTAAGAGAATTCTTGAATGTCTGTTCAAATCCCAAGAACTTCAGAATCGAGAGATTTACGGAAGGATGGAAGCGCAATCCACCTTTGTAAGGACCGAGGGCACTGTTAAACTGCACCCGATACCCGATGTTCACATGTACTTCACCTTTATCGTCTACCCAAGGCACACGGAAGGTCAGCACTCTCTCCGGTTCTACAATACGTTCGATAATCTTGGCTTTTTCAAATTCAGGATGCTGGTTATATACATCCTTGATTGAAATGAGTACTTCTTTTACTGCCTGCAGATATTCTGCTTCGCCTGGGTGTTTTTGCTCCAAGGCCTGCATTATTTTCTCAACTTCCATAGTAATATGTTTTTATGTTAAACTATCATATTGTCACTTAGACTAATACAAAAGTAGACTTTTTACTTGAAAGTACCAAGAAAAATCGAAGATATTTTATATATTTACTTACTATTTGTCAAAAATCAACTTAAATTTTGTCTAAAGCCTGCTTGATATCGTCCAATATGTCATCTACATCTTCTATACCGACCGACAGGCGGATCAGGTCTGGTGCGATGCCGGCAGCTTTCAGTTGTTCTTCTGTCAACTGGCGATGTGTATGACTTGCAGGATGCAGTACGCATGTACGTGCATCGGCGACGTGAGTGACGATAGCAATCATCTCCAGCGAATCCATGAATTTGATAGCCGTGTTGCGGTCACCTTTCAGGCCGAAAGCCATCACGCCGCAAGAGCCGCCGGGTAGATACTTCTGTCCCAGTTGATAGCACTTGTCGTCTTTCAGTCCACAGTAATGAACCCAAGCCACGCGAGGGTCGTCATGCAGGAACTCAGCAACCTTCTGAGCATTCTTGCAATGCTGTGGAACACGCAGATGCAGCGTCTCGAGTCCCAGATTCAGTAAGAAAGCATTATGAGGGCTAGGTATAGAGCCAAGGTCGCGCATCAATTGAGCCACCAGTTTGGTCATATATCCCATTTTGCCGAATGCCTTCGTATAAGTCAGTCCGTGATAAGATTCGTCCGGGGTACAAAGTCCTGGGAACTTTTCAGCATGAGCATCCCAGTCGAAGTTGCCGCTGTCTACAACCACACCACCTACCGACGTAGCATGACCGTCCATATACTTTGTAGTAGAGTGGGTCACGATATCAGCTCCCCATTCGAAAGGACGACAGTTGATAGGCGTAGCGAAAGTATTGTCTACAATCAGAGGCACACCATTCTTGTGAGCGATGCGTGCGAATTTCTCTATATCCAGGACATTACATCCAGGGTTTGAAATCGTCTCGCCGAACAGCACTTTCGTATTCGGTCGGAAAGCCTTCTGTATTTCCTCTTCGCTGCTTTCAGGATTGACGAATGTACATTCGATACCCAGTTTTTTCAGTGTGACACCGAAAAGATTGAAAGTACCTCCGTAAATCTCATTTGAAGTAACGATATGGTCGCCCGCCTCGCAAATATTGAATACCGCATAGAAGTTGGCAGCCTGTCCCGACGATGTAAGCATAGCTCCCACGCCACCTTCCAGCGCAGCAATCTTCTTTGCCACAGCATCATTTGTAGGGTTTTGTAATCTCGTATAAAAATAGCCTTCCTTTTTGAGGTCGAACAGCATAGCCATTTCTTCGCTGTTGTCATATTTGAATGTTGTACTCTGTACGATGGGCAGCACTCTTGATTCGCCATTCTTAGGTTCCCATCCAGCCTGTACACAAAGTGTAGACCTCTTTAAATTTTTCTTCATCTTGATATATATTGTTTGTAATTTGTTGACTTCTTAGATTTTACCGATGCAAAATAAGTAAAAAAAATCGAGAAATCAAACTGATACCGTCATAAATCCTATTTTTTACTTCTATTAATCAGAATTTTACATTAACTTTGCAATTTAAGCAACTGATAATAGATGAAAAATATAATACCCCAGGAGTGGAACAGCTTTTACCTGAAAGATGTATCGTTTGTCAATCTGATGACCCGGCGTATCTTCAATGTTCTGATTGTAGCAAATCCTTATGATGCATTCATGCTTGAAGACGACGGTCGAGTAGACGAAAAGATTTTCAATGAATATACCGAACTTGGTTTGCGTTATCCGCCTACTTTCACACAGGTAAGTACCATCGATGAAGCCTCGCGTGTGCTCAATTCCACCAGCATCGACCTTGTGATCTGTATGCCGGGTAACGCCGATAACGATGCGTTTACCGTGGCTCGGGCTATCAAGGCCAGTTTCGCACACATTCCTTGTGTCGTACTCACCCCTTTCTCGCATGGTATTACCCGACGGATGGAGAATGAAGACCTGTCAATATTCGAATACGTGTTCTGCTGGTTGGGTAACACCAATCTTATCCTGTCTATCATCAAGTTGATAGAGGACAAAATGAACATCGAGCACGACATCCGCGAAGCCGGTGTACAGATGATATTGCTGGTGGAAGATAATATCCGTTTCTATTCATCGATACTGCCCAATCTGTACAATTACATATTAGCCCAGAGTCAGCGTTTCGCTACCGAGGCCCTGAATCCGCACATAGCCGCCCTCCGTATGCGTGGCCGTCCAAAGGTCGTCCTTGCCCGTAATTACGAAGAGGCTCTCCGTCTCTTTAATAAATACAAAGACAACACGCTCGGCGTAATCTCCGATTGCCGGTTCCCGGTCAACGGAGAGAAAAATCCTGATGCAGGTTTTAAACTCCTGGATGAAATTCGCAGCAGGGATGAGTATATCCCGTTGATTATGCAGAGTTCCGAAACAGGAAACAGAGCAAAAGCGGAAGAAAAAGGTTATAAGTTTATCGATAAGAATTCGAAGAAGATGAACATAGACCTCCGCAACCTTCTTTCCGAGCACATGGGGTTCGGCGACTTCATATTCCGCGACCCCAATACCCACGAAGAGATCATGCGCGTACATAATCTGAAAGAGCTGCAAGACAATATATTCAATATTCCCAACGATTCGATGCTCTACCACGTGTCCCGCAATCACATGAGCCGTTGGCTTTGCGCCCGTGCCATCTTCCCCGTGTCGGCATTCCTGAAGAATGTCACGTGGCATAAGTTGCAGGATGTGAATGCCCACCGTCAGATTATCTTCGATGCCATCGTACAATACCGTCACATGAAGAATCTCGGAGTGGTGGCAGTATTCCGCCGCGACCAGTTCGACAGTTATTCCCATTTCGCCCGTATCGGCGACGGTTCATTGGGAGGAAAGGGTAGAGGACTAGCCTTCCTCGACAATATCATCAAGCGTCATCCCGATTTCAACAAGTTTGAGAATGCCACCGTATCCATACCGAAGACCGTCGTACTCTGTACCGACATCTTTGATGAGTTTATGGACAACAACAATCTTTATCAGATCGCTCTCAGCGATGCCGGCGATGACGAGATTCTCCAGCACTTCCTCCGCGCCCAGTTGCCCGACCGCTTCATAGCCGACTTCTTCACCTTTTTCGAAGCCACGAAGAGTCCTATAGCCATCCGTTCCAGCAGTCTGCTCGAAGATTCCCACTATCAGCCTTTCGCCGGAATCTATTCCACCTATATGATACCGTATCTCGAAGACAAGTACGAGATGCTCCGTATGCTTTCCAGTGCCATCAAGAGTGTATATGCATCAGTCTATTACCGAGACTCGAAAGCATATATGACAGCTACGAGTAATGTGATAGATCAAGAGAAAATGGCTGTCATCCTGCAAGAGGTGGTGGGCAAGCAATATGGCGACCGTTACTATCCCAATATGAGTGGTGTGCTCCGTTCCATCAATTATTACCCCATAGGCGACGAAACGGCCGAAGAGGGGATCGCCAGTCTGGCCCTTGGCCTCGGCAAGTATATCGTAGACGGCGGACAGACCCTTCGCGTCAGTCCGTATCATCCAACCCAGGTACTGCAGACCAGTGAGATGGAGACAGCCCTCAGAGAGACACAAACCCAGTTTTATGCCCTCGACATGAAAAATATCGGTGACGATTTCAAGGTCGACGATGGTTTTAACATCGCTAAATGCCGGGTCAAAGAAGCCGATGCCGACGGTTCTCTCAACTATATAGCCAGCACTTTCGATCCCCGCGACCAGATTATCCGCGACGGACTCTACGATGGTGGTCGTAAGATCATATCATTCTGTGGCGTATTGCAACAAGACGTCTTCCCCTTGCCCGAAATCTTACAGATGTCGATGAATTACGGTTCGTCGAGTATGCGCCGTCCCGTAGAGATAGAGTTCGCCTGTAATATCAATGCTGACAGGACGGGAGATTTCTATCTGCTTCAGATACGTCCTATCGTAGACAGCAAACAGGTGCTTGACGAAGACCTCGCATCCATACCGGATGAGTCGTGCCTGCTCCGTTCGCACAATTCATTAGGTCATGGTATCAGCGAAGATGTCGTGGATGTGGTATATGTCAAGACCGACGAGAATTTCACTGCAACGAACAATCCCTATATCGCCGATGATATAGAACGTATCAACCGCAAGTTTCTTGCCGATGGCAAAAACTACGTGCTGGTAGGTCCCGGTCGTTGGGGGTCCAGTGACTACTGGTTGGGCATACCTGTCAAGTGGCCCCATATCAGTGCCGCCCGTGTCATTGTCGAGGTAGGGTTGGAGAATTATCATGTGGACCCGAGCCAAGGCACCCATTTCTTCCAGAATCTCACCAGTTTCGGAGTAGGCTACTTCACGGTCAATACCTATACAGGAGATGGCGTATTCCAGAAATCACTGCTTGATGCCATGCCGGCGATAGAAGAGACCAAATATGTGCGCCACGTACGTTTTGATAAGCCCCTGAAAATCATGATGGACGGAATGAAACAGGAAGGTGTGGTACTAATATAGACTAGGTTTATACCGTTTCTTCTCACTGCAAACGCATAGATTGCTGATAAAAGTGTGATTTTTTACATTTTTATCGTGATAAAAGTGTGTAATTCTACATTTATTGATATTTTTGCAGAAAAATAGAAACAAAGTATATTGTCATGCAGGGACTTACCTACAGAGTATCCTTAAGACCATATCATCAGGAAGAATGGATGACCAATGTGCCTTTATATTCAATAGGCTGTCTCTGATGTTTTGACAATCCCCTGAAAATTGTAATTGTATGAAACCATATCATTCATTAGTATTATTTCTGATATTTCTGGGCTGTGCAGCAGTTTCCTGTCTGCATAGTTATTGTAGCACCGAGCAGTGCATCGTTCAAGACATGAACCAGGCTTTGGCTCAGACGCTGGCTGCTAAGCAGGAGGGATGGATTACCCCAGATACAATACAGGACTATCGCAGTCATCTGAAAATTGAGGCTTTGCGTGAAAGTTCCATTGTCTATTATGCGATGGATGATAAGAACACGGGATTGCGCAGTGACCGTATGCGATGGAAGGGGCATAGTAAGACGATGGAGTTCCAGAGTTTTGCCAACTGTTCTGTGGCTTCTGTCTTCGCTTTGTCAGATCAGCGGCTGCCTATCTCCTTCTCATTCCTTGCCACACTGTGGGCAATCTTGTCTTTGGGGTATTTTAAAAAACATCACGATGGAATGGTCGTTTTTGGCGAATTGATGTTGGATGAGGCTCACCAGTGCTTCTACAATCAGAAGCATCAACCTGTGAAACTTACACAGATGCAGCAGCAGTTGCTCTGTCTCTTTTTCTGTAAACAGAATCATCAGTTGACAAAACAGGAAATATGTGATGCCCTCTGGCCAAAGAAGCCAGATGCCCGTGATACCTTATATACACTGGTGAAACGCCTTAAACCCGTCATAGAGGCTAACGGAAATCTGAAAATCGTTTCAGTACGAGGAAAGGATTATCAACTGCAACGGAATGACTGAATCCGTTTTCCTAGTCTCTGTTTTTCTCTGAATAGGAAATGTCAGACAGATGTCAGACTCTTTTTTTGTGATTCTTATTTGTTGATTTTACCTTTGCACCGTTATTCAAACGAGTGTAAAGATGAAACAAGTAACTTTAATATTATGGTTGACAATGGAGTGCCTCTCTCTGTCAGCCCAAAAAGAGAAAGAGGTAAAACTACAGGAAGTGACAGTGAATGCTGCCCGAGTCATTCAGAAGGCAGACGGGAAACTGATTATCCCGTCAGCCGCGCAGCAGCAGGCATCAATCAATGGTTACAGTCTTCTGGCCAAACTGACATTGCCATCCATCCGTGTGGATGAGGTGATGCACACAATCACGGCGTTAGGTAGTCAGGGAACCGTGCAGATTCGACTCAATGGGACTATCGTGTCCAAAAGTGATTTGTTGTCATTAGACCCTAAAACGATAAAGAACATCGAATTCATCGACAATCCAGGCGTAAAATATGGCGAAGGTATCGCTTATGTAATCAATATCAGAACTTCACATTCACAGGATGGCTATATCGTAGGTGCTGATCTCACCCATGCAGTGACAGCCTGTCATGGCAATGATGAGGTATATGCCAGATGGAATCACAGTAAATCGGAGACAGGACTTACTTACAACCTCTCTTATACAGACTTCAAAGGCAATCAATATACCGAGGAAGCCGACTATCTGTTACAAGACGGTACGCATCATCAGATACTCAGGGATGACCTTCGTTCACGCAATCATTCCATCAGCCACAATCTGGAACTGAAATATAATCTGGCTGATTCCGCCTCTTATATCTTTCAGACTACGCTTTCCGCAGACCTGTCTCGCACTCCTGGTGATTATCATGACAGCCGACTCATAGACGGGGCGCAGGAATCTCTGTCGTCCAAACGTGAACATAGTAAAGACTTCTCACCTGTACTGGACATTTATTTCTATCACCAATTGGGGCTTCATCAGTCACTCACAGCCAATGTAGTGGGCACATCCATCGCTACCAATCAGTACAGTTACAACAATGAAGGCGGTGATTATACTTATTGGGTGGACGGTCATACGTGGTCTATCCTGTCGGAAGCTATATATGAAAACAGGCTGAGCCCCTTCACGCTTTCTTTCGGTCTTCAGCACAAACTGAAATATACGTGCAATGAATACACAGGCGACGTCAGTTCACTGAATGAACTGCATAATCAGAGTCTCTATCTGTTCGGCGAAATGAAGGGAAAGTGGCGCAAGTTGGGCTATGTGGCAGGCCTTGGTGTCAGCACCGAGCATTATCGGCAGGGCGACCATCATTTCAGCTTTTGGTTGTTCCGTCCCAAAGGTACACTGACGTATGAGATACTTCCATCGCTGAATCTCTGTTACTCGTTGGAAATATCCCAACATATATCGCAGATAGCCATGATAAGCGATACCAAAATCCGTCAAAACTCGATGGAATGGACAGTAGGTAATCCAGATATCACGCCCAACAAAGTGACGAGACATCAACTGAAACTCTCTTATACCATGCCGCGCTTCACTTCGGAATTATTTTCTGAGTACAGAACAGACCCACAATGTAATATGGCGAGTTATTCCCGTACAGCCGACAATCAATTCTATTATACGCAGAAGATACAGCAGGGTATCAAACTCTTATATGTAGGGAATGACACCAATTGGGATATTATCCCCGATGTACTATCCTGTTCTCTGAGTGCCACCCTTGGCCGTTTTATCAATCAAGGGGATACCTATTCCCATTATCTTACCTCTTTTAATTATAGCGGCAGTATTCAGGCCACGTTAGGCAAATGGAGCTTTTATGCCTATGCTGACAATGGCTGGAAGTTTATGGAAGGTGAAACATGGAATCAACAGGGTGCTGCCACATATTTTACCTGTACTTACCATATAGGTAACTGCGCATTCTCTCTTTACTGGCAGCACCCTTTCCAACATAATCCGAAGATGAACTATGCCGAACTCGTGAATGAGTATATTCAGAAGAAGACGACTCTTTATGGCAAAGACTTTGGTAATATGGTGTCTGTAAACTTTTCTTGGAAGTTTAATCAGGGCCGGAAATACCGCGATATCCATAAGGAACTTAGGAATGAAGACAGGCAGACAGGCATATTATAAATATTTCAGGGGCAAAAAAGACCGATGGCTTCTTGATATGATATAACAAGAAAAGTATATGTAACATCATTGGCAGCCAATATTGATAGTTTTATGTAACTTTGCGCGATCAAAATACAAAAGAAAAACATTTAATATGAAAAGAACCGCAACGTTATTTGTGTTCCTGATGATGGTCATCGGGACGGCAATGGCTCAGAGAGTGATTAAAAATCCCGAAGTAGATTATACCCCTTCTTGGTTTCACATAGACGAAATCAGACTTGACAAGGATGCTACGGTAGTAAAAGGTGAAATGCAGAACCTGCCAAACTGGTGGTGTCGCGTGGATTCGACCGACTTTCTCATAGATCCTGCCACAAACAAGAAATATATGCTCCGTAGAGCAGAAGGGGTGGAGATAGGGAAACTAATTTATATGCCCGAATCCGGGAATGTTCCCTGTACGCTCTTCTTTGAACCTGTCGGTGCCAACGTTAACAAACTGAATTTTTTAGAAATAGGAAATAGAGCCGAGAGTAATTTATATGGCATCCATTTGACCTCGTCAAAGAAAACTAAAAAAGTGAAATTACGTAAGGGCGAGATTGATCCACGGACCATGACGGCGGAATATTATCAGAATCTTCCTGCAAATAAGAAACCTTGGACGATGGGACTTCATAAGAATATGGACTTCGTAGAACGACCGACCATGATACGCGGACATTTGGTACACTATATTCCGGAGTTGGGCATGACATCCGTCAGCCTGATTCTACATGAAAACATGACAAGGCAAGAAAAGAACCTTTATACAAACATCGGAAAAGACGGCACTTTCGAGTTTTCCTTTCCGCTGAGTTATGCCCATACTGCTCATTTGATCCACAATGCACCTATTTATATAGAGTCTGGTGACACGCTTGACATCTATATCGATATGGAGGTAACGCCTTACAGGAAACCTCGATATATGGCCTATCGCTCGAATGGCGAGAGTGCCATGATTAGCCTGTTATGGGAGTCTCTGGAAAAGAAGTTGAATGTAAAGTTCGACTATAAGAAAATGGAGGCATCTGTTGCTGGTGGCTCTGATAGTGTAATGGTTTATCGTGGAGAACTGATGGAAAGGCTGCGACAGGTATGCAATAAAGACTATATGGACAAGATATTCGAAGACTCGCCCCTGTCGCCCTATGGCAAGGAGGTGATTGCCGCCAGCGCACGAGCCAATATCATGGAACAGCTAACAGAATTGTACAGCGGATACAACGCAAAACAATACATAACAGAAAGAGATTCCACGGGGAAAATGATTTATAGGGAAGATTCTACGTTCGTCCCTCTTGATGCCCAAAAGTTCTATGCCGGACTGGAGTCTGTGGCAGACTTGCTTTTCGACTGCCCATTGATGCTCAGCACTTTCTCTGACTGGGTATTCTTCAACAGACTGGAATTTACCCCGCTATTTGAGAATTACTGGCGGGCGACTGATGTAGAGAATTTGATGTCTTGTGATGACTACAACCAGAAACATTATGGATTCGGCAGATGCTTCATGTCTCAAGTGAGGATGTCAAGACTACTATCCGGATTTATGCAAGAACTCCAGAAACGTGAAGATCCCGATGTAGACAAATTCGGCAATAAGAGTCCGATGAATATTAATCTACATAGCCTTACTTTTCAACTGGCAGACATACTGACAACCATTACTTATCCCGAAATCAGCCATCGGTTAATGACTTTATATCGCGAGACTATCCGAAAGACGGAAGGCTCTACCAAAAACGAGGACGCTCTTTCACCGGAGCATCGTGCCCTGCTCGACAAAATCATCAAGCCCTATCGTGGCAATTTGCTTTACATGGATTTCTGGGATATGGGATGCGGACCTTGTCGCCAGGGAATGCTTCAACAGCGAGAGATGGCAAAAGACCTCAAAGAACAACCTGTCCGGTTCCTTTATGTATACGATGGAAATAATTCCACCCGTACCGATGCCGAGAAATGGATGGGAGAGAATCAAATTCCCGGTGAACATATTTATATCAGCCATGACGAATGGATGCTTTTTCAGCATATCTTTAACTTCACAGCCATCCCCCACGGCGTACTTATCGATCAGAAAGGCAAAGTACTTCAAGAGGACATTTACCTGATGAACAAAGAACAACTGACGAAATACATAAAATAATTGTTTTAATCCAATATAATAGTTAACTTTGCCACGTATCTCATTATCTTTGAAGGGAAATTATTTTCCCTTCAAAGATAATTTTTTTCCGCAGTGCGCAATTTTTCTCGCACGACGGGGAAATTAATATGCCCCAACTAATTTGGAAATCTCAATAATTTTTATTATCTTTGCATGAAGAAACAGAAACCCCCAATAAATAATATAAGTGTATTCAGATATATTAATTTTTTGCCTACGGTTTAAAAATCAAAATAAAAACATCACAACGTCTCAGAAAAGATTAAACCACTGACAACCAACATGTTAATGGTCGGAAATAGCGGCCGCAAATGTAACAAAACCACGCACAAACGTCACACAAATCGTATGTCCTGTCGTGCGAATCGGCTGGTTGAGAGACTCAAATCGATGGATTTATACAAAATTCAGGCCTAAATTTTGTCCGAAAACGGTGGGGATGAAGAACAATCCCACTAGTTTTGAAGCATTTTTAGGCCTAAATATTCTTCAAGATTGGTGGAATTGCAGCTCAAAAGCGGTGAATTTCAAAAAAGGCACCGTGATAACAGAAGGTTAAGTTGGTATCTGCCATTTCCACGTCGTGCGAGATGATTTTCCTTGAAGGGAATTTTTTTATTCTTCAAAGATAATTTTTTTCAGCAGTGCGCAATTTTTCTCGCACGACGCGCAATTTTATAAATTCCAACTTAAAAGTGGACCACGGTTTATCATTGGAAAGTGGTAGAAATGAAAAATGTCAAATATTATTTGAATTTTCGGTGTGGAAGCAGTGTGGAAGCAACCGGATTTGCCTCCACACCTTTCAAATATATCTATATCAGATGAATACAAAGCTGATTTTTTGTCAGTGGAGTGTGGAGGCAAAAACGAAAAAAATAGTGGGGAAGGGAAAGAGTGGCTAATAATCTATTGTATTATGAGAAATTTAGTGGTGATGTCCTTTTCTATTTTTTAAGCACTAACTCCTTGGTCTGCTACGATCTTCCCGGCATGGATATAATTTATCTTTTGCACTTTTGCAAATGTTGTAGACAATTTTCTGGCAAGTATAAAATTCAAGTATAATATACGTCGAGGATCTCTTTACGTAGAATTAATTAATTGATAGTGTTCGTTCTAGTTATAATTAATGAGTTTCATAGCTGTTCAATGAAGTTCTATACTAACAAATCAAAAAGGCCGACAGTTCCTTAAAGGAGATATTTCTCGCTCGACGGGGATTTGTTCAATGTTAGGCGGAGCGGAAACCAAATTATTGTTTGTAATCACTAGGTGGTACGCCAAAATATTTCTTGAAACTTACAGAGAAATGACTCAGTGTGCTAAATCCGGTTATGTCGGCAATCTCAGATATGTTATGTTTACCCTCGTTGATAAGTTCAGCAGCCCTATTCAGTTTATAAGCCTTAAAAAATTCATTTGGTGACATACCCGTGAGACCTTTCATCTTATAATAGAACTTTGTCCTAGATATATGCAGCCCTTCAATAATGCGGTTTATATTGAGTTCACTGTCAGACAAACCTTTGTCCATCAATGAATACAATTCACGCATAAATGAGGAATCAGAGCCGGATATTATATTCGTATCGATACCTTCAGCCTTGGTGGAATGTTCAAGAGCGTGCCGCAAATTTTCCTGATTACGCAAGAGCGACTGTATAAGAGCCAACAAATATTGCGGATCGAAAGGCTTGGTAACATAAGCATTAGCACCGTCGTGTAATCCCCTGATCTGATCGTCAACAAGCGTCTTCGCTGTAAGTAATATAACAGGAATGTGACTATACGATATGTTTTGTTTTATCATTCTGCAAAACTGGAATCCATCAACATCAGGCATAAGAACGTCACTGATAATTATATCTGGGTTTATTTCGTCTAATGACATATACGCACTTTTGGCATTGAATCTGACTTCGATTTTATATGTAGAAGACAAAAAATCTTTCATATAGTTTGCTATATCTACATCATCATCAACAACCAGTACAGTAGCGGCATTGATGCCTTCGGCATCTTCCTCGTTTTGTTCCAGATCCTTTTCTTCAATATGCATTGATTGTTTCAATGGAGCAGATACAGCTTTCTCGCAATCAAGATATTCATTTCCATTTATAGGAAGAATAAGTGTGAAAACAGCCCCTCCGTCAGAATTGTTATCCACAGATATCCTTCCGTGGTGTATCTCAGCAAGACGTTGCGAATAATAGAGACCGATGCCTGTCCCCCAGTTGAGTATCGTTTGAGAATTTTCTATTTGATAATAACGCTTGAAGATATCTTTCTTTTTATCCTCAGGAATACCAGGTCCAGTATCGGAAACGGAAATTTTCATTTGGTTGGATTCAACGTCGAATGATACTATGATTTCTCCTCCAGATGGGGTGAATTTCATTGCATTAGAGAGAAAATTGCTAATTATTGTTTCCACCTTGTCGCCATCAAACCATACATCGTATTTATCCTCAAGTCCAACGGTACTAAGTTCTATGCCTTTTTCTTCCGCATTAATTTTAAATATGGCAATAACATCATTTATTCTGCGGACAATGTCGCCATAAGACACTTCTACCCTGATTACATCGCTCTCAAGTTTCTGGAATTGAAGTAACCTGTTTACCAATTTCAGCATTCTGTCTACAGACCTTTGCACAATAGAGAGCAGATGCTTTTGATCGCCTGTTATTCTTTTGTCGTTTGACAAAGAGGATATCGGACCGAGTATCATAGTAAGAGGTGTTCTGAATTCATGAGAAACATTAGAGAAAAAGCGCATATTCATCTGATTCGTTTCCCATTCGGCCTCCTTTTCTCTCTTTTCCCGTTTGGCTATTTCTTTCTGGATACGTATTCGTTTGCTGATGTTTATAACATAAGCAGCAGTCAATGATACTAATAATACATAAATCGTGATAGCCCACCATTGCAGCCATGGTGCACGTATAACATGAATTCTTATTGATTTACTGCCAATCACATTGTTAACGTCATTGCTTGTTATTTTCACCTTGAAAATGTAATTGCCAGATGGAAGATTGGAATATATGGCCACATGGTCGCTTCCTGATTTAATCCAGTATTTGTCGTATCCTTCTATCTTGTAATAGTACTGGACATTTGAAAATTCTCCATAGTCCAAGGCTGCAAAAGAAATAGAGAAACTGCGTTGTTTGTAATTAAGATATATGTCAGGATTATAATTCAACGACTGTTTTATACACTTATCTTGATCTGGTCTGATATCTTCGTCGTAAATCTTAAGGCTTTCGAATAATACATCAATCTTTCTGTGTTTCGACGAATAACGAGGATTAAAATAAGTTACGCCATGCGTTCCTCCGAATACTAGCATTCCTTCTGATGTCACAGATGAACTGCGGTCGTTGAATTGATTACCGCCAATGCCGTCATCTACGAAATATTCCACGATGTTACCCGTCCTGCGGTCGTATTTACACAATCCATTAAGGGTGCTTATCCACATATTGCCATCGGAACCTTCTTCTATACTCGAAATATCAGCACATGATATCCCTTCTATTGGACTTATCATATTGTTATGCAGACGGAATAGACCGTTACCGATAGTCCCTATCCATATGTCTCCGCGACTGTCAGGAGTAACACAGTTGGGTATTATCTTTGAATGTCTCACATATTTTCTGAAAGGAAATGTTTTTTTTACTTTAAATGTTTTAGGGTCAATGACCTTGATGTCCTCATCAAACGCGCTCACCAATAATCCTCCTTTGTATGAGAAAATACTTGTAATAAAGCTAAACTTACTTTTATCGAAAGTGTACTTTGAAAATTCATCTTCGCCAGGTTTGAGATAAAGCAATACATTAGAATATCCGACAACGAAATAAGTCCCATCAGCATTTTCGAAAATATTATATGGAGCTATTGATAAACGATATGCTTTTTTTAATGAAATGTTACCATTGTACCCTGTACACTTATATGCTAAACCACTTGATGTTAACAGCCATAAATTGTATTCTGCATCGATATTTATTTTGACGACTCGCTCCTGAGACTTAATGAATGGAATATTTACATTCTTGATAATCCTTTGATTCCTACTATAATAAAAGACACCATTATGGGCTGTAGAAGCCCAAAAACCACCATCATGGTCAGATGCGAGACTGGTCACAGATTTATGGAACAATGCAAACATGACATGGATGTCGTCATTAAACATATTCTTATATTTGTATTTGACAAAATATGACTGATCGGATGTTCCTATCCACAAATTTTTCTGCGAATCGACATACATCGAAGTTATATCCGAATTTATCTTATCGAGGAAATCAACATCAAAAGGTATCTTTATAACGCGCTGTTTGAAATCGTATTCGAAAAAGCCCTTGGATGTATACAGCAAGATGGATGTTTTACTCATGTTCAGAATGCTATATATCATAGATGACATCAGTAATGAATTGCCCGATATGGCTTCAGGCAACTTGACGAATCGCATCGTACTTGTATCAAAAAGTTGAAGTCTTCTATCAGAGACAATCCACATCTGAGAATCATTATCCATAACGGCACTTGATATGAATTTAAATTCTTTCTTATAAATCATGGAATAATTCCCTGCTTTGTAAGCCGATATATGCGTTGCACCTATTCCCCAAAGATTTCCCACCTTATCCGCACAGAGATATGTATAATATTCTTTGTTCATATTAAAATTAGGAATGGCGAGAACGAAACGGTTGGCCAAGGAATCATATACACATACATGCGTGACCATATTAATATATATGTTACCTCTTCCGCTCTCACATATCTGCATGGCATTAATGTTTGGACCGTCGATGACAACACGTTTGAAATCATCCTTGTCTGTTTGATAACAGATTCCCGAACAGGTCCCTATCCAGATTCTTTTTTTAGAATCAAGGAACAAACATCTGATTTGATTGTCTGGAATACTTAAACTGTCTTCCTGATTATAAAAATATTGATAATATTGATTGCCTACAAATTTGTTTACTCCACGAGAAGTCCCTATCCAGATTTGTCCGAACTTATCCTCGGCAAATGATGTTATATGCTGATTGGATATTTCAGACGAAATTTTTCGCCATTCCGATTTATTCAAATTCTTGCTGTTATTGTTGCACGAAAAAAGCAAGAAAATAAAAACCGTGAACAATAGATATTGTTTCTTAGATTTCATCAATTTAATTCTTTTAATGCAAATATATCTATAAGTTTTAGAATAGCAATCAATTATTTTGTGTTTTTTAGCATAAACTGAATAATTCGAAAACAATTTGAACAAATAGGAAAACACTTTGTCTCTACGACGGAAAACATTTAAAACAAATAAGAAAATAACTCAAGAAAGAGTAAGCTAACTTTGCAACTGTTTATTTGACTAATATTATAAACCTATTTTATATGAAGAACAAAAAATTAAAAAATGAAGGATTGAAAAAGGTGATTATATTTACTCTTTTCTTCCTATTATGTATTCCATCGCTCTTTGCGCAAAATAAAATTTCTGTGAAAGGAACTGTTATGGACAAGAACAAGGAACCGATGATCGGTGTTACGATAAAAGAAGTTGGAACATCTGGCGGAACTATCACCGACTTTGATGGTAACTTTAACCTTACTGTAACACGCGGTGCTGAATTGCAAATCTCTTATGTAGGATACAAAACGACGACAGTTAAAGTCAATACAGATAAAGTAGTAGTTACACTGTTTGAAAACGAGAAACTACTTGATGAGGTGGTCGTCGTAGGATATGGAGTACAAAAGAAGAGCTCTTTAACTGGAGCTGTGTCACAAGTAAAAAGTGAAGATATGACAAATCGTACGATTACTCGTCCAGAACAGGCTTTACAGGGTAAAACCTCTGGCGTGGAAGTCTTTTCTTCGTCTGCCCGTCCAGGGGCTTCGCCAAGTATTAGGATCAGAGGTATAAGCAGCAATGGCAGCAGCGATCCTCTGTACGTTGTCGATGGTCGTCTGGCCAGTGATATCGGCGGTATAGATCCAAACGATATTGAGAGCATGGAAGTTTTGAAGGATGCATCTTCAGCAGCTATATACGGAGCGCAGGCAGGTAATGGCGTCGTACTTATAACGACCAAAAAAGGTAAGGGCGACGGTAAAATAACGTATGAGTTCCAATATGCGTCACAAAGTCTAAACAAAGTACCGAAGGTATTGAATTCAGAACAGTTTATTGATTATTTTACAGAAGCAGGTTTAATGGATATCAATAATGTATATAAGTACTGGGATGGTAAGACAAATACGGACTGGGCTGATGTGGCTTTCGAGAATTCGTCCATGACCCGACACAATGTTACATTCCAAAAAGGTGATGCCAAAGGATCTATTTATACATCGCTAACTTTCCTCAATGATAACGGAATGGTAACTGGTAATAGTGATGTTTACAAACGTATTACCGGTATGTTAAATGCAGACTACTACATTAAACCTTGGTTACAACTTACAACAAACAATCAGTTGGAATCATATAGTTCAAGAACGATAAGTGAAGGATCTGAATATGGTAGTTTACTTCTTTCTGTGCTTCAGCTCGATCCGATGACAAGTCCAACGTATACCGTTGACAATATGCCAGATAACATGACCTCCATATTAAATAATTTAAGTTATGCCGACTTGTTATCCGATGGTCAGGGCAATTACTATGGGGTTTCTCCTTTCGTAACAAGTGAAAATGTGAATCCGCTTATTATGCGTGACAGATCTTATTCCAAAAGTACGGGATTTAACTTTAACGGAAGTACAGCACTCAACTTCAGGCCATTTAAGGGCTTTGTTTTTACATCACGAATTAGTTATCGTTTCTCGTCTGCTGAAAGTTACGGATATACAAATGATTATTATGCAAACAGTCAGGCTAAACAGAACTTCATGTCAATAAGTGCATCAGACAGTTCCCCAAGATACTGGCAATTGGAAAATTTTGTCAATTATAATTTCATTATAGGTAAACACAATGTGACAGCGATGTTGGGTACTTCATATATCGAGAATAGGACATTCGGTGTAAGTGGTTCTACGACAGGCTCTGATACAGATCTTGGCGTAAAGAAAGACGATCCCCTTTTTTATTACTTTGCGTATGCTACTAGTTCATCAACTAAATCGGTTTCGGGCGGAGAAGCCATTTACACAAGAAAATTGTCATATTTCGGTCGTATGAATTACAGTTATGAAGACAAATATTTGGCGCAGTTCTCTCTTCGTGCTGATGCCGCCGACTTATCAGTACTACCGAAAAACAAACGATGGGGGTATTTTCCGGCATTCTCACTTGGATGGGTCGCCAGTCAGGAAAAATTTATGGAAAGTACAAAAGACTGGTTGTCACAGTTGAAACTCAGACTAAGTTGGGGACAGAATGGTTCTACCGCATCATTGGGCAGTTATCTGTATTCTAACGTCATAGCATCTTCTGGTTCTTATCCCTTTTCAGATGCTGTTGTATATTCAAATGGTTATAAACCATCTTCAACAGGTAATGAAAATCTGAAATGGGAAACATCCGAACAACTCGACCTCGGGTTTGATTCAAGATTTCTGAACAACCGTCTATCGTTCACTTTCGACTACTATAACAAAAAGACGAAAGATCTTATCGTAACGGGTATCACACCATCTACTATTGTCGGTAATACAGCTTCGCCGGTAAATGCCGGCGAGGTTACAAATAAAGGTCTTGAATTTGAACTTGGATGGCAAGATCGTATAGGAGAGTTCTCTTACGGTGTAAGGGCAAATCTGGCGACGATAAAGAATAAGGTCACAAAAATACATGAGTCGCTCGATGCCATCAATGGTGCCACCTTCCACACTTATGGAGCAATAACAAGATTCGAAAAAGACTATCCCGCATGGCACTTCTACGGATATAAATTTACCGGTATAGACAGTGCTACAGGCGAACCTACATTCGAAGACCTTAACGGCGACGGTCAGATAGGTGACAGTGATAAGACTGACTTGGGTTCTGGTATACCAGATTTCAATTATGGTATAACACTAAATGCAGCATGGAAAGGGTTTGATTTTATTATCTTCGGTACAGGATCTCATGGTAATGATATATATAGATGTCTTGACCGCTCCGATTATATGGTAAACAAACTGTTGGTTGACGTGGAAGACAGATGGACTACCACAAATACAGATGGGACTCAGCCTAGAGCAGGAGCTACGGACATGGCTAAATATTTCACATCCAGTGCCAGCGTTCATGATGGTTCTTATTTTAAAATCAAGCAGATTCAGCTCGGATATACTTTACCTAAGAGCTTCTTGAAGAAGATAGCAATAAGCAATATGCGTATTTACGGTTCTCTGGAAGATTTCTTTACTTTTACCAGTTATGATGGATTCGATCCGGAAGTAACAGGAGTCGGTAGTTCTCTTGGTGTCGACAAAGGCAGTTATCCTACATCTAAGAAGGCCGTAGTAGGTATCAGCATAACATTCTAATTAATTAAAGAAATAAATTATTATGAAGACGAAATCAATAATATTTAGCACTATTGCTATCTGTGTCTTATTCTTATGCAGTTGTGAAGACAAACTTGACATTCAGGAGCACGGTGTCTTATCGTATGATACTTATTACAAGACCGATGCGGATGCTGAGTCGGCTCTAACTTCTGTTTACAGTACAATGCGAGGAATGGAATACAATTACAAGTTACTGCTTAATCTTCTGTCTGATGATTATTGGGCTGGAGGAGGTTCGCGTACTGACAATGCCGACTTGAGCGGCGTCAATGAGTTCACTTTTGATTCTAATCAAGATTTTATAGAAAGTTGCTTTAAATCTTTCTATCAGATAATCTACGGAACAAATGTAGCTCTTGGACATATCAAAGGCGATACGGATTATCAGAAACAGATGTTGGCGGAAGCTCGTGTCCTCAGGGCATGGTCTTACTTTGAACTAACTACATTATGGGGTAATCCTCCTATTGTAGACCATGAGCTATCAAGTTCTGAATATTCTCAACCAAATGGTTCTACAGAGGCCTTGTGGTCTTTAATAGAGCAAGACCTTGCAACTGCTATCGAATCAGGATATCTCACAGAAAAATCAAGTAAAGAAGACAATACGAATTATCGTGTCACAAAACAGTTTGCACAAGCATTGCTCGGAAAGTCTTACGTATGGGAAAAGAAATGGGATAAGGCTGTGGAGCAATTTGATAATGTGATCAATTCCGGTAAATACGGTTTGTATGAAGGAGAGTATGATGACATTCTTTCTTATGATAATAAAAACAATTGTGAGAGTATGTTTGAAAGCAATCGTATATTTGACTCATCGAATGTATTCGATAATTTTACTATGTATGCGCTAATGGTAGGTATACGTACCGACAGATTTGCGAGTATCGAAAGTGGACTGTATTCTACTGGATGGGGATTTTGTGCACCGCGTAAGTCCCTTTATGAATCCTTCGTTTCTGAAGAAGGAACCAATGGTTACCGCCTGAATTTGTCCATAAAAACTTTCGAACAGATGAAGGATCGCGGCAATGTCATGATTTCGGGCAAGACCATGATAAATGAGGGATACTTTGCATGGAAGACTCGCATACGTTCTGGGGAGATTCCTGCGGAAGGATATGGATATGCAGACATCAACAATGTGAGATGGATGAGATATTCCGAAGTGTTGTTACTAGCTGCAGAAGCTAATCTGGAAGCTGGGAACCAAAGTAAAGCTGACAAATATCTGAATGAGGTAAGGACGAGAGCCAAATTAGTGTCTAAAAGCAATGTCACCCTTGATGATATTATAAGTGAAAAGAGACTCGAATTATGTTTTGAATGTGTAAGATATCAAGATCTCGTAAGATGGGGACTAGCTTCAAAATACTTGGGAAATCAGGGAGAGAATTGTCCTACAATCGATTCAAATGGCAATGTAACTTATCAAAGCTACAATACCGAAGGTAAATATGGATACAAAGACCGCAATGCTCTACTTCCTTATCCTGCTACAGAGATCGAATTAAATAATAACATAGTTCAGAACCCAGGTTGGTAATAACCATAATAAAACAACAATTATGAAAAAACAAATTAATAATATAATTATATTTTTTGCTGTACTGTTATTCTGTTCATGCGGACAGAGTGACGCGATAGATGATCTTACAGGAAAATATCCGATACCTCAGGATGTGACTTTATCTACTGTGAGTTCAAAGAGCGACTCACTTAATTCTGCTAACACCCAACATATATATAATCTGACTCTTACAGGAGACGGAGAATCTATGACAGTTCAGTTCGTCTGCAGTAAAACGTGGTATCTTGAAGCCAGAACATATACGATGGCAAACACAACAAGTGAAGCAAACATAGGTAATTTTATAGCAGAAAATACCAGTATATCAAATGGAACAATATCTTCTGGAAGTATCACTGTCGCCAAATCGGGCGACACATATACTATTGATGGCGTCTTTATGATGAAAGACGGCTCTGTGATACGTCCTCACTTCTCAGGCAATATAGTATATACGAAACCTGAACCAAAGGCTCTGATTAAATTTCTGGGAATCACTACAACAGCTTTAACAAGTGGCTATAATGTAAATATCAAATTTGGAACAGAAGGTCTGTCGGTTATGTCTTCCATGTGGGGGAATTATATTCAAGGAACAGGTGAATATGTTTCTATTGATTTTATTTGTAATTCCACTTCTTTGGCGATAGGAACATACATCCCGGTAAGTAACGGGTCTACCACTACCGGAACATTTGTTGAAGGATATGAGGGTAACTATAACGGTTATAAATACAATGCTGGTTCATGTTATTACTCGTTAGATTCCAGTGGAAATACGACGGTTACTTATCTTACCTCGGGAACTGTTACAGTGGTACAAGATGGAGCAAACTATACAATCACTGCGGATTGCGGTGCAATATACGTGCAATATACAGGAACATTACAATAAATAAATTATATCAAAAATGAGAAAAATAACATTTCTTTTTGCAGTACTGTTTATAACAATAGCAGTGCATGCACAGCAAGCTCTTTGGGGCGGGTCACAGATCGTTTCGCCAGAGATTAATAATGACAATACAGTGACTTTCAGATTGTTAGCCCCTAATGCACAAACAGTACAGATAACAGGAGATTTCCTTCCTACGAGAAAGATGAAAACTCCCTATGGCGACTTTGATGTGCCCGGAACGGAGAATCTGACAAAGAATGACAAAGGTATATGGGAATTTAAAAGTAATATACTGAGTTCTGAACTTTATAGTTACAATTTTATTGTCAATGGCGTTAAGGTTCTTGATCCAAGCAATGTTTATATGAACCGTGATGTCAATACAGTTACAAATATTTTTATCATCAAGGGTATACCTGGTGATTTGTACAGTGTGAATAATGTCAAGCATGGTTCAGTAACCCGTCTGTGGTATTACAGTCAGACTGTAAACAAAGCACGTCGACTAACAGTCTATACACCCGCAGGATACAATGATGGGAATAAAATGTATCCAGTTTTGTATCTTTTGCACGGAATGGGTGGTGATGAGGAAGCTTGGATGGCTCTCGGAAGGATGTCGGAAGTACTTGATAATCTGATAGCTCAAGGTAAGGCTCAACCGATGATCGTCGTGATGACAAATGGCAATATAACACAAGATGCTGCACCAGGGGAATCTGCTTTGGGACTTACACAACCTAATATGCAATTACCAAAAACTATGAACGGAGAATTCGAAGAGGCATTCCCTGAAGTGATAAAATTTATAGATTCACATTTCCGTACCATTAGCGACAAAGCAGACCGCGCTATTTGTGGACTGTCGATGGGTGGGTTCCATTCTAAATTTATTTCGGCGCAATATCCTGATATGTTCGATTATGTAGGATTGTTTTCTGCCGCAATGTTGCCCAATAATGGTGTAACCAGTGAGGTGTACAAGAATGCTGATAATAAAGTTAAAGTACAGTTTTCCAAAAAGCCTAAACTATATTGGATAGGTATAGGTAAAACCGACTTCCTATATAAATATAATGTGGAATATAGAAAATTTCTTGATGACAATAAGTTCAAGTATACTTATATGGAAACCGAGGGCGGACATATATGGCGCAATTGGCGTATCTATCTGACAGAATTTGCCCAAAAACTATTCAAATAAGATTTATGATTAAAAACACTTTTTTCGTTCTGATGCTGCCATTGCTCACCTTGGGCGTGGCAGCTCAATCAAAACTTACCACAAAAAATATTGATCATGTGGTGAAAATGATGACTCTTGAAGAAAAGGCATCCTTATTAATAGGTTATACTTATGGTAAGTCGTATACGGGACTTCCTTCATCTGATGATCCCAATGCGAAAGCGATCGTTCCAGGCGCGGCAGGAGAAACGGGAGCGGTTGATCGTCTTCATATACCGCATACTGTGTTAAGTGACGGTCCGGCAGGATTACGCATATCACCGCTTAGACCCAATGATAAAAAGAGCTACTATTGCACTGGATTTCCTGTCGGAACTTGTTTGGCCTCTTCGTGGAACACGGAACTTGTTACGGAAGTAGGTAAGGCAATAGGAAATGAAACACTGGAATATGGTGCAGACATTATACTGGGTCCGGGAATGAACATACATAGAAACCCTCTCTGTGGACGAAATTTCGAATATTATTCAGAAGACCCAGTACTTACCGGAAAAATCGCGGCTGCATACGTCAACGGTGTTCAAAGTAATGGCGTGGGCGTTTCTATCAAACACTTTGCTGGTAACAACCAAGAGACAAATAGAATGGGTAATGATGCTATTATAGACCAGAGAACTTTAAGAGAAATCTATTTAAAAGGTTTTGAAATAGCGGTCAAAGAAGGACATCCCTGGACTGTTATGTCATCCTATAATAAAATTAATGGAGAATACACGCAATACAGTCACGATCTTCTGACAGACATTTTACGCGGCGAATGGGGATTTGACGGTATAGTGGTAAGTGACTGGACAAACACACGTGAAACGGCAGCACAGATCCACGCTGGTAATGATCTATTGGAGCCAGGAAACAAGGAACAGATTGATGATATAATAAATTCCGTAAAATCTGGCAAACTTAGTATGGGTGACGTGGATATATGTGTGAAAAGAATTCTGCAATATATTGTAAAGACTCCGCGTTATAATGGTTATAGATACACGAATGCTCCAGATTTAAAGGCTCATGCACTTATAACGCGCCAGTCGGCGACAGAAGGCATGGTCTTACTAAAGAACGACAATGCACTGCCTTTAACTGGTAAGAAACAAAAGATAGCCATTTTTGGAAAGGTATCATACAAATTGTATGCTGGCGGGACGGGGTCAGGAGATGTTAACAAGGCGTATGTCATTGATTTACAGCAAGGTCTTACAAATGCAGGTTTTTTTGTTAATAAAAAGCTAGAGAAGTTGTATAGCACATATCTTGACTTCGACGACGAGGTTAATGACATAACTATGGAAAAATATGGTTTTTTCAAAGCTTTTATGCCTAAACAACATCTTGCCGAGCCTACATTTAATTCGGATTTTTACGACAATCTTGCAGATTCTTCGGATGTGGCACTAATTACAATTGGTCGTTCATCAGGAGAAGGAAGTGACAGAAAACAGACTGATTTCTACCTGAGTGATAACGAAAAGGCCATGATATCTAATGTTTGTTCATCATTCCACAAAAAGACTAAAAAGGTGGTCGTTATTTTGAATATCGGTGGGGTTATAGAGACTGCCTCTTGGAAGAATCTCCCTGACGCGATAATATTAGCGTGGCAACCAGGTCAGGAGGGTGGAAATTCCATTGCTGACATTCTTAGTGGTAAGGTTTCTCCGTCAGGGAAACTTCCGGATACATACCCTATGAATATAACAGATATCCCTTCTACTAAAAACTTTCCGACCGACTATAACGGTGTTCAATCATGGGATTCAAAATCATCGGCAGGGCTAACGGGAAGTAATGTTGAAAAAACAATTTACGAGGAAGGTCTGAATGTCGGATATCGCTATTTTTGCACATCCAACAAGGCAGTCTCGTATCCATTCGGTTATGGACTGTCGTATACAACATTCAAATACAGTAATGCCAAGATCAAGAAAGAAGGAAATAAGTATGTGGCATCTGTTATTGTTAAGAATGTCGGTAAAACCAATGGTAAGGAGGTCGTACAATTATATATTACCGCTCCACAGGGTATCATTGAGAAACCGGAAATAGAACTGAAAGCCTTTGCAAAAACGCGTGAACTTAAACCGGGCGAAAGTCAAATAGTTAAGATGAACTTTTCAAACTACGATCTTGCTTCGTATGATACTAATTTACAATCATGGGTAACAGATGCTGGCTTATATCAGGCTAAATTTTCAGCTTCTGCTTTAGATGTAAAACAAACGGTTCCATTCAAAGCGGTAAAGAATATTGTAAAATGCCATAATTCATTATCAATAAAATAACATTAATATCATTTCTAGATTCAGGGTTCATAAAAGGTTAATTATAAAAACTACATTTTGTAATTAAACCTAGTCCAACGAAGTCGTTTCGGTCTATCACTAGTACTGAAACGGCTTTTTGTTGTGGCACTTAGAAAGGGCAGTTGACTTTATTTATTATGAGAAATTTAGTGGTGATGTCCTTTTCTATTTTTTAAGCACTAACTCCTTGGTCTGCTACGATCTTCCCGGCATGGATGACGAAAAAGGAACCAATCTCTCGACTGATTCCCTTCTTGCTACTAATTAAAATTCAATTCTAATAAGGCATTAAGCAGCCTCCGCCTTTCAGCGGAAAGCTACCGCTTGCCAATGCAGCGTTCTTTGCTGCGGAGTAATAGACATTGTGTCCATTACCTACTATGTTATTTATTGTGTTGGTCTCTGTCGGAGTAGTATCGAAGACTAGTTCACCGTTGATGAATGAGTCGGCAGTTACACGCCACGTGCTATTGTCGTCTAGTTGCAATTTGATATACTTCGCCTCTTTCTTGGGGTCGATACTTCCTGAGAATGTTGTGCCCTTGGCAAAAGTCATTTTGATACTGCTGTTCGCGTCCGCATAAATGATACCATCCAGTTGTTGGTTCTCACAAAGTACGGCAAGTGTACCGCCGCGGCGGGCTGTGTCGCGGTTACCCCATCCGCCCTTCTTGGCACAGAAAAGAGTGTCGCTGGCATTATGCAGTTTTACACTGTTGAGATATAGCGAGTCGGTACTGTTCGTATTGTAAAACATACCCGTCTTCTTTCCTTCGTATGTAAGTGAACCGCCAGTCATCGACAGTGTGGCCTCGTTGCCAACCTCGGCGTCACCCGAAAAACTCTGATAGAGCAGTACGCCCCATTTGTCTTTCCTGCTGGTGAAGTCGCAGTTCTTGGTCGTAATATAGTTGGTTCCCTCTATCACCATAGCCTCACCGCCGTTGCTTATGAATGTGGCATCGCTGGCGTTGATGTTACCGGTAGAGTAGAGACCGGCCGAATTGGTACCGTTGCAGGTATATATGCCACCTTTCACATTGACGTTGCCGCCGCCGCGGTCGGTAGCTATACAACTGCTGCTGCCACTCATCGTAACGATGGTGTCGTTCTCTATGTTGACGGTGCCGCCGCCCGAGCACAACACGCCACGGGCGTTGCCACCTGTCTGATAGATATAGTCGTTAGTTGAATTAACCGTACCGTTGCCATAAGCGAACACACCATTGGCACCCTTGCCAGAACCCTTGATGCTGTTATGGGAAGAATTGATAATAACCTTGTCCTTCTTCGGAGATGGTTGAGCGAGCAAAACAGCATTTACGCCATAGAAACTGGCATCGTCGGTACTTGAAGCATCAGCAGTGTTGGAAAGGACACAATGACTGATGTCCAACGTCCCCGAAGTAGCCAGTACAGCACTTTTGTTTTTCGAATTACTCTGAATCGTTTTACCTGAAACAATCTTCTTACCTTTAAAAGTCTTCATACCTGTGGCATTTACGTACGACTGTCCTCCGCCACCAGGACCTTTCCCGTCGGGAGGCATACCCGGACCACCTTCGCCATCCTGCATTCCCTGTCCGAAACCTCCGGGAGGAGGACCCATCATAAAATCATCCTGAGCACTGATCTTTGTAATACCTGTAGCTAAGAAAACTAATAATATAAAAGTAAATTTATTCATGTATGTCTGTTTCTATATTCGTTGTTTGATGCTGCAAATGTAAAGCAAGGTTTTGAGATGGCAAATTTTATTCAACGAACCCGCTGAATTTTATTACAAAATAGAATTTCCTATGCTGAAAAACAGATAAATAAAAAATAATTTGAAGAAAATGGCTAAAATATTTGGAAGCTATTAATAAATTATATACTTTTGCAGTGTTCTACATAAGTATAACACTAAAAGCGTAGATAAATTTAATAAATAAAGGTATGAAAAAGATTAGTTGTTTGATGGCATTAGCCTTTGTAAGTGTGATGGTCTTCACATCTTGTAGACCTTCTGTTATTTTTTCACATGTCGGTGGTAATACACTGGAACCAAGTAATAAGATAATTACGAAGAATTACACCGACCTTGATTTCCAGTCGGTAGATTTCAGTTCAGTAGGAAGCGTGGAGTTTGTGCAGACCCAAGGCGGAAAGTGCAGTGTTTCGATTACGGCACCTGATAATTATGTTCCAATCTATATCGTAAAAGTTGAGAAAGGAACACTGAAGATCTATAATGAGGATGGGTATAATCTCAAAGATGCGGATGTCAAGATTATCATATCAGGTCCCACACTCAAATCAATCGACAACAGTGGTGTAGGTAAAATCAAAATCGCCAGTCTGAATACCACATCATTGGACATTGACAACTCAGGTGTAGGTAAGATAAAAATAGACAGTCTGGAAGCTGCTGCTGTCAAAGTAGACAATAGTGGTGTAGGCAGTGTAGATCTGAAAGGCAAGGCAAGTAAAGTGTCGTTGGACTGTTCAGGTGTGGGAAGCATTGATGCAGCGAAACTACATGCCGTCATCGTAAATGCTGATGTATCAGGTGTAGGTGGCGTAAAATGTTATGCCTCTGAAGAGATAAGCGGCGACGTATCAGGCGTAGGTTCTCTGAAGTATGCCGGCCATCCCGCCAAGAAACATCTGAACAGCAATGACGTGGTAGGAAAGATAGAAGAAATCAACGAATAAGATAGAAGATTCCTATAATTTTATATAAGACAGCCTCCATCCCGAGAACTTTATCTCTCTTTAGTTCTCAAGGATGGAGGCTTTACTATTTATTTTTTGTATTAAATACACTTATTTTCTGTTAACGGGAACAGTGGAGATTTATTGGATTTTGGAAGAAAAACGCCTCTTTTAAAATCAATATTTGTTCCACTATTTGATTTCTGCCAGTTTTTTGTAACTATTTGAAAAACAGGTATTTAATATATAAATAGCCGAACGGTTCTTCCACTTTTTCTTTTTATGCTATTTGAAGCATTTTGCTTTTACAATACCTTTGCAAAAAATAAAAATTGTAAAAACAAAAAAACAATTTGTTAATATTAAATTAATTAAGTATGAAAAGAGAAAGGTTTCTAATTATGTTGTTGGCCCTCGTGGTTTCAATAACTGCCTTCGCCCAGAAAGCAAATTATTCTGGTGTAGTAGTAGATGGTCATGGCGATCCTATTATTGGTGCTTCTGTCGTTCAGAAAGGCACTACTACAGGTACCGTCACTGATTTGGATGGTAACTTTAAAGTTTCAGCTGATGCAGGTTCCACTCTCGTAATCTCTTATATAGGTTACAAGACGAAAGAAGTAAAAGGTGGTTCCAACTTGCATGTTTCCCTTGTGGATAATGCTGAAAATCTGAATGAAGTAGTTGTAATCGGTTATGGAACACAGAAAAAGAGTGTTGTAACCGCAGCTATTGCTAAAGTGTCTGCAGAGGATTTGGCTGGTACAGCCCCTGTTCGTATGGATAATGCGTTAAAAGGTTTGGCTGCCGGCGTACAGGTTACTTCTTCATCTGGTCAGCCAGGTGCAGCGGCACGTATCAGAATACGTGGTACAGGTACTATCAACACTTCAGACCCAGTGTATGTAGTAGATGGTCTGCCTATAGAAGGTGGCCTCGACTATATCAACCCTAACGATATCCAAAGTATCGAAGTGCTGAAAGATGCTGCATCATGTGCTATATATGGTACACGCGGTGCTAACGGTGTCGTTCTTGTTACGACCAAGAAGGGTAAAATGGGGAAAGTATCGGTAAACTATAATTTCTCTTATGGTTGGCAAAATCCTTGGAAGAAACGTGATGTCCTCAATGCTTCACAATACGCTGTGATGATGAACGAAGGACTTGTCAATTCGGGTATGGCTCCAAAGTATGCAGATCCATATTCTTATGGAAATGGCACCAACTGGCAGGATGAAGTGTTTAACAGTAATGCACCTGTTTCTAATCATGATTTGTCAATAAGTGGCGCTTCCGAAAAAGTGAATTATTATCTGTCATTAGGTTTCTATTCTCAGGATGGTATCGTAGGTGGTAATTATGACCGTTCTAATTATGAACGTCTCACATTACGTAGTAATACGAAGTATAACATCTTTGATGTAAGCAAGGACCGTAATTGGTTGAACAGAATGGATGTTACTGTAAATCTCTCTTATGCCCGTATCAAGTCTACCGGTATAGACGTCAACTCTCAATATGGTTCGGTACTGGGTAGCGCATTGGCTATGTCGCCTATTCTTACTCCCACACTGACAGCAGAAGAGGCTGAGGCTCAGAATCAGAAATACTCAGGCAACTCTGCTTATGTGCCATTGTATGATAGTAATGGTAATATGTATACGATAGCCGGTGCCGATTATAACGAAATGACCAACCCGCTGGCTTCTCTTTCATTGCCAGGCTCTCATGGCTGGTCGCATAAGTTTGTCACAGACTTTATTGGTGAGTTACAGATTTGGGACGGTTTGAAATATCGTATATCTTATAGTACAGACCTGTCATTCTGGGGTTCAGAATCTCATCAGATCAAATATTATATGACAGATGCCAACAAGTCTACCCGTACATCAGCTACATCCGAAAGTGACCGCGGCACAGTATGGCAGTTGGAAAACACCTTGACTTATGACAAAACATTCGGCAACCATACCATTAATGTTGTACTCGGTCAGTCTGCCTTCCGTAATACCGGATGGACGCTCGGCGCACAGGTATACAATCTTTCTGATTTGACGAAACCTTATATGAGCAATGCAACCGGACTTGCAGAGAATGGTGACAGAAATGGCTGGGGTGGTCCTAACAATCCAAGCAAGAGAGCCTCACTATTCGCCCGTGTCAGTTACAACTATGCAGAGCGCTATATGTTGCAGGCAACGGTTCGTCGTGACGGTTCTTCTAAATTCGGTCCTAATAATAAATATGCGACATTCCCTTCTTTCTCTTTGGGATGGAATGTGACAAACGAAAAATTCATGGCCAATCGTCCAGCGTGGTTTAATACTTTGAAAGCCCGCGGAAGTTGGGGAAAAAATGGTAATGATAACATAGGTGATTTTGGTTATACAGTACTTACATCAAGTGGTAATAATTACATTTTTGGAAGTACGGAGGGTATCGTGACAGGAGTAAAGGCAAGCGGTCTGGCCAATGCCGATCTGAAATGGGAAGAGTCGATACAGACAGACTTGGGTCTTGATTTCGGTTTCCTTGATAATGCCTTGACATTCACAGTAGACTGGTATAAGAAAAAAACCAGCGGTATGTTGATGACGATGAATATTCCTTCTTATGTAGGTGAAGCAAAACCGACTGGAAATGTCGGCGAGATGGAAAACTCAGGTGTTGAGTTTGAGGCTGGATACCGATTCCATATAGCAGACGCCAAATTCAACATGAAGGGTAATCTCTCATACTTACATAATAAGTTGATACAATATGGTAACGATACAGGTTGGGCAAATCTCGATTATATTCAGACCGCTGGTACTATCACACGTGCACAGAACGGTGAACCGTTCCCATTCTTCTATGGCTTGAAAACAGACGGTATATTCCAGAATCAGGCAGAAATCGATGCTTATGTAAATGCTGACGGTAAGAAGATTCAACCAGATGCCAAACCGGGATATGTACGTTTCGTAGATTCAAATGGCGACGGCTCTATCACAGACGATGACCGTGTCAAAATTGGCAAGGGAACGCCAGACTGGTCGTTTGGTTTCAACTTTAACGCTGCATGGAGAGGATTTGATTTCAGTATGATGTGGCAGGGTACAATAGGAAATGATATATGCGACGCTACACGACGTATCGATGTCAAAACAGTAAACCTTCCTTCATGGATGCTGGGACGCTGGACAGGTGAAGGTACATCAAACAAATATCCAATATTCATTCTCGGTGATAATGTCAACTGGAAATCATCCGATCTTTACATACACGATGGTTCTTACTTGCGCCTGAAGAATATACAGTTAGGATATACAGTGCCAAGTTCTTTAACACAGAAGTTTATGGTAGAGAAACTACGTTTCTTTGTATCTGCGGAGAATTTATTGACTTTTACAAAATATTGGGGATACGATCCTGAAATATCGTCAGGTGGTACTTCTCTCGGAGTAGATTACGGAGTATATCCGCAGTCGAGAGTATGGACAGTAGGTTTCAATATCGGTTTCTAATTATAACATAAACAATAAATAATATGAAAACAAATAATATATTAACTATAGGATTGTTGGCGGGAGCAGTAATGCTTACAGGATGCAAGGATTCTTTCCTTGAAGTGACGCCTCCTAATCAAACTACAATTGATGAATATTTCACGACGGATGCTCATGTGCAGGAAGCAGTCGTTGCAGCTTATGATCCACTGGAATGGCCAGACTATTGCCTTGGACAATATAATCCTGTCAACTTTATGAGTGATGTCATGGCTGATGATGTATGGGCAGGTGGAGCTGACAAGTTGGACCAAGCCTACATATATCTGTCATCCAATTATGAAGCATTGCCCAACAACTGTATTACAGCTTTGTGGACAGAGGAATATTCAGGAGTGAAACGTTGTAACGACGTACTGAAATATATAGGATGGGCTAAAGCCAATATTACTGATGCAAACCAAAAGTACTATGAGGCACAGGCTCGCGTACTTCGTGCCTATTACTATAATAACCTTTGGAAATTCTGGGGAAATATTCCTTGTTATCTTACTAATTTGGAATATCCGTACACATCACCGCAACTTGCAGCTGATGACGTATACAAGACAGTCATTGAAGATCTTGAGGGCGCAATCGCTTTGGATGCGCTGCCTATGAAAGCATCATCGGATGACTTGGGAAGAGTGACAAAAGCCATGGCTTATATGTTATATACAGAAATGGTGATGTACCAAAACGATGCGACCAGATATCCTACAGCACTGAAGTATATGCAGGAAATCATCAATAGCGGCAGTTATAAACTGCTTGACAACTATGCTAATATTTGGAAGGAAAGTGGCGAATGGAGCAGCGAATCAATATGGGAAATAAACTATAAGGATGATAATGCAGCTCGTAGTTGGGGTAGTCCGATGACAACAGGTGGAACTGTTTATCCTCGCTTTATTAGTCCTAAAGACTGGGTGGACGGAACCGATGACGTCTTAAACGGATGGGGTTACGAACCGGTCAGACAGGAAACTTACGACCGCTATGATGCTGCCGACACACGTCGTGATGCTACTTGTTATAACGCAAAGGCAAAAGGTACCTATACTCCTAGATTTCAGGATACCGGTTTCTTCCTGGCTAAATATATTGCACGTCCTGCAAATAATGCAGACCAGAAAGCTGATGCCGACTTGAACTTCAATAACAACTTACGTATATATCGGTATTCAGAATGCTTGCTCAACGCATCAGAACTTCTTGTCCGTACAAGCGGAAGTGCTGACCAGGCTAGCACATACTTGAATCTTGTTCGTAAACGTGCAGGACTAACAACTACCGTTGAACCGACGATAGACAATATCATCAACGAACGTCATTTGGAGTTTGCCGGCGAAGGTAAACGTTATTGGGATCTTATCCGTACAGGCAAAGCCTCTTCTACGCTTGTTCCAGACAAATATGGTTATCGTACGAATACATGGACAGAAAGTAAAAAGTATCTGCCTATACCACAGTCTGAAATCGATTCTGATCCAAACTTGAAACAGAATAATTATTAAAAAATACGAATATGAAAAATATATTTAAATATATAGGAAGCGCAGTAGTATTGGTTTCTGCATTAACAGCATGTTCTCCGGAAAGCTTCAGCGGAATGGATGAAAATGGAATACCTGTAGCTGAAAATTATGCAGACAATGTAAGTGTGACTGTTGACCAGACTATCAATACTGTATATTTGCAGTGTAAAGATGTCGCAGGTGTAAGACACTATTGGGTAATAGATGGAAAAAAATATACTACTGATGAATGCGATACACTGAAATATAAGAAAGCCGGTGACTATTATGTTGAGGCTAAATTTTTCAATTCTAATGGAATTAGTAATGGTTCGGTAAAGAAGACTTTCCATATAGATAAAGATTTAGGTTTCAACGGGTTCGTATATGATTCCAAATTCAATATGTGGAAGAATGGAACAATCACTGGACCGACATTCTGGTATGCACCGGGATGGAGCCAGATAGCAGATCCAGCATGTACAAAATTAGACAATGGATATCAAATCACGTTGCCTACGGCTACAACGAATCAGTGGATGGCTCAGATGAAATTCTCTTCAGATATCAGTACATCAGCTAGCAATAGTTATGACTTCTCAATCCTTCTTACAGCAACAAAGGATCATCCTAATGTAACTGTGAAACTGGATGATGTAACTAGTGATAAAATCTATTATTTCCAGGATCAGGTGGCATTGAAAGCTGGTGAACAATACTGCTTCTATAAGTCAGACATGAAAGGTATCGATATCAAGAATGTAGAACTGGTTCTCGATTTTGGTGGAAATGCAGACAATACGGATGTCACTATAGAGAATATCGTACTGAAGAATCATGCGAATGATGATGGTAGTGTCGTTCCTGAACCGGTGGACAACATTGATTGGTCGGCATTGGATTCAGATAATAACCTATGGAAACCTGTAAATGCCGGTGATTATACGACATTCTTCTATACAGCTCAGACGTCTAGTTGGACTCAGATAGATAATCCATCGTTCACTGATGACAAAAAAGGAACTTATACACTTGTGTATCCTCTGGCTACCGACATGCAGTGGCAGGCACAATATCATCAGATATCTAAGATTGCGCTGTCTGCTTCAGAAACGTATGACCTGCAATGTACCCTTACAGCAAGTAATGATATAAAGGCTGTTACAATCAAACCTTGCGATACGGCCAGTGATGATAATTTCTTGATCGTTAAGAATGTCGATTTGACAGCCGGTGAAGCTAAAGTGGTCAAAATGCCTTCTGTAAAATGTGCTAAGTCTGACATGACTGCATTGAAACTGGTTTTCGATTTCGGTGGCAATCCTGCTAATACAACTGTTAAAATCAGTAATATCATTCTGCAGAAACACAAGGAAAAGTAAAAAACTTGTATCTTTACAGCGGGAGAGAATTTTCCAAACTCTCTCCCGCTGAATGTTTAAACATAAAACCTGATGATTATGAAAAGAATAAATATTCTTCTGTTCGCTTTATTCGGACTTATTCCTCTTATTGCATGTGGAAGTAGTGGCGATGATACATCGTCTGCTAATAACGATAACACAATCAAGTGTTCGACAAACTCAGTTAGTCTGGCCAATACAGCTACTTCTGCTACTGTCGATATAACAGCGACAACCGAATGGTCTGCTTATTCAGACCAAGATTGGGTAACTATAAACCCTTCCAGTTCTATTGAAAAAAATGTTACGCTCACTATAACTGCTGCTGCTAATACACTTACGACAGAGCGTACCGCAACGGTTACGGTGATGTGTGGAAAAGCAAGGGCTAAGATATCTGTTACTCAGGCTGCTGGAGAAAAGGTTGTAACTCCGGATTCTATAAAAGGACCTTCGGGATATTCGCTGGCATGGCATGACGAGTTTGAAACTGGAACGAAACCTGGGACCGATTGGACTTACGAAGTGCAGAATTCTGGTTGGGTGAATAATGAATTGCAAAACTATGTAGCAGGTAGCTACAACGGTGAGGATATTGTAAGTGTATCTAATGGTACATTGAAAATCGTCGCAAAGAAGATAGACGGAAAGGTCTATTCGGGTAGAATCTATGCCAAAAAACATACAGGATGGAAATATGGATATGTAGAGGCTCGTATCAAACTGCCGCAGGGCAAGGGTACATGGCCTGCTTTCTGGATGATGCCTGTCAATTTCACTTCATGGCCTGCTGATGGCGAAATCGACATTATGGAGGCAGTGGGATATATACCCAATGTCGCATATTCGACAATCCATTGTAATAAGTATAATAATGGAGGAACGTCTATCGAGAGTGGAAACAAAAGCGTCAGTGTAACCCAGTTCCATAAGTATGCATTGATGTGGACACCGGAATCCATGACTTTCTATGTGGATGGTACGACGATTCTTACTTATAAGAACGACGGAACAGGTAAGAATGCATGGCCATTCGATGCACCATTCTATGTCATACTGAATCTGGCTTGGGGCGGTGCCTGGGGCGGACAGGGCGGTATAGACGAAAGTGTACTGCCTGCTACAATGGAGGTGGATTATGTACGCGTTTTCCAGAAATAATTAGTTGATGATGAAAAGAATAACGATATTATATCTATTTGTTTTTTTGTTTTTAGGTATGGACGCACAAGTGCCGATATACCTTGATGCCAATAAACCGATAGAACAACGGATAGACGACGCTCTTGCGCGTATGACTCTGCAAGAGAAAATAGCAGTGATTCATGCTCAAAGCAAATTCTCATCGGCTGGTGTCAAGCGGTTGGGATTCCCCGACTTCTGGACAGACGACGGTCCTCATGGTGTCAGACCGGACGTGCTCTGGGATGAGTGGGAACAGGCTGGTCAGACGAACGATTCGTGCATCGCTTTTCCTGCGTTGACTTGTCTTGCCGCTACATGGAATCCGCAGATGTCTATGCTCTATGGTAAAAGTCTTGGAGAAGAAGCTTTATATCGCCATAAAAACATGATTCTTGGTCCGGGCGTGAATATTTATCGTACACCACTTAACGGAAGGAACTTTGAATATATGGGCGAAGATCCGTATTTGGCTTCCCGAATGGTGGTGCCGTATATACAGGGACTGCAATCGCAAGGTGTGGCGGCTTGTGTAAAACATTATGCATTGAATAATGATGAGGAAAACCGTCATCAGGTGAATGTCGTCATAGATGATCGTACTCTTCATGAAATATATCTGCCGGCTTTCAAGGCTGCTGTCACAGAGGGACATGTCTGGGGTGTGATGGGTGCTTATAATCTATATAAGAATCAGCACAATTGTCATAACCAGTGGATGCTGAATGATATACTGAAACGTGATTGGAAGTTTGACGGCGTGGTCGTCTCCGACTGGGGCGGAACTCATGATACTGAGCAGGCCGTAACCAACGGACTTGACATGGAATTCGGTACATGGACAGACGGACTGAAAATGGGTGCTACGAATGCGTATGACAACTATTATATGGCTTTCCCTTATCTGAAGATGATACAGGATGGCAAGTTTACGACCAAGCAACTGGATGATAAGGTGAGACGTATATTGCGATTGTTCTATCGTACGACGATGAACAACAATACATCGCGGGGATTCCTTTGCTCCGAAGCCCATTATGATGCCGCCAAAGAGATAGCCGAAGAAGGTATCGTACTATTACAGAATAACGGTGGCGTATTGCCGATAAACACAACTAAGGCACATCGTATATTGGTGGTGGGCGAGAATGCAATCAAGATGATGACTGTAGGTGGAGGTAGCTCTTCCTTGAAAGTCCAAAAAGAAGTGTCGCCTCTCGCTGGTTTGAAAGCTCGTCTGGGCGATAAGATAGATTATGCTCGTGGATATGTAGGTGATACGACAGGTAACTATAACGGTGTAACTACCGGACAGAATCTTGTTGACCATCGTTCATCAGCAGAACTTATAACCGAAGCTGTGATGAAGGCTAAGACGGCAGACTATGTAATCGTTATCGGAGGACTGAATAAAAGTGATTATCAGGATTGTGAAGGACACGACCGAAAAACTTATGAACTGCCTTATGGTCAGAATGAGTTGATAGAAAGTATAGTAAATGTAAATAAAAAGGTTGTTTTTGTAAATGTGTCGGGTAACGCCGTCGCTATGCCTTGGAAACCAAAAGTGTCTGCGATTGTTCAAGGATGGTTTCTTGGTTCCGAGGCTGGCGATGCTTTAGCTGCCGTGCTTACGGGTGACATCAATCCGTCCGGAAAACTGCCCTTCACATGGCCTGCTTCGCTACAGGATGTCGGCGCACATAAACTGAATGCGTATCCTGGCGTGTGGCGTGCCGATCACCAGATTATAGACGAGGAATATAAAGAAGGTCTATATGTAGGATATCGTTGGGTCGATAAAGAAAAGACCACACCATTGTTTTCATTTGGTCACGGACTCAGTTACACTGATTTCAAATTGTCGAATCTGCGTGCGGATAAAAAAATAATGTCCAGCGACGGCAATATAACATTTACTGTCGACGTTAAGAACACAGGTAAACGTGCCGGAGCAGAAGTTGTTCAACTGTATATCACGGATTTGCAATCTTCTCTTCCTCGTCCGATGAAAGAGTTGAAGGGTTTCAAAAAGGTCTCTCTAAACCCGAATGAAACAAAGACCGTTTCTATCACGATAGATAAATCGGCTTTGAGTTTCTATGATGACGGAAGTAAGCGATGGACGGCAGAACCTGGCGATTTTGTCGCTAAAGTAGGAAATGCATCCGATCATTTACCTCTGGAAATTGGATTTACACTAAAATGATCTTATATGAGAAAGACTTTATTATCAATGATTCTGTTATTCACTGCTTCTGCTGCTTTTGCGCAGAAGCAGTCTATGTCTGCATTTATAGATGCGCTGATGCAGAAAATGACATTACAGGAGAAAATCGGGCAACTGAATTTACAGGTTGCCGGAGACATCACTACAGGTTCTGCACAGAACAGTCCTGTGGCAGAACGTATTATGAAAGGTGACTTGGGTGGTGTCTTTAATATAAAAGGGGCGGAAAAAATAAAGGCTTTGCAAGAAATTGCAGTAAAGAAGAGTCGTCTGGGTATTCCCCTTATTGTAGGTTTGGATGTTATTCATGGTTACGAGACGGTATTCCCCATACCTCTGGCACAGTCGTGCAGTTGGGATATGGAGGCAATCAAGCAAGGTGCCCATATAGCGGCCAAAGAGGCGAGTGCCGATGGTATCTGTTGGACATTCAGTCCGATGGTGGATATTTGCGTAGATGCCCGTTGGGGACGAATAGCCGAGGGTAGCGGTGAAGATCCATACCTCGGTTCTATGATTGCCAAAGCTATGGTAGAAGGATATCAAGGCGATTACAGTCAGACCGATAATATCATGGCTTGTGTAAAACATTATGCACTCTACGGCGCAGTTGAGGCCGGACGCGATTACAATACCGTGGATATGAGTCATCTGCGGATGTATAATCAGTATTTTCCTCCTTACAGGGCTGCCGCAGAAGCCGGTGCGGGAAGTTTCATGTCATCCTTCAATATTGTAGACGGTGTACCGGCGACAGCTAACAAATGGTTGCTTACCGATGTGCTCCGTCGTCAATGGAAATCGGATGCTTTTGTCGTAACGGATTATGGTTCTATAGGTGAAATGGTCGTGCACGGCGTAGGAGACATCGCTTCTTCTTCCGCTCAGGCGTTAAAAGCTGGAACAGATATGGATATGTGTTCGGAAGGTTTTCTGAAGACCCTGGATGGGTCTGTAAAATCTGGTAACGTGTCAATGGCAGATATAGACACTGCTTGCCGTCGTGTGCTGGAAGCGAAGTATAAATTGGGATTATTCCAGAATCCATATAAATATTGTGACAAGAAACGTAGGGCGAAAGATGTCCTGACGAAAGAAAACCGTATTGCAGCGCGCAATATGGCTGCTGAAACATTCGTGTTGCTAAAGAATGACAACCATCTGTTGCCGTTGAAACGTGAAGGGAAAATCGCACTGATCGGTCCGTTGGCAAACAACAGGGCTAATATGGAAGGAACATGGAGCGTAGCTGCGGTACCCGACCAGTATTCGACACTGAAAGAGGCTTTCGAAAAAGCCGTAGCCGGTAAGGCTGAAATCTTGTATTCGCATGGTTGTAATCTAACTGCTGATTCAAATCTACAGAAGGCTGCTTATTTTGACAAGCCATTACCACGTGTTGATGATGCGAAGATGAAAGCGGAGGCTATGGAGATGGCTGCCAAAGCGGATGTAATTGTATGTGCAATGGGTGAATGTTCTGACATGACAGGCGAAAGTTCCAGTCGTATCAATATAGAGATGCCCGATGTTCAGCATGAGTTGCTGATGCAGTTGGCCTCTTTAGGAAAACCTATCGTTTTACTCAATTTTTCAGGACGTCCTACCATATTGAATTGGGAAAAGGCACATATACCCGCCATACTGAACGTATGGTTTGGCGGCAGTGAGGCCGCCGATGCAATATGTGATGTGGTATTCGGAGAAAAGGTGCCAAGTGGCAAACTGACGACCTCTATGCCTCAGTCTGTCGGACAGGAACCTTTGTATTATAATCATCTTAACACGGGCAGACCTGTAGCGGAAGGTGCCACAAACTATTGGAAATACCATAGCAATTATCTCGATGTGCGCAACGATCCACTTTATCCGTTCGGATATGGGTTGAGTTATACTACATTCAAGTATGGTAAGGTAAAAATAGATTCCGATAAGATGTCGATGGATGGAAATGTCAATGTCTCAGTCACGGTTACCAATACTGGTGATTATGATGCAGATGAGGTAGTGCAATTGTATATACGTGATTTGGTAGCAAGTGTATGCAGACCTGTCAAGGAATTGAAAGGTTTCCAACGTATCCATCTGGCGAAAAGTGAGAGTAAAGAGGTAACGTTCCATGTTACTTCAGAACAATTGAAATTCTATAATGCCAATCTTGACTACGTGGTCGAACCAGGCGATTTTGAACTGATGGTGGGACCAAACAGTCGTGATGTGCAAACGGTAAAACTTACAGTAAACTAAAAAAACTGTCATTACATAACTGGATTTATCAACTTTTTCGCTAACTTTGCGCGAAAATAGTTGATAAACCTAGGCTATGAACAAAATTCTAACATTACTATTCTGTTTGATGATTGCACTGAATATAAGTGCTGAAAGTAAAAATCTTGATTCTTTATATAGAAGACTGGACGATGCTATTCATCAGTCGGATAAGTATGTCGCCATACGCGAATCACGTATCAACAAGTATCGGATACAGTTAAAGCGAACGACAGATATAAGTGAAAAATATAAGTTGTCATTTTGTCTTTATCAAGAATATCAACCATTCAGAAACGACTCTGCCATTTATTTTCTTTCAGAATGTATTATGTATGCTGAGAAGATAAATGATTATCATCAGGCCAACGACTGCCGCGCTTTAATGGCATTCCAATGCTCTACATCGGGCATGTATATGGAATCATTTAACACATTGTCTCAGATTGATACCCCGTTACTTGACAAACGTGGAAAAAACGATTATTACCTGGCTTATTGTCATCTATACAGAGAATTGGCTTTTTATACGATGGTTCCGAAACTGAAAAGTTATTATTCGGGGAAGTATGAACAGTATCGTAAACTGCTTTATACCAATCTTGACAGTACAAGCAGTTATTATGATATGATAAGGCAACTTGCTTTCTCTGAATGCGGAGATAACAGGAATGCATTAAAGATTAGTGATGCCTGGCTTTCTAAGATACGTAAAGGTTCGCATGAATATGCCATCGCCACCTATTACCGTTCAATTTTGTATGATACAGACCATTCAGACATTCGTGAAATGCAAATGTACTGGTTGGCGCAATCCGCAATAAATGATGTTTGTAATGCTGTAATGGACCAAGGCTCTTTATGGTCATTGGCATACATGCTCAGTAAAGACGGTCAGTTGCAGCGATCCTATTCTTATATACGTTTCTCTTGGGAGTGCGCAAATCATTTTTCAACGAGAGTACGCAGTTGGCAGATATCACCCTTGTTGTCCACCATAGATAAAAGTTATCAAGACGAAAGTCTTCGTACTAATCGACTGTTGCTCCTTCTTGTTACCGGTATCAGTATTATCTCACTTTTGTTTCTGGTGCTTTTGTTCTATGTCAACAGACAACGGAAACGTCTTGCAGAAACACAAAGTGAACTGAAGGGCGCCAATACAAAATTGTCTGCACTTAATACAAAGTTGCTGCAGGTGAACGATGACCTTGACTGTACGAACAATCAACTGTCTGCCACAAATGGACAATTGTCTGCCGCTGTTAATCAACTCAATGAGTCTAATCGAGTGAAAGAAGAGTACATAGCCAGATTTATGAGATTGTGCTCTCTTTATATAGACAAGATGGACAATTATCGTAAAAAGGTTAACAAACAAGCTCGTAACAGAGAGTTTAATGAAATAATCAAGTTGACGTCATCGCAAGAGATGAAAGAAAAAGAACTTGACGAACTATATGATAATTTTGATTCGGCATTCTTGCATCTATTCCCGAATTTTGTGAATGATTTCAATTCTCTGTTGCGTCCGGAAGAACGTATCTCTTTGACGGAACGGAATCGTTTGAACACGGATATTCGTATTTTTGCCCTTATCCGCCTTGGTATAGAAGACAGTTCGAAAATTGCCGAGTTCTTACATTATTCAGTGAATACGATTTATAATTATCGTGCAAAGATAAAAAATGGGGCAATCAGTGACCGTGATAACTTTGAAAAGCATGTGAAAGACATCGGCATGCCCGAATAAGAATTAATATTTCATCCACTTTATATCGAAAGCTTTCGTTTTATTAGTAGCTGAATATCAGCAAGTTGTAATTTCGAATATGCATCCGTGAACCACTTTTGAACTAGGTGATTTTTTTTATGTCTGATTTTATCGTAATTTTGCAATATCAAAATCGAAATGATGTAATATTATAAATTATGGTAAAGATACATTTTAATTTAATATCAATATTCATGGTCTTGTTGTTACAGTCCTTATCTGTATCAGCTCAGAATGCAACAGTATATACAACAACAGGAAACTCAAGTCAACTACTTGACGAAACAAGTGTGGCAGTTGCCAACACGAGTATGACATCAGGGGCCTTGGTCCTGAAACCGACGGAAAAAATACAGCGTATGGACGGTTTCGGATTTGCTATTACATATTCATCTTGTTTTAATCTGATGAAGATGAGCGAAACAGACCGACTGGCATTCCTCAAAAAGACATACTCTGAGACAGAAGGGTACGGTGTGAGTTATGCGCGTATCTCGATAGGTTGTAGTGATTTCTCTAGTACGGAATACACGTTATGTGATGCAACCGGACTGGAACACTTCCGACTGTATACGGATGAACTGGATTATGTGATACCGGTATTAAAGGAGATATTGGCAATCAATCCTAAAGTTAAGATTATCGCAGCACCGTGGACCTGTCCCACATGGATGAAAGTGGAAAATATCACCACTAAAACGCCACATACATCATGGACGGACGGACATATCAATCCAGATTATTATCAGGATTACGCCAACTATTTTATTAAGTTTATTAATGCGTTCAAAGAGTATGGCATCAATATCTATGCTGTTAGTCCGCAAAATGAGCCGCTCAATGCTGGAAACTGTGCATCGACTTATGTACCTGCATCAGAAGAAGCTGCATTTGTGAAAGTATTGGCGGCTATTTTCAAACAGAATAAGGTGGACACCAAAATCTATGTCTATGACCACAACTACGACCAGTTCCAATACCCGGTGAAAGTTTACGAAACATTAGGTTCGGATTACGAGGGTTCTGATTTAGTGGCAGGTTCGGCTTTTCATGATTATGGGGGGAGTAATTCGGTCTTAAATTCAGTACATGCACAATTTCCAGATAAAGATATCATTTTTTCAGAGTCTTCTATCGGTACTTGGAACGACGGTCATAATCTTTCCAAACGACTCATAGATGATATGACAAATATTACATTGGGCACTGTAAACAAGTATTGTAATGCCGTTATCGTGTGGAACCTTATGCTAGATGATAAGATGGGACCTAATCTGGCTGGTGGATGTCAGACCTGTTATGGAGCCGTAGACATTAATTCAGGTGATTATAAGACTATCACGTACAATTCTCATTACTATATAATATGTCACATGTCAAGTGTCGTAAGTCCTGATGCGATTTGTATAAAGACAAGCGCCTACACGCAGACCGGACTCACTTATTCAGCATTCCTCAATCCGGACGGTACTGTTTCTGTCGTGATGCTCAACGAGAATAGCGGCGCTATGACAGTTCCCCTCAGTGACGGCACACACCGACTTACTGTTACACTACCGGGGCGGAGTGTCGTGTCATGTAAATGGACTTACGACAATTCCACATCCATCATACATGTAAACAGTGACAACAGGACAGACTCCAACTATTATACCTTGCAAGGTATGAAAATAAGCAAGCCCAGTATGAGGGGCTTGTATATTTATAAAGGAAAAAAATTCGTTGTGAAATGATTATATAATTTGGTTATCTATTTATTTTAGGTTATGGTTACTTTTGCAGAGGGCATAAGTAACTAAAATTAATGTAATAGTAGAATGATCTTCAATGATTGGGATGTGTCGTGAGATACATCCCTGAATCGTCGCCGACAATGTAAATAATTATAAATAAAAGAAGGAAAAGTGCAATGAAATTTTGATTTTAACAATGTTTATTTTACCTTTGCAGATGCATATACTAAATAAACATCCCCATGAAAAGAGCACTGCTTTTTATCATTACATTGTTCCTTACATTGTCAATCTATCCAGAACGAATAGACTTTGAAAGTTTATACAAGCGTTTAGATACCGTGATAGACAACTCCCAGAATAATGTGGCACGGCGTGAAAGTAGGATTCTAAAGATACGTAGCAAATTAAAAAGGACAAATGATATCATGATCAGATATCATTTGTATTTCAGTTTGTTCGATGAGTATCAGTCTTATAAAAACGATTCCGCAATTGCACAGTTGCGCAACTGTATGCGTATTGCAAAAGAAATAAGGAAGCCTTCGCTGGTAAATGATTGTCTTTGTGTCATGGCTTTGCAAAGTTCAAAAGCGGGAATGTATACGGAATCGTTGACTTTATTGAAAAATGTTAAGAGACAAGAACTGGATAATAAAGGACTGTGTGATTATTATATCGCATATAACCATACTTACGGAGAACTAGGTTCTTATTCTGATCTAGCAGAAGTAAAACAGACTTTCTTCGACCTTTCAAAACAATACAGGGATTCCTTGGATAATGTGATAAATCATAACAGTGACATCTATCTCATGAAGAAAGAGAATGATTTGATAAACGACAAAAATGATTATAAGGCTGCTTTGAAAATCAACGATCAACGTATGGCTTCAGTGAAGGAAGGTTCGCACAACTATGCCATCGTGTCTTATTTCCGTTATCTGATTTATATGAAGATGAACAATATGGATATGGCTAAATATTGGTTGATACAGTCGGCTATATCCGATATAGAAAATGCCATTATGGATCAGGCTTCGTTATGGACGTTGGCAGATATGCTGAGCAAAGAGGGAGACTCGGAACGTTCTTATAAATATATAACCTATTCCTGGTATGCGGCTCAAACTTTTGGGACGAAGGTGCGCAACTGGCAGATATCCCCGATACTTAATGCGATAGACACCAACTACCAAAAGGAAATAAAAACAAGAAACAGAGAACTTATGCTGTCTATAACAGTGGTCAGCATTATGGCTTTTATGCTATTCTTGTTGCTCGTTTATGTCAATAAACAGAAAAAAAGACTTACCATAGCTCGAAACGAACTTAAAAAGACAAATGGTAAATTGGCTAATCTAAACAGTCAGTTGTCAAAAATAAATGAAGAACTTGATCTGAGTAATCAGAATCTTCATGATTCAAATACAAAACTGAATGAGTCGAACCGTGTAAAAGAAGCCTACATCGGTAGGTTTATAGGTTTGTGTTCCCTTTATATCGATAAGTTGGATTCTTATCGCAAACAAGTGAACAGAATGATGAAGAACAAACAGTTGGACGAACTGTTCAATATGACTAAATCGTCAGAACTGAAGGAAAAGGAAGTGGACGAACTCTATGCGAATTTTGATTCCGTCTTTTTGCATCTCTTTCCTGATTTTGTGAAGGATTTCAATTCCTTGTTGCGTGAAGAAGAACGCATACAACTTGTGGAAAAGGACAAGTTGACTACACCTTTGCGTATCTTCGCCCTTATCCGTCTGGGTATCGACGACAGTTCAAAGATAGCGGAGTTCCTCCATTATTCGGTGAACACCATTTACAACTATCGCGCTAAAATAAAAAACGGTGCCGCAGGAGATAGGAATAATTTCGAAAAACAAGTCAAAGAACTCGGTTCTCCGAGAGAGTAATTTCAAGATAAATGAATAATAATTAGGTACTTTCGATTTTTTTGACTATCTTTGCACCCAGATAACATCAAGTTCGTATTAAATCATTATCAATTCCGTCTTTTTTATTAAAGGATAATGATTGAAGACCTACCTAAATATTATTATATATGACATTTGAAGAATTGAATATTTCAGAGCCTATATTGAAGGCGCTGGACGATAAGAATTATATTGAACCTACTCCTATACAGGAGCAGGCAATCCCTGAAGCTAGTCAGGGAAGAGATATATTGGGCATAGCTCAGACGGGTACCGGTAAGACGGCCGCTTTCGCTATCCCTATCATTGAACAACTGATGACTTTGCCTAATGGTAAAGGTCGTAAAACAATCAAAGCACTCGTTCTTACACCAACCCGCGAATTGGCCATACAGATAGAGGAGTCGTTTGCCGATTATGGCAGATACACAAATCTGAAACATACGGTCATATTCGGCGGCGTGAGTCAGAACAAGCAGGTTAATCAACTGAATCAGGGTACCGACATCCTGATTGCAACACCGGGACGTCTGCTCGACTTGATAGGGCAGGGTATTATCCGACTGGACAATATCCGCCATTTCGTGTTGGATGAGGCTGATCGTATGCTGGATATGGGATTCATACACGATATCCGCAAGTTGCTGCCCTTGTTGCCCAAGAAGAAACAGACGATGCTCTTCTCAGCTACAATGCCTAATGAGATTGCAAAAATCTCTAAATCACTGCTCAATAATCCGCACCGGATAGAAATAGCACCTGTATCATCGGTTGTAGATACCATTCAGCAACATGTTTGTTATCTGGAAAAACCGAAAAAGATGGATGCGCTCGTACAACTCCTCAATCAGGAACGTAATGAAAGAGTATTGATTTTCTCTCGTACAAAACATGGAGCGGACAGAATAGCAAAGAACCTTACTAAAAAGAAGATAATGTGTGGTGCCATACATGGTAACAAATCGCAGAATGCCCGTCAGAAAGCATTGAACGATTTTAAGACCGGTAAGACAAATGTGATTGTGGCCACCGATATAGCTGCGCGCGGTATCGATATCCAAGATCTCGGCATCGTCGTCAATTATGATCTGCCGGATGTGCCCGAAACCTATGTACACCGTATCGGTCGTACGGGCAGGGCTGGAAACAGCGGTGTGGCTTTCACTTTCTGTACACAGGAAGAAACACCGATGCTGAGAAGCATACAGAAGCTCACAGGAAAGAAACTAAGTCAGGTGTCAATACCTGCATAACATTATAAATCTAAGTAAATGGGACAAAAAATCACGACAGGAAAAAGAGACAGAGAAAAATTGAAACAACAGAAACGCCTTGAAAAACAAAAGCGTAAAGAGGAAAGACAAAGTAATGGACCCAGTTCTTTTGAGGACATGATAGCATACGTGGACGAATATGGTGTTCTGCGTTCTACGCCTCCGGAGGAACCGGCTGAAGAGGTAAACCTGGAGGATGTGCAGATTGCCACCCCGAAGAAGGTCGAAGAAGAGAAAGTGCTACAGACAGGTGTTGTAGATTTCTTTAATTCTTCTAAAGGTTTCGGCTTTATCAAGAGTCAGGATGGTTCTGGTAAGTTTTTCTTTCATGTTTCCAATGCCCCCGATGGTATTAAAGAGGGTGACAAAGTGGAATTTGATACTGAACAAGATGCCCGTGGCATGAGCGCGATACAGATTTCTATTGTTAATAAATAGACAATGACTGTTAACGCAAACAAAATAATTGATTTATGTCAAGAAAGTGACATAAAAATAAACATTCTATGAAGAAACTATTGCAGATGTCGAAAAACGTCGTACCTTTGCATTGTGTTTTTCATAGTATTAGATTTAAGGTTAACAAAGGTTGGGACTCAGCGGAGCCCCTTTTTTTATGTCCTTAAGTCAAATATGTGTTTTACTAACTTTCAGATTCTATAATTGTTTATATTCTCTTGGCATCTTTTTAATGGCTATGTTGTTCAGACTATGCCTTTTCGATTCGATATAAATGATGGCTGAATGCGGGTCGTGCGGAATGTCATAATAGTGAGCAGTTGAGGTGAAGAGTGCCTCATGCAATGAAACGGAAGCTTCGTGGTCTGAAAAACAGTCCACACTTTTTTTCTTCTTACTTGTAGCCAATTTGTCGTAATGTGTATAACTCTCATAATACTTATAAGTAATATAGGAAGGATAATATATTCCATCTATCATTTTGAAATGTATCGTGTTGTCTATTGTCCAGTCTTTGTATTGAAGACCGATTGCGGTATGTAAACTGGACAGTACAAAAGAATTCATCTTCTCGTCGAGATTACAAGCGAGGCCAGTGGAACGGTTCGCTTCCAAAATCACGCATCTAGCAGTGTCTATTGTAATTGTTCCCTTGTCATCCTTGTATTTTTCTGACCAGAAAACAATTTGTTGGATACTCTTATCCGGATTTTGATAGGCCTCGTTCTGTCTGAAAACATGCCGTTTGATAAACTTACTGTTCATTTCAGAAACTATGTTTTCGTACATCATCAATTGAAGGTCATAAAAGTCTACGCCAGCTGTACTGTCTTTATATTGCACTATGTTTTTAGTAGGGCAAACCTGATACATACTATCTTTATTCAGATTGGTCATAGAAGGCACGTACATGAGTCCATGGCTGTGGAATGTATATCCGCAGGTGTCGCTGATGTTGCACTTTCCGTAATCGTATTCCATTTGCTTGTCATCTGTCTGATACAGTCGCTTTCTGTTCTTGATGAAGTAATGCAGTTTTTCTTTTATCCAAGTCGGTTCAGTATTGACCACGGTTATCTCACTGAGCATTTGTATTTTGGGTGTGAGAAAAATGGTGTCTTTGACAACCGCAATATTCAGTTTCTTATAGCTGATATGCGATACCGTGAGCGTATTGAAAGGGAACGTAATTTCAAAATGTCCATAGACGTCAGTCGATGTCGCCGAGACACGCCCTTGATTGTTGGCGTATATACTGGCGTGTGCAATAGGCATGTTGTTAGTCTTGTCCCATAATACTCCTTTCTGAGCCTTGAGCGGCAGGAAATACAATAAGGTGGCGGTGAGTGCGATAACAATTTTATTATTCATGAAGAATTCTATTAAATGACACTGCAAATATACTATATCTATTCTTTTTTTGATTGGAAATGCAGATAAAAAAACATAATTGCCTAGCATGGCCTACTGACCGTATCTGATGGAACAAGGAAAAATAAAGAATATTGATAAAAAAAGTTAAGTACTAATCTTTCTTCTTTGAACATGGAAAGAAAATAACTATGTTTGTAATACATAAATGAGGGTTCTTTGGAGAACGCTTTCATAAATGAATAACGACGAAAAACATAATGGGTAAGAAATATGAAATGGATATTCATTCTGCTATCGCTAGTGATATGCAATGCAATAGTTGCTGAAAATTATAATTTAAGCGGCAGGGTTATAGACAAGGCGACCAGACAGGGTATTGCTGATGCCATGGTGAGACTGTTCGGCATAGATGGCATGGTGACAGCCTCAGACAGTACCGGACATTTTACTGTCAGGTCGATAGACCCCGGCATCTATCGCCTTTCCGTATCCTGTATCGGTTATAGTGATTTGTTGTCTTCCGAATACATTGTCGGACCTCAGATGCCTATCATCGAACTGGAGATGGAACAGAAAGCTACCAGTCTTACTGAGTTGACTGTAACGGGGTCTTCACTGCGTAAAATCAAGGAAAGTCCTGTTAGCCTACAGATTATCGGACTGAAAGAGATTGAAAAGAGTCCTGGGGGCAATCGAGATATATCCCGTATCATTCGTTCTTATCCGGGGGTCTCTTTTTCCGTGGGCGGCTATCGCAACGACCTCATCGTAAGAGGTGGCGCACCATCGGAAAATCGTTTTTATCTGGATGGTGTCGAAATTCCGAATATCAATCATTTTGCAACTCAGGGCGCATCGGGCGGTGCCGTGAGCATTCTCAATGCCGATATGATCAGAGAGGTGCAGTTTTATTCAGGCGCATTCCCTGTAGATAAATCAGGCGCATTGAGTTCGGTGATGGATATCCGTTTACGCAACGGTAATGCGGATGCCCATAGTTTTAAGGCGACATTAGGAGCATCCGAAGTTTCGCTTAGTGGTACGGGACATTACAAGGAAAATACCACTTATCTTTTTTCTTTGCGCCAGTCGTATTTGCAACTGTTGTTCAAAATGCTCAAGTTGCCTTTCTTACCTAATTTTATTGATGGACAGTTTAAAATCAAGTCACGTCTCACTCCTAAGGATGAAGTGACGTTTATCGGACTCGGAGCAATTGATGATATGAAGTTGAACAAAGACCAGACGGGTGAGAGCGCTGAATACATCTTGAGTTATCTGCCTCGCATCCGACAGAAGACACTTACCGTCGGTGCTGTTTACAAACATTATGCATCGCATAGTGTCCAGGCGGTAACACTAGGTTACAACTATCTGCGCAATGATAATCTGAAATATAACAATAACGACGAATCTTCAGAATCCAATAAAACGTTGGATATGAAATCCAGTGAGCAGAAAGTGACTCTGAAAGCTGAGAACCGATCGAATGGAGAACGGGTGACTTTTACCGAAGGGGCTGAAATCTATTATTCACATTATTATAATAGTACTTTCCAACGACTTTATGCAGATTCCGAATACGTGTCCAATTATCTTTCACGACTGGGTATTGTGGGTTGGGGCACTTATGCTTCCGCACGTTACAGGGGCAAGAATGAACGGTTGACACTGATGGCCGGATTGCGGTTTGACGGATGTAATTTCTCTTCACGGATGTCGCAGATATGGCGGCATTTCTCGCCCCGCTTCTCCGCTTCTTATCGTCTGACCCCATCATGGTCTCTGAATGCGGGTGTGGGCATGTATCATCAGTTGCCCGCTTATACCTCACTGGGCTTTAAGTCGTCTGACGGTACGTTGCTCAATAACGGACTTTCGTATATTCGTGTACGAAGTGGTGATATAGGAGTGGAGTATAATAGAAATGAACAGTTGGTCCTGGCGGTGGAAGGTTTTTACAAATATTACGATCAGGCTCCGCTTTCTGTCGTCGACCAGATACCACTGGCATGCAAAGGTAACGACTACGGTGTTGTGGGTAATGAACTGCTTACGCCCACTGCACAAGGACGCTCTTACGGAGTGGAAGCATCACTGCGTTGGCAGATACCTCAGAAATTCAGTTTTGTGTCGTCATTAACCATTTATAAGAGCGAATACCGCAACAATGAGAACAGCACATATATCGCTTCTGCATGGGACAATCGTTTTATAGTCAATGTCATGGGTACATACAATCTACATCGTCATTGGAGTGTCGGTACAAAAATCAGTGCCATTGGTGGTGCACCATATACCCCTTATGATGTAGATAAGTCTTCGCTTGTCGAGGCCTGGAATGTGAGTGGCCGCCCATACTATGATTACAGCCGCTATAATCAGGAACGTCTTACGACGTATGCCCAGATGGATATACGTGTCGACAAGATGTATTACTTCCATAAGTGGATGGTTGGGGTCTATCTGGATATACAAAATATCACAAAGAGTGTCTATCGCGAGCAGGATGTACTGATGAGTACAGGTGTGGTGCAAAATCCGGATGCAGCCGGAGCACAGCAACGGTTTGTGATGAAATATATCAAAAAGGAGAGTGGTTCTTTGTTGCCCACCATCGGTGCAACTGTAGGGTTCTGACGTTAAATATCCTGTAAAGACAACTGTTTATGGATTTATTTTCGTACTTTTGTATCTGATAATAACAAAAACCAATGAAAAAAACAATCTTTCTGTTCTTTTGTCTCTTGTCTATGATCAACATTTATGCAAAAGAGATTTTGTATCCTACGGCTTCTGATACATCCATCATGATAAAGTCTAAGTATTTCAGTTTTGAAAGGAAAATCTTTATTAGTTTGCCGGCGTGCTATCAAGAGTGTAATGTGCAGAATTATGATGTGATATATGTTTTTGATACCCAAGATAAACCGTACTTCTATTTAGTAAATGCACTGACTCCTTTTATAAATCTGAATTATGACAATCGTTTTATTGTGGTCGGCATCTGTTCCCCGTCGACGCCCCGGTACTCCCGTCAAAGTGATTTTTTGCCTGTGCCGCGAACTGTGGCAAAAGACAAATTCTATGGAGGTCGCAATGGTTATTCTGACAGTCTATGTTTGTTTATCAAAAATGAACTGATGCCTTATATCAATTCACGTTATCGCACTACTGGTCGTACCCTTGCCGTGGGACATTCGTTGGGTGCTTCTTTTATTCTTGAGTCAATGATTAATCATGAACTTTTTAGCGATTACATTGTCGTGTCACCTAATCTAGCTTACGACAAAGACCGAGTGGCGGAGGATTTGATGGAATATGATTATTCTAAAATTTCTGCAAGCAGATACCTTTTTATTACGAATTCGTCCGAAGAAAAAATACATGGTTGGGAGAACTGGAAGCCTGCTCGTGAAAAATTGTACCAATTTTATCAGAAGAAGACTTTACCAGCAAATCTAACATACAGACAGAAGTCCTATCCGGAATATGATCACATGTCGTGTTTTCCTTATGCGTTGCATGATGGACTGATGGGATATTTCCAATATCGTGATTCACTTGACAGGTATTTGAGTAAAAATACTTATAAGGTACACATTGAAGTTAAGATTCCCGATGCTGCAGATGATGTTTATATCACAGGTAATCAGAAAGTTTTAGGCGATTGGAATCCGGGCAAGATTAAGATGAATCATGTGTCAGATACCATTCGTTCCATTGATGTAGATTTGCACTACCCCGCTTTGTTGAAATTCACACGTGGCAGTTGGCAGACAGAAGGGTTTCTCGGAAATTCTACTATAGGTGGTAATCAACGAATAGAATCGCCTGACAGGCATGATTATCAGTTTGTAATAGAGAAGTGGCGTGACAGATAAAATATAAGTAATGAAAGAAGAACTACGAGAATTTTATGGTAATCATGTCAAGTCGTTGACTGCCGATATCGCATTATTGAAAAATAAGAACCGTTTTTTTATTATTTCCGAACTGTTATCGTTCATCGCAGCCATTATCGCCTTTGTCTTCTATTGCATAGAAGGACTTCCGATGTCGTTGTTGGTGCTGACGGTGATATTGCTTGCCGTTTATACGGTGTTAAGAAGGCTGGATATCAGCAATAGTGATCGGATAGACAGTTTGGAAAATATCAGGAAAGTGTATCAGGGAGAGCTCAACTATCTTAAAGGTGATTTCTCTTCTTTCGATGATGGAACAAGATACGTAGATAGTAATCACACCTACACTTTTGATATGGACATTTTCGGAGTCGACTCTTTGTACAACCGTATTTGTCGGGCTATCACGAGCGGAGGAAGAGATCGACTTGCTTTCTGTCTGCAACATCTTGCGATGGACAAGGATATCATTGACAACCGCCGTGAGACTGTTGACGAACTGGCAGAGAATGAACCTTGGCGTACCGCATTTCTGTCTTGTAGTCAGGATAAGATGATAGACTCCGGAGCTATCACCGATGTTCTACATCATGTGAGTAGCATGAAGATGAATGCCGCCTTAGGGAATACTGCCTCTTTGATATTGGCAATGGCTGCTATTGCCGGTTTCTTCATGACGATTATTCTGTCTATATTTACATCACTGCCATCAAGCGTACCTGTGATGTGGGGTTGCATACAACTTTTCGTTATTTTGTCGCTTACCGTCCGGCCGCTTCGTAATATCAGCAAAGCCGTTAATAATCTGCATAAACAGATGACCGCTTATATCCGTCTGATCAAGTTGATAGCCGACTCAGACTTTAAGAGTACAGAGATGCGCAGGATAAGTGCTCAACTCTTTTCAGACAATGCCGACTCACTGCAGTCGTTCGAACAATTGTCTGATATACTGAAAGGACTTGATCGCCGGGGTAACATGTTGGGACTCGTTATATTCAATATGTTTTTCCTAAGTGATCTGTTCCTTGTCCGCAGGTTTCTGCGATGGCAGCATACTTATCTGGATAAGATTGAGGAGTGGGTGGATGCTGTCAGTGAGATAGACGCACTTGTATCCATGGCTACTTTCAGATACAATGAACAAGAAGCCGGACGTGCAGAAATTGTGGAAGCGGATCAAGTGGTGTACAAGGCACAAGAACTGTATCACCCTTTCTTGGGCGCAGAGGCGGTGAAGAATGATTTCGAGATCAGAGATGATAATTATTATATCATTACCGGTGCGAATATGGCAGGCAAGAGCACGTTTCTCCGTTCGATAGGTGTCAACTATATCCTGGCTCTTTGCGGTATGCCTGTGTTTGCCTCTTCGTTCAAAGTATCTGTATTTTCATTGTTCACAAGTATGCGTACCACAGATGACTTGACTCACGGCATCTCTTATTTCAATGCCGAACTGTTGCGACTAAAACAATTGATAGACCATTGCAAGCAGTCGACCCATACGCTGATTATCCTAGACGAAATACTGAAAGGAACCAATTCGCTTGATAAACTGAACGGTTCACGTCTTTTTCTGCAAGAAATATCCAAGTTGCCGGTGACAGGTGTGATAGCCACACACGACTTGGAATTATCCAAGATGGAAGATGAAGATCCAAAGCATTTCCACAACTATTGTTTCGAGATAAAACTGGAAGACAAGATCACCTATTCTTATAAGATAACGGCTGGAGTGGCACGTAATCAGAATGCCACCTATCTGCTTAAGAATATTATTAGTAATATCTAGTATATAGGTAGTTTGTTGAAATAAAAAGTCTTTTCGTGGAATAAATTTTTGTTGCAATGAATATTACATTATCTTTGCAACGAAAATAAAAGACGAAAAGATTATGAACGGACTATTAGCGGGTTTCAACCCCATCACACTCGATGAGATGAGCGGTATCAGACTGATGAATCGCACGGATACAAAGTTTGTAACCGATATTGAAACACTACGTCTTGTTTTAGGGGAGGCTCAGAACGAGTACCGTGTACAGGAAGTAGACGGCGTTAGGAATATTCCTTATTATACTGTGTATTTTGATACAAACGATTTTGATATGTTTACGGCGCATCACGATGGACGGAGTCGCAGACAAAAAATAAGAATACGTTCGTACGTGAATTCAAATTTAAGTTTTCTGGAGGTGAAAACGAAAGACAATCATGGCAGGACAAAGAAAAAACGGATTGAAGTGAACCATTTCGATCCACAGAATCCTCAGATTCAAATTCCTTCTTATCCGCAAGATGAAGACTATATTAATTGTCGCCGGTTTCTGAACAAGAATGTCGCTTATGACGCGGAGTCGCTCGACGAGAAACTGGAGAATAAGTTTACCCGCATTACACTTGTGAACAATGCCAAGACCGAACGACTGACAATAGATACAAATCTCGAATTCCATAATCTCTCTACTGATAATTTAATCCGCCTCAATAGACTGGCGGTAATTGAATTGAAACGTGACGGTTTGCAGGATTCTCCAATATTGGAGATCCTCCGCCGTCTGCGTGTCCGCCATGGAGGATTCAGCAAATACTGTATGGGTGCAGCGCTTACAGATTGTAGTCTGAAACAGAACTGTTTCAAACCAAAATTGAGAAGTATTTTAAAGATAATAAATTACTAATTGAATAACTATTATATTTTATATTATGAACGGACTTGAAAATTTGAAACTATTGGGGACACCCCTTATGCAGACAGGAGACTTTTTACAAATGCTTTTGTATTTCGTGTTTAATGTGTTTGCAGTATGGATATTGGTACATACATTATATTATCCGAAAAGCAAGCGCCGTGATTATTATTTCACGTTTATGTTGATCAGCATTAGTGTCTTCTTTCTGATATTTCTATTGGGTGGTGTCAAACTGAAAATCGGTTTCGCCTTAGGATTATTCGCTATTTTTGGAATCATACGATATAGAACGGAGTCGATGCCTGTAAGGGAGATGACTTATCTGTTCGTGATTATAGCTATGTCTGTTATCAATGCTCTGGCTGTGACAATCAGTTATGCAGAACTAATTGTGGTGAATGCAGTGTTTATCGGATGCACCTGGTTCTTCGAGAGTAGAAAACTGCTGAAGCATGTATCTACCAAATTGGTGCAGTACGACCGTATTGAATTGATTAAACCAGACCGCATGAATGATTTGATAGCCGACCTGTGCGAACGTACTGGACTGAATGTGCAGAAGGTGGAAGTAGGTGGTATCGATTTCCTGAAAGATATGGCTGTGATAAAAATATACTACGAAGAAGGTACTGGTGAAACGAATACTGTAAATGGTCAAACCAAAATATCTGGTGAAGAATGGAGAACCGTATAGTCAAAATATTAATGCTGACAGCCGTTGTGTGTATCAGTGGTCACACGGTGGCACAGAACAGTGAGTTCGGAACTTGGACAAGTGCCGGTATCGAGAAGAAACTGAATAAGAAATGGAGTATCGAAGCCGAAGGCGAATTGCGTACACAAAACAATATGAAGAATATTGACCGATGGAGCGGTTCGGTGGGCGTGGACTATAAACTATGTAAGTTTCTGAAGTTGGGTCTCTCTTATGAATTCCTCTACACATACAACAGGGAGGAATGGAAGGACCATTATAACAGCAGTAATGTGCAGAATGGATATAATGTCAATCATGCCTATTGGATGCCGAAGCATCGTGTGAGTTTCGATGTGACAGGAAGTCATGATTTCGGACGATTCTCTTTTTCTCTGCGCGAACGTGTCCAGTATACGCATAATGACAGTACAACGGTAACCCGTGATAAGTATCGCGGACTGCAAAACGGAACACTGTATCTAGACGAGACCGACAGCAAGACTATTGACGCTAAGGATAAGTGGGTGTTGAGGAGCCGTTTGCAGGTAGAATACAATATAAGTCACAGCAGATTCACTCCTTACGCTTATGCCGAACTGTTCAATAGTATGAATGACGGAATGGCTTTGGACAAACTAAGACTGTCAATAGGTAGTGAATATAAGATTAATAAGAAAAATTCTCTCAAAATAGGTTACATCTTCAATAGTTCCAACGATGACGATGAACCTAAAGGACACATTCTAGGTATTAGTTATACATTTAAATTTTAGTGATAAGTACATCGGGGGAGGGGCGTAGTGATACGCTCCTCCTCATTTTTTATGGTGATTACTTCTTTTCAACTCTCGCCATGACATACATTCCTGGGCGGAAACGTGGATTGTTAACCTTTACACGGCAGTATACCTCGATAGACCTATTGGTCTCGTCCACTTCCTGACTGATAGAACTGACTACAGCAGAAAATGTTTTTTTACCCATACCGTTCACTCGGAACTGTACTCTGTTGCCTACACTAATATCGCCAAGGTCTTTCTCGTGTGCGGTGAGACAAAGCATTGGATAACTCTTGTCGAATATCTCACAGATAGGGTCGCCTTCATGCAGATATTTACCTATATTGATACCCAGATGAGATACATATCCATTGATAGGTGCGATGACTGGCAGATAATAGCGTATGCCATGACTGAGTATGTTGCGCGACGATAGACCCAGGTTGCGCAGTTGTGCAGCAGACGCGTCCATTCTGATCTTCATAGATATATAGTTGGCTTTCGCCTCTTGTACTCGTTTCTGCGAGGCTGCCTCCTGGGTGCTCAACCGCTGTTGACGCTTATATTCCGATTCAAGATAGGTGAGTTGAGCATAAGAGTCAAGATAATCTTTCTGCAAATCGATGAACGCTGGATTCTCGAGGGTGGCTACTACGGCACCTCTACGTACATATCCGCCTGGTATGAGTGATGTGGAGTGCACCTTGCCCCCCATGGTCACAGATACTGTGGCATGATGCTGTGCCGGTATCATCAGTGAACCGTTGAACGATGTATGGTTGGGAAGGGCGGTGGCAGAGGTTACAGCGTCTACTTTCTGACTGTCAGGCGTAGATGCCATGTCGCCAGGAGCCTGCAGTTGTGCGGTGTCTTCTGCTTCTGTGGCTGTGGAGTCGGTCGACGACTGTTGCGGGGCAGATGATTTGCCACATGCTACGAGCATGAGAATAGTCAGCGGTATGATAATTCTTTTCATGATGTTATTTTTTTATTTGTTATTGTTCTGTATATAATTCCAATTCGATGAGAGATACATTATAGTCATAGACAGCATTTGTATAACTGCTGCGTATTTCGTAGGCACTGTTGATGCTCTGCACAAACTCTACGATATCCGTTTCACTCTCTTTAAACTGCACCTGTGCATTCTTGAGCAGTGATTCAGCTTCGGGCAAGGCCGCTTTCTGATAGTAATTAATGTTTTCCTGCTCCTGCTTCAGTTTCGAGTTGAGTTCCGCTACCTTGTTGTTCAACATTCGGATATTGTCTTCCGCTTCTGTGTTGGCTATCATGGCATCGATATGTGCCTGTTTTGTTCTACTTGCCTGAGCACCGAAAAAGAGAGGAAATGACATGCCGACCATCCATGAGTTCAGACCTGTGAGAGGTGCTATTTTCTGACGCACGTAGCCCACTGAAAATTCGGGATAGAATTTACTCTTCTCCAGTTTGAAAGCCGCTTGTTTCTCGTTGGCCATACTCCTGAAGTATTGCAGATGAGCGTTGGAAAGAGCCAAGTCAACTTTCTGTGTCATCAGCACTAGTGCCGTGTCGGACGGGAGGATAGGTGTAGATGAATAGCAGGCCCAACCGAATCTGCGTCCCGCTATTTGTAGTTCCTCTTCCGCCTTCATCAGTTTGGTGCGGATATCTGCGGCGAGTGATGTCGTCATATTACGTTGTAGGGCGGTGATATCACCTTGCTCGTAACGCAGCATACCTGCTTTTTGTAGTCTGTCCGCCAATTGAATCTGACTTTTGTAAAGAGCGCAGATGTTGTAAGCATATTGATAATATGTCCATGCACGTTTTACCTCGGCTGTTATCTCTTTGGCAACCATGTCACGGTAGTGTCCGCTTGTCGTCATCATACTTTTTACCAATGCGTTCTTGTAATAAGGGGTGAAGAACGAACCTAACGGTTGTGTCACGTTCAACTGATTATCACTTTTTGTTTCGTCGTTTATTTGTCCCCACGAATAACTTATCTCTGTCGCTCCTGGTTCCCAGTTCTCACCTTTCATCGCTTTATTGCGTTCCATCATCGCCGAGGCAGTCTTTAGTCTTGGATTGTTTTGCAATGCAGTCTTGATAGCTTCATCGAGCGATACTTTTGTCTGAGCCTTTACGCTTCCCGAACCTGCCATCGTCAGCATGATGGCGATAATGATGATAGGAGCTTCAATGGGCAAGTTTTTATGAAACTTTCTTCTGAAAATGGTCGGTATCGCGTTCACTATTTTGTAGAATGTAGGGATGATGACCAGTGTCAACAGTGTTGATACAATCAGTCCTCCGATAACAACCGTTGCCAATGGACGTTGAATTTCGGCACCAGCCGATTTGGCTATCGCCATAGGTACAAAGCCCAAAGAAGCGACAAGTCCTGTCAGCATTACTGGTCTGAGCAGATGAGTGATACCCTTCATTATAATTTTGTCTGTACACATATCGTATTTTCCTTGTTTGCGTAAATTGTTGAAGTTGTTGATCATCAGTATACCGTTGAGTACTGCCACACCGAAAAGGGCTATGAAGCCTACGCCCGCTGAGATACTGAATGGCAGTCCGCGCAGCCATAATGCCAGTATACCTCCGATAAGAGATAACGGCACGGTCATGAAGACGAGAATGGAGTAGGTTACGCTTCTGAAAGCGAAGAATAACAGCAACAGAATGAGCATCAGTGCGATAGGTATCACAATAGATAAAGTGTGTATGGCGTTTTGCAGATTTTCAAACTGTCCACCATATTCGAAGTAATAACCCGGTTTCAGTTTGATGTCCTTGTCCAGTTTCGCCTGTATGCCTGATACTACCTGTTGGATATCGGCATTACGCACATTCACACCGATGACAATACGTCGCTTTGTCTCGTCGCGGTTGATTTGCAGCGGACCGTTTACCAGTTGCACACTGGCTACTTCACTGATAGGCAATTGTGCCCCCTCTGCGGTGTGTACAAACAGACGGTCTATATCCAAATCGGGCACTTTGTCCTTGTCCAGTCTCAGTACTAGGTCGAAGCGGCGTTCATTCTCAAAGACCACGCCCGTAGCCTCGCCCGCATAAGCGGTGCGAATTACGGTGTTCAGTTCCTCGATGTTCATGCCATATTGGGCTATTTTCTTACGGTCGTATTTCACAACCAACTGTGGAAGACCCATAGTCTGTTCAACAATGACATCAGATGCACCAGGTACTGTGGTAATGAGTTTTTTGCATTCCTGCGCCTTCTGATACAGCTCTTGTGTGTCCTCACCGTAAAGTTTCACGGCAATATCCGTTTTTGCACCTGTCATCAGTTCGTTGAAGCGCAACTGAATCGGTTGACTGAAGTTGTATTCCGCACCCGGCACATCTTCTAGCGCTTTCTTCATCTTCTCCACCATCTCGTCACGACTCTTCGCAGAAGTCCATTCCTTGAATGGTTTCATGATAATCATGATGTCTGCATCCTCCACAGCCATCGGGTCGGTCGGCACTTCAGCCGTACCTATTTTAGCGACCACGTGCTTGATTTCCGGGAATCGGTCTTTGAGTGTCTTCTCCACCTTGCGTGATTGTTCAAGACTTTGTGTCAGAGAACTGCCTGCGGGGAGTGTCATCTGCATGGCAAAATCACCCTCGTCCATCGTAGGGATAAATTCTGCACCCAGATGTCCGAAGAGTAACAGTGATGCTGCCAGTAAGGCAAAAGCTGAAACTACTGTGCCTGTGACGTGGCGCAGGCAGAATTTTGTGGCTCTATGATAATATATGTTCAACCATTCGAAGAAACGGTCGGAGAATGATTTCTTGGTTGATGACGTCTTCTTAAGGAATAATGATGCCATCATAGGTACATACGTGAGCGATAGCAACAGAGCACCTATAATACAGAATACAAGTGTCTTTGCCATCGGCGTGAAATATTTACCCTCAATACCCGAGAGGAACAGTATAGGACAAAAGACAATGAGGATGATGAGCGCCGCGAATGTGGCACTGCTCACTACCCGAGCTGCACCCTTTATCACCTCGTCGTCCATTTCGTCCTGAGTCAACTTCTGTCCCGCTTTCTGTTTCATATAGATATGCGCCATGATACCTTCCAGAATGACAATGGAACCGTCCACCACAATACCGAAGTCGATAGCGCCTAGACTCATCAGATTGGCAGTCACGCCGAATACCCTCATCAGTATGAAACCGAACAACATGGCAAACGGTATCACAGATGCTACAATGACTCCAGCCCTGATATCACCTAAAAAGATGATGAGTACGAGGAACACAATGAGTGCGCCCTCTATTAGATTGCGGATGACGGTAGAGATATTTCTGTTTACCAGTTGAGAACGGTTCAGATAAGGTTCAATGGAAATACCCGGAGGCAGCATCTTCTGCACCTTTGCCACCCGCTGTTCCAATTCTCCGGTTACTACATTGGCGTTGGCGCCTTTCAGCATCATAGCTATACCTCCCACACATTCGCCCTTACCGTCAAAGGTCATGGCACCGAAACGTTTTGCAGCACCGAAGCGTACCTTTGCCACATCACTGACGTGTATCGGTATGCCTCCGCGGTTGGTTATCACGATGCGTTCAATGTCTTTGAGCGAGTGTATCATACCTTCCGAACGGATGTAATAAGCTTTGTTCAACTTTTCTATATAACTGCCGCCCGTATTCTGATTGTTCTTGCTCAGGGCATTGAATACATCTCCTATCGTGATGTCGAGCGAGTAGAGTGCATCAGGGTCGACAGCCACTTCATATTGTTTGAGATACCCACCGAAACTGTTTATTTCCACGATGCCAGGGATACCTGAGAGTTGTCTCTTTACAATCCAATCCTGCACAGTGCGCAGATCGGCGGCGTTGTAGCGACTCCTGTATTTCGGGGACACCTTCAGCATATATTGGTAAATTTCGCCCAATCCGGTGGTTATAGGCATCATCGAAGGAATACCAAGGTCTGCCGGAATTTCTTCCGCTACCGACTGAATCTGTTCGTTGACCAGTTGACGAGCCGCCAATGTAGGCACGCTCTCATCAAATACGATTGTCACAACAGACAGACCGAAACGAGACACAGAACGTATTTCCTTCACGTTCATGATATTGCGCATGGCAATCTCGATAGGAGCCGTGATGAGTTGCTCCACCTCCTGTGGAGCGAGCGTAGGTGATACAGTTACTACCTGTACCTGATTGTTGGTGATGTCTGGTACGGCGTCTACGGGCAGGGTAAGCATCGCGTAAATGCCCCCGAGCAGCAGAATGACCATCGTAATGGCCACAAACAATTTTTTGCGAACGGAAAATTCTACTATACTCTCGAACATAACATGTAGATTTTTATGTATTAACATCTGCAAATATATCAAAATATTCTTTTCAACTGTAATAATTCCAATATTATTTTAAAAAGAGAGTAAATTTGTTTATCTTTGCCCTCGAAAATAAATCAATTGTACCATGAAAAGAAGCTTTTTTTTCGTTATTTGTGTAATGATAGCAGTATCTGTGTCGGCGCAGTATCGTAATCCGGTCATTCCCGGTTATCATCCTGATCCCAGTGTGTGCCGCGTAGGCAGCGATTTCTACCTTGTCAACAGCAGCTTTCAGTATTTTCCAGGTGTACCGGTCTTCCACAGCAAAGATCTGATGCACTGGCAACAGATTGGCAATGTGCTTGATCGTGAGTCACAGATTAATTTGAAAGGAGGTTCTTCGTGGACAGGCATCTATGCCCCCACCATTCGCTATAATGATGGTGTCTATTACATGATTACTACCAATATTGGTCATGGCGGTAATTTTTTTGTTACAGCCAAGAAACCAGAAGGTCCGTGGAGCGAACCTGTATGGTTGAAACAGCAGGGTATTGATCCGTCTCTTTATTTTGAGAAAGAACACTGTTATATGGTAAGTAATCCGAACGATGCCATCTGGCTCAGCGAAATCAACCCTAAGACGGGTGAACAACTCACGGAGAGTCGACAAATCTGGCAGGGTACAGGTGGCCGTTATCCCGAAGGTCCACATATATATAATAAGGATGGATTTTATTATCTTCTTATTTCGGAAGGAGGTACTGAGTACGGTCATCAACTGACCATTGCGCGTAGCCGTAGTATTTACGGACCTTACGAAGCTAATCCACAGAATCCGATATTATGTCATCAGCGTCGAATCACCGAATCCAGTCAGATACAGGGCACCGGACATGGTGACCTTGTACAGGCTGCCGATGGTTCATGGTGGATTACCTTCCTCGGTTTTCGTACATACGGAGGCAATTATCATCATCTTGGACGTGAAACATTCCTCGCACCCGTTGAGTGGCCTGTAGGCGGATGGCCGGTAGTCAACTGCAATGGTACTGTTGATACATTGATGAAGGTAAAAACGCTACCGCAGGCATCTATGCCACAACCGGCGGAAGACATAGACTTTGCAAACATAAAAAATGTAAAAGACATAGGTCCCGACTGGTTGTTTATTCAGAATCCCGATATGACTAAATACGAGATTACAGGCAATTGTCTACGTTTGCATGCATCACGTAGTACGTTGACAGAGAATAATACCCCTACATTCATTGCACGTCGTCAGGATGCTGCGCATTATATGATGACGACAACGGTAGCACTGCATGGTACATCCTCGAGTGCTGAAGCAGGACTGAGCGTATATCAGATCAATGACGGTCATTACGACCTATGTGTATCGAATGCAGACGGCAAGCAAATAGTGAAATGCAAATATCAGGTGAAAGGTCTTGCATCGGAAAGTATTGCTTCCAGTGAAGCGATAACTGTTGCCCGGAAAATATATCTCCGCGTGAGAGCTGACGAAAACATGTATTATTTCGAATATTCTACAGATGGAAAAAACTATGAATCGATGAAGCCGATGAATACTTGTTTGCTCAGTTCGGAGGTCGCAGGCGGGTTTACAGGCGTTGTCATCGGCATGTATTGTACCGGTACCGAAAATGACTGTTATGCTGACTTTGATTCTGTCAGGACTTCAAAATAAGTTATTGGTGAAGTTGGCATTATTTTAAAAGAAAAAGAACATCCTATTAATATTTTGTCTATATTTGCAATTTAAATGGAAGAACATAAACTAATAAAGACATATTATGAAAAAGTATTTAGCGGAAATGATTGGCACGATGGTGCTGGTTTTTATCGGTTGCGGTAGCGCAATCTTTAACGGTGGTTGCGGTACACCCGCACAAGTTTTGATGGTAGCGATAGCTTTTGGCGTATCGGTTGTGGCTATGGCATATACCATCGGTGGCATATCGGGTTGCCATATTAATCCGGCAATCACACTCGGCGTATATCTGAGCAAACGTATGTCAGGTAAGGATGCCGCCATGTATATGATATTCCAGGTAATCGGTGCCATTATCGGTTCAGCACTCCTGTTCGGTATCACATCAGGTATGGATACAGAAGGATGGGCGACGACCACAGGTGCTAACGCATGTTCATCAGGAGTTTCACAACTGACAGGTTTTATAGCTGAAACATTGTTTACTGCAATATTCGTACTTGTAGTATTAGGAACGACAGACTCAAAGAAGGGTGCCGGTAACTTTGCAGGATTGGCAATAGGCCTTTCTCTTGTTATCGTTCATATCTGTGTTATCCCATTGACAGGTACATCTGTAAACCCGGCCCGTTCTATCGGTCCTGCTATATTCAACGGTGGTCAGGCACTTACAGATTTGTGGATATTCATAGTAGGTCCGTTCCTTGGTGGTGCAATAGCAGCAGGTATATGGAAAATTATCGGTGCGGACGAAAAGAAATAACAGGCGTTTTGTAAACTGCGTTTTGCAATTTGTCAGTTAAATCAAAAATAGTCAAACGATATGTTATCGTTTGACTATTTTTGTGTATTAAAAAATGTTGTAACCCTTGGGATTGATAAATTTAAATGTTAACTTTGCGGTCAATTAGTAGATAGTGACTATTCATTTAATAAAATATTATAATTATGGTAGATTACAAATCATTAGGCTTGGTAAACACTCGCGAGATGTTTAAGAAAGCCATCAATGGCGGTTACGCTATCCCAGCTTTCAACTTCAACAATATGGAGCAGTTGCAGGCAATCATCAAAGCTTCTTCAGAGCTAAAGTCACCGGTTATCCTTCAGGTTTCTAAAGGTGCCCGTAACTATGCTAACCAGACATTACTTCGTTATATGGCACAGGGTGCTGTAGAATATGCAAAAGAATTAGGTTGCAATCATCCTGAAATCGTTCTTCACCTAGACCATGGTGATAGCTTCGAGCTCTGCAAGAGTTGTGTAGACTTCGGTTTCTCTTCTGTCATGATTGATGGTTCTGCTCTTCCTTATGAGGAGAATGTTGCTCTGACAAAGAAAGTTGTAGAGTATGCGCACAAATATGATGTTACTGTAGAAGGTGAGCTCGGTGTCCTTGCAGGTGTTGAGGATGAGGTCGCTTCTGAGGTTTCTCACTATACGAAACCAGAAGAAGTTATCGACTTCGTTACAAAGACAGGTGTTGACTCATTAGCTATCTCTATCGGTACAAGCCACGGAGCATACAAATTCAAACCGGAGCAGTGTACACGTGACCCGAAGACAGGTCGTTTGGTTCCTCCTCCATTGGCTTTCGATGTTCTTGATGCTATCATGAAACAATTGCCAGGATTCCCAATCGTTCTTCACGGATCTTCTTCTGTACCACAGGAGTATGTTGACATCATCAACGCTAACGGTGGTAAACTGCCAGATGCAGTAGGTATCCCAGAAGAGCAGCTCCGTAAAGCTTCTAAGAGCGCTGTCTGCAAGATCAATATCGATTCAGACTCTCGTCTCGCTTTCACAGCAGCTGTACGTAAGGTGTTCGCTGAGAAACCAGCAGAATTTGACCCACGTAAGTATTGCGGACCAGCTCGTGACTTGATGGAGCAGATGTACAAGCATAAGATTGTTGATGTACTCGGTTCTGACAACAAGTTGGCTAATATGAACTAACTTATATAAATATATATCAATTATAAAAGCGGAATCCCTGTTCTTAGGGGTCCCGCTTTTTTCATTGGTGGTTGTTTTCTTTAATTATCTTTTAGTCTTCCAGTTTCATGAATGCCTTTGGAAGATACTTGATGATGTCTCCTGCAATAAGGCTCTCTTCGCCAATTTCTTTAGCCGCAAGGTCTCCCGCTACCCCGTGCAGATACATACCAAGTGTGCAAGCATCTTTCTGGTTGTATCCGCGTGCAAGTAACCCTGTTATGATACCGGTAAGCACATCGCCGCTTCCTGCTGTTGCCATCCCTGCATTTCCTGTGGAATTGAAGATGACATGACCATCAGGAAGACAAAGGGCGGAATAGTGCCCTTTCAGTATGATGTATGCCTGAAGATGTTCTGCCAAATCACGTGCTTTGTTAAGTCTTTCGTAGCCTTCTGTGTTATGAGCATTGGTAAGCCGTTCCAGTTCCTTGGGGTGAGGCGTCATGATAATACCTTGCGGCAACTGCTCCATCCATGCACGGTGATTGGCCAATATATTGAGTCCGTCCGCATCCACTACGATAGGTGCGTGAGTCCGCCGTATCTGACCGATCAATGCTATTGCCGTATTTTCCGACAGACCAAGTCCCGGTCCGATTCCCATTGCATCAAAATCATCACTGTCTATGGATTCGGATATATAAGTCTCTTCGTGATCTGTATGAACAATTGCCTCAGGTATGGATATCTGAATGATGTCATTATTTCTTTTTGCCGTATGGATCACAACTTTTCCCACACCGGATCTCAGACACGCTTTAGTAGCCAGTATGGCAGCTCCTGCCATTCCATAACAGCCCGCAACAATCAGGGCTTTTCCCATTGATCCCTTGTGCGCAAATTCATTGCGAGGCTTTATCAATTTACGTATGTCGTTCTCCTCAATAATCGTATATTGGGAGTCTGTCTTGCTGATGCCTTCTGAACTTATACGTATGTCCAACACTTTTATTTTGCCTGCATACTGTTGATTTTCAGCAAACAAAAAGGCCAACTTCTTTTGTTGTAATGTTAGCGTTATGTCGGCCTTGATGATATTCGACCTTATATTATACGAATTATCTTCTGGCATTAAACCCGACGGCATGTCAATACTAGCTACCTTGGCTTGCGAAGCGTTGATGTATTTTACAAGCGATGCGAATCCTCCAGCCAATGGCTTGTTAATGCCTGAACCGAAAAGACCGTCTATAACGAGTGTTTCACTGTCCAGTTTGGGTGGGTCAAACTCTTGTTCTACTTCAGTAAAGTCTTTTATCCGTTTCGCATCAATAATTCTTTGCTTGTTTACTGCGCAGTCTTCAGACAAGTGACCGTGAACATTGAAAAGGAATACCTGAATGTCATATTTTTCTTCTGATAGCATTCTGGCAACAGCGAGTGCGTCGCCTCCGTTATTTCCTGGTCCGGCGAAAACTACTACATGGGTGCGATTGTTCCATATCTCCGTGATTGCACGTGTGATAGCACGGGCCGCGCGTTCCATTAAATCAATAGAAGCAATAGGCTCGTTTTCTATTGTATATTTGTCCAGCTCATGTATCTGAGCTCCTGTAAAAATCTTCATACATGCAAAAATACGAAATAAATGCTAACTAATAGCAAGAAATTGAACTATTTTTAGTAATTTTGTGGCAAAATTTCCAAAATAAAATAATGAGCATAGTAAAAATCAAAAACAAAACTTTTGAAACTTCTATACCTGAAGCTGATATTCAAAGGCGTGTTAAAGAGGTCGCTGAACAGATAAGTAAAGACATGGAAGGTCAGAATCCTTTACTGCTTGCCGTTCTTAATGGAGCGTTTGTATTTGCTGCAGATCTTATGCGAGATATAACCATACCATGTGAAATCTCTTTTGTCAAGTTAGCATCCTATCAAGGTACCACATCAACAGGAAAAATCAAGGAGGTGATAGGACTTAACGAAGATTTGTCCAACAGAACAGTGGTTATAGTTGAGGATATTGTAGAGTCGGGTAAAACCATGCAGAGAATGATAGAAACTCTTGGCACGCGTAACCCGAAATCAGTTCATATATGTGCTCTTTTAGTCAAACCGAACAGTTTGGAAGTTCCACTTAACATAGAGTATTCTGCTTTCCGTATCCCGGATGATTTTATTATTGGATACGGTTTGGACTATGATCAAGAAGGCAGACAATATAGAGATATATATACGTTAAAGGAGAAATAATCAAATATATAAAATAAGATGAAGAATATTGTAATTTTTGGTGCCCCAGGTTCAGGTAAGGGTACTCAGAGTGATTTGATGATTGAAAAGTACGGTTTTAACCATATCTCAACTGGCGACGTACTTCGTAATGAGATCAAGAACGGGACAGAACTTGGTAAGACTGCTAAGGGATTTATCGATAATGGTCAGTTGATTCCGGATGAATTGATGGTTAATATACTTGCCAGTGTTTATGATAGTTTTGGAAAAGAACATAAAGGTGTTATCTTTGATGGTTTCCCACGTACGATACCGCAGGCTGAGGCTTTGAAAAAGATGCTCAACGAAAGAGGACATAAGATTGCTGCCATGATAGAACTGGATGTTCCGGAAGAAGAACTGATGACACGTCTTATTAAACGAGGACAAGAATGTGGTCGTTCTGACGACAATGCTGAAACAATAAAGAAACGTCTTGATGTTTATCATAACCAGACATCCCCATTGATAGACTGGTATGAAAAAGAAGGTGTGCACAATCATATTAACGGTCTTGGTGAACTCGATCGTATATTCGGTGACATCTGTAAAGTAATAGATAATATTTAATAATATGCCGGAATCCAACTTCGTAGACTACGTTAAGATTTATTGCCGCTCTGGTAAGGGTGGAAAAGGCTCTATGCACTTACGCCACGTAAAATACCAGCCAAACGGTGGTCCCGACGGCGGTGACGGAGGACATGGAGGAAGTGTATATCTGCGTGGTAACCATAATTATTGGACACTGCTTCATCTCAAATATGAACGTCACGTTTTTGCCGAGCATGGAGGAAACGGAGGCCGTGACAAGTGTCATGGTACAGACGGACATGATCAGTATATCGATGTACCTTGCGGAACAGTCGTATATGACGCAGAAACGGGTAAGTATGTATGTGATGTGACTTACGACGGACAGACAGTATTGCTGCTAAAAGGCGGTAGGGGTGGATTGGGTAATTTCCAGTTCCGCACCGCTACCAATCAAGCTCCTAGGTTTGCACAACCAGGTGAACCGATGCAGGAGATGACGATTATTCTTGAATTGAAGTTGTTGGCTGATGTAGGTTTGGTTGGCTTCCCCAATGCAGGTAAGAGTACATTGCTTTCCGCTTTGTCGAGTGCTCGTCCAAAGATTGCAAATTATCCGTTCACTACATTGGAACCGTCCCTTGGTATAGTCGGTTATCATGATAAGCAGTCGTTTGTTATGGCTGATATACCGGGAATAATCGAAGGGGCGAGCGAAGGTAAGGGATTAGGACTTAGGTTTCTGCGTCATATCGAGCGCAACTCTTTGCTCCTGTTTATGGTCCCTGGAGATACAGATGATATAAAACATGAATATGAAGTTCTGCTTAATGAATTGCAGAATTTTAATCCAGATATGCTCGACAAACATCGTGTGTTGGCAGTTACTAAATGTGATTTGCTCGACGATGAACTGATGGATATGCTAAAAGAATCCTTACCGGAGGATGTAAAGGTGGTTTTCATTTCATCTGTCACAGGCTTCGGACTAGATAAGTTGAAAGATGTTCTTTGGAGTGAGCTCAACAGTGAAAGCAATAAACTTCAGGAAATAACATCCGAAGACACCCTCGTCCATCGTGATAAGGATATGGGCAGATTATCAGAAGAGTTGCATATTGAAGGCGAGGACATAGAACTTGTAGACGACGAAGATATAGAAGATCTGGATGATTTCGAATATGAGGATATGAAGGATGAATAAGCCTGTTCTGAAATACTACGAAATGTCTCCCTGTGTCACAGCTTTCAGTAGTACACGCAAAGGGGGCTGCAGTATCGGAAATTATGGTGAGTTCAATGTAAACAGATATTGTGGTGATGATGAATCCTGTATCAGGGCAAACAGAGAAGCGCTCTGTGCGGAATTAGGCATAGATGATGAACATTTGATCATGCCGCATCAGAACCACGGGATAGAAATAAGACAGATCACACCTGATTTTTTCAAACTGCCCTCTACTATAAGGTGTCAGATATTGGAAAATGTGGATGGCGTGATTACGGATATGAGTGGTGTATGTGTCGGCGTTTCTACAGCCGACTGTATACCCATACTGCTCTTTGACAAAGAACATCATGCTTGTGCCGCGGTCCATGCAGGATGGCGCGGAACAGTAAAGAGAATAATACAATATGCTATTGCAGTCATGCAAGCGACATATAATACCCGACCGGAATCACTGCAGGCATGCATTGGCCCGGGCATATCACTAGAGGCTTTTGAAGTAGGCGACGAAGTATGGCAACAGTTCAGTGATGCCGGATTTGATATGAATACGATAAGCCGTAGATATGAAAAGTGGCATATAGATCTGTGGGAGTGTAACCGCAGACAGTTGACAGATGTGGGTGTGAACCCCCATGACATACAAATTGCAGATATCTGCACTTACTCTCGTGCTGATGAGTTTTTCTCTGCCAGAAAATTGACTGTCAATTCAGGCAGAATACTCACAGGAATTTTAATAAAGTAATATAAACTAAACCTTTTGACCTGATGATTTTTAAATTAAGACATCTAATCTTGTCTTCGGCTTTCATTGTGACAATGACTGTCGGAGCTAATGAGAATTTTTCTCAACTAGAACAACAACAAATCAGTATTGCAACCCCGGGGTTGTTTGGACGTTCAAATGCATTCAGTATCGATTTTGATATGTTTAGTGCTTCTGAATGGAGTTTCCCTTTACCTATCGGTAAAGCGAAAGTATCAGATGATTATAAGATCATGATTACTTCCAGAAAAGGAGATAACGTTAAATCGATGTTCGATGGCGTTGTTCGTTTGTCACGTAACAATCCTTCCTATGGTAATGTTATTGTAGTACGCCATAAGAACGGATTGGAGACCGTCTATGGTCACAATGCGCAAAACATGGTGAAAGTCGGTGACAGAGTCAAGGCCGGTCAGACGATTGCCATTATTGGTACGGAAGGCAGAAAGTCGTTCTGCCAATTTGAAATGATGATTGACGGTCGTCGCATCAACCCGGAAATTATCATGAATGTAAATGCGCACCAGTTGAGACGCCAGACAATCCTGTGCGAGAAGTCTAATTCTAGCATCAATGTAAGTGTCATTCATTCCGAACCTGGGAGAAATACAGATATGGCTGATGAAACAAACAAAAAATCTGGTGTAAAATCTGACGCTTTTAATGGGAAAAGTGAGTTTTCTATTAATCTTGCGAATCTAAATCCCGGAGAATGGTGCTACCCTTTACCAGGAAGTCATGTTATAAGTCCTTATGGTGGTGGAAGACATCATGCAGGCGTTGATATTAAGACACGCCCTAATGATAAGATTCTTGCTGCTTTTGATGGTGTGGTAACCAGATCCGGACCTTATTTCGGTTATGGCAATTGTGTCGTAATACGTCACGCCAACGGTTTGGAAACTTTATACAGTCATAATTCACGCAATCTGGTTAAAGTAGGTGATAAGGTAAAGGCTGGTGATCCTATCGGTTTAACAGGCCGAACAGGACGCGCCACTACCGAACATTGCCATTTTGAATGCAGAGTGAACGGTCATACATTTGATCCGGCCTTAATTTTTGATCATTTGAACAAGTCTGTCAGAATGGATATGGTAACATTTACCAAACGTTCCAACGGTTCGGTCTCTATCAGGTCGCAACATAACTATATGGCTAAGAGCAATTAATAATAGTAGAAAAAACAAAAGGCTGCAGATCATATATTGAAATGCAGCCTTTTATTATGTTATTTATGACGGTTCGCCCGTTGTTCGCGGTATTTTGCCTTTTGTTTTGCAGAACCACTTCCATGTGCTCCCGTGATGTATTTTTTCTTTTTTGCCTTCGTCTTCACTTTATTAGGATCAGATGATTCTTGTCTTGCTTTGCTGAATACGACACCGCCTCCAGCAATTATTTCATCTATATCGTCACCTTTGCTCATTTGCTGATTCCCTTTATGATTAATGATGGAACAGACGAACGCCAGTAAATGCCATTGTTATGCCGTATTTGTCGCATGTGTCAATAACATTGTCGTCACGTACGGAACCACCTGCCTGTGCGATAAATTCCACACCGCTCTTGTGTGCTCTCTCTATATTGTCGCCGAATGGGAAGAAAGCGTCACTACCCAGTGCTACTTTCGTGTTTTTTGCTATCCATGCTTTCTTCTCTTCCATTGTGAGAACTTCAGGCTTCTCTGTAAAGAAGTTCTGCCATATACCGTCTGCCAGTACGTCATCGTGGTCTTCACTGATATATACATCGATTGTATTATCTCTGTCTGCACGACGTATCTTTTCTATCCATGGCAAGTTCATCACTTTAGGATGCTGGCGTAACCACCAGATGTCAGCTTTGTTTCCTGCCAGACGTGTACAGTGTATACGACTCTGTTGTCCTGCACCGATACCGATAGCTTGTCCATCCTTTACATAACATACAGAATTACTCTGTGTATACTTCAGTGTGATAAGACTGATGATCAGGTCACGTTTTGCATCGTCAGTGAATGTCTTGTTCTTGGTAGGAATATTCTCGAACAATTTCGGATCATCTAGTTTCACTTCGTTTCGACCTTGCTCGAAAGTCACGCCGAAAACCTGTTTGTGCTCTACTGGAGCAGGTACATAGTTGGGGTCAATCTTGATAACATTGTAAGTACCTTTGCGCTTATCCTTCAAAATCTCGATAGCTTCAGGCGAATAGTCGGGAGCAATCACGCCGTCGCTCACTTCGCGTTTAATCAATGTGGCTGTGGCGGCATCACATGTGTCGCTGAGGGCGATAAAGTCACCGTAACTACTCATTCTGTCTGCGCCGCGTGCTCGCGCATAAGCAGATGCCAGAGGAGTCAACGGAAGTTTTACGTCGTCTACAAAGTAAATTTTCTTAAGAGTGTCGCTTAAAGGCAGTCCCACTGCAGCTCCGGCAGGAGATACATGTTTGAAACTTGCTGCTGCAGGTAATCCCGTTGCTGCTTTCAGTTCTTTTACTAATTGCCATGAATTCAAAGCATCCATGAAATTAATATAACCGGGACGACCGTTAATCACTTCGATAGGTAACTCGCCTTCAGTCATAAATATTCTTGAAGGTTTCTGATTCGGATTGCATCCGTACTTAAGTGCTAATTCTTTCATTATAATGAAGTCTAATATTCTTTTCGGATGCAAAATTACTATTTTTTTTTAGTTTTTACGTGATTGATGACATCCTTTTATAATATTTTTCTAATTTTGCAGTCAAAATTTATGTGTATGGACAGAAAGCATTGGGCATTTAGACAATTATTGAATTCTGTAGAGTCAAAAATCAACAAGGAGGATATTAATCCCAAGTTGTTGAAAAAGTTGTGGAAGGGTATTTCGGAAATGGAAAAACCTAACAATGAAATACTTGACAAACTTTCACTTTTTGTCGGTTTTCAGGATTGGGACAGTTTCAAGGAAACTCTTTATGGAGATACCGATGCCCAGGTAAATTATGAAGGGGATGAGAATGCGCCTACAGAGTCAACAGATAAGACCATCAAATCCTCAAAAGGTAAAAAATAAAAAGAGATTCCAATGATATAAAAGGAATCTCTTTTTATTTGCTTAAAACTTAATTTGATATTAAGCCTCAGTAATCTGTTTCTTCTCTTGGATACGGGCTTTTTTACCTGTAAGTTTGCGGAGATAATACAATTTAGCTCTGCGAACCTTACCATGCTTGTTCACTTCAATACTGTCGATGCTCGGTGATTCGATAGGGAAGATACGCTCTACACCTATAGTACCTGACATTTTACGTACTGTGAAACGTTTTTTGTCTCCGTGACCGCTGATTTTGATAACAACACCGCGGTAGAGCTGAATACGCTCCTTTGTACCCTCGATAATTTTGTAAGCGACTGTAATAGTATCACCACTTTTGAATGTAGGGAACTGTTTGCCGGTTGCAAATGCTTCTTCAGCAACTTTAATTAAATCCATTCTTTTTTATAATTAAATTTGTTTATCGTTCCAACGCAACATAACAGGTAACTCTTATCCTGCCAGCGATTACGCCGAAAAGCGGTGCAAAGGTACGAATTTTTGGTTTTATCTGCAAATATTCATGGCCTTTTTTGAATATTTCTTGTTCTGATGTCTTCTTTTATTCAAAATAGAACGACAATACAATCATTTTCGACCTGGCTTGATTCACGGAAGTTGTGTATGCGAACATATTTTTATCCTTTAGGTCGTTTATATGATTCTGGTCTAAGGAATTAACCAGACTGTAGCAGAATTTCAATTCAGGACGTAGTTTGAAAAATGGCAGATAGAAGTCGCATCCGAGTCCAATTTCAAGGAAGCAATCATATCTTTTCAGTTTGATATAGTCACTTTCCTTGCTTGATATGTTCAGCATTGGATTTAGTCCTACCATCATATAAGGTCTATAGTTGTTGAATCTTTGTGCGCTGTATATCAGGTCCATTGTTGATGCTATGTATACCGATTTCAGATCTTGATGTTCTTCTGTCGGTTTACCGTCTGTACCCAGATCTGTATAGTTATGAAAAGTGAGGTGCCTATTGCCAAAATACATTGTCGGCGCTATTCTGAATGCAAGATATGTATTTATTCTTGCTTCAGCCAGTACTCCTACTGTAAAGCCTGGGTCCCATCTGTCTTGGTCGCAAGTAATTGTTTTGGTGCTTGTCGTTCCATCGTCGTTTGTGATTGTTTGTTGTCCAACATTCCTGAATTCCAAATCTTGTAGATTTGTACCCACTACCACGCCGAAATGAAAAGGTCTTAAGTCAGTATAGGGTCGGTTTTCTACTATTCTTTCCTGTGAATTGATATTTAGAGAGAATAGTATGATTATATATAAGTATATGATTTTTTCTTTCATTGGTTTAATAACGTAACCCCTTCTTTCTTATTGTGTTTTGTAAAATCATAATATTTAAAATATTTAAAAAGATATACCTATTTGTAGGTATTTCGAATAAATAATGTAACTTTGCATCGTACATAAACTAGTACAAATCAATATTAATAATTAAAATATAATATTATTATGGCTTACGTAATTGGTGATGATTGTATCGCTTGCGGTACATGTATCGATGAATGTCCATCAGGAGCTATTTCTGAAGGAGAAAAGTATTCAATTAATCCGGATATGTGCACAGAGTGTGGAACATGTGCAGATGTTTGTCCGTCAGAGGCAATCAGTCTTCCGTAATTAATTTGATTATTGAAAATATTGGGCGACTTCTGGTCGCCTTTTTTTTGCTCAGTGCGCGAGAAAATTTGCGCGCAAGGGAAATTTATTTCCCTTGAAGAATAAATAATTTCCCTTCAAGGAAAATTTTCCCGCACGATGTGGACTTTTCGTTTTGCTATTTACAAAAGCAAAATAAGAGGAATAAATATTATTTATCCCTCTTACTTTGTTGTTTGATTATGCTGTTTATTATTTGCCTAAAGCCTGTTTAGCTGTCTCGTTGCTAGGATCGATAGCTAGAATTTTGTGCCAGTATGTATCTGCTGTCTTTGTATCTTTTTTCAGATAGTAGAAGTAGCCAAGATATCTGTAGCACTCTATAAGTCTTGTATTGTCTGTATTATCCTTTTCAGCCTTCGCATTAATAAGTTCTGCTAGTTTCTCGTAGTACGGTTTAGACAGACCCGTCTTTGTCTCAGGGTCCATATATGAGTTTACACGAGCTCTCATGAAATATGCAAATTCTACCGCTGCAGGGAATTGTTCACTCAGATCAGCATACACTTTGTCTGCATTTTTGTATGCATCTGTTTTAGCTGCGCCAGTCAGTTTGTCTGCCTGTTCTGTGTATAATGTACCAAGTCCGGCAAGGTCGCTTGCTGTTACTTTAGGTAGATCTTTAAGATAGTCATTGTACGTGGTGACAGCTTCTGTTATAGAACCCTTTGCTTCGTATGCATCTGAAATCTGTTTTAGGACATCGGCATGTATCTCTTTGCGCTCAATATTCTCTGCCAATGCTTTCTTGAATTGTGCTATAGCATTATCATATTGTTTTACGCCCATAAAAGCATGTCCATAATATGTGTAATCCAAATATGAAAATTTAGCACTGTCTGATTTGTTAAACAGAGCATCTGCATATTTCAAAGCTGTAGGATAATCTTTCAAGTCTGTGCTGTTAAAGAAAGCAAGACGGTTGAATGCTGCTTTCCTTGGATCTTTCTGTGTACCATAGGCTGATACGTCAAGACTCTTTTTGAAATCCTGCTTCAGGTATGCTGCCATCGCATAATTTGTCAGATCGGTGTTGTCGAGTTTGCTTCTGTCCACCTTCTCATAACTTTCGATAGCCTTGTCGAATCTGTTTGATGAATAGTATATGCGTGCTGCTAATGCATCTACAGCGATGTCAGGTCTTTGTGTACGAAGATCTTCCAGTTTTGATACTGCTTCTTCCGGACTTCTTCCGCGGTATATACTAGCGTATTTAAAGTATCCGTCAGGATTTTTCGGGTCGAAGTATATTGCTTGCTGATACCATCCTGCAGCAGCACCACCATCGTCCTTTATAACTTCGATGTCACCGTGCAGAATGTAGCCCGGTGCATACTTCTTATCAGCCTTAATAGCGAGGTCTGCATATTTTTTTGCGTTGGCTGTATCTTTCACATCAAGATACGCTCTACCTATGCCTACCAATACTTCTGCATTCTTCTTGTTGCTTTTGTAGACATCCTTTACTTGGTCGTCTACATTTCCACTCTTGTCTTTGATAACTTTTGAGATAGCATCTATTGTCGCTTTGTTATCTTGAGCCATTGTCGGAGCACTGAATCCTATCATCATTGCTCCCATTAATAAATATTTAATTGCTTTCATAATCAATATTTGTTTAAATGGTTATACATTTACTCGTTTACATTTACGTCCCTGATAGTTATGTTTCCTTGCATCGGTAGAAGTCCTGATTTGAATATAATCATTTGTCCTTTCGGAGACTCCAAAAAATGTGCGAAGCCCCATGGTAATCCGTTTATAGGGTCGTTAAGGAGTGCATATATTGTTCTTATCAGAGGATAATTCCCGTTATATAAATATGCCTGATAGGGTTTCCAACTATTATAAGGTGTTGCAGTTTGCTTCCTGCTTACAGACATTACTCTTATTTTCTTATTAAATGTTACGTTCGTACTGTCTCTTTTGTCATTCAGCCAGTTTGAACCTATGATACCGATTGAATTTGGTGTCTTTTCCACGTAGTCTATAACGTCTGCTGTCTTATCTGTTGCAGATACGTTAGGGCTGTTTATCGGTTTGCCGCCAAGAATAGAATCGACAGCGTATCTTACTGTACTTGATTTTCCGTTACTGAAAACCACATCAATATTGCCCAGTCTTGATTTAGGGTATATTTCTTTCCAAGTCTTCACTTGTCCACTTAGTATCCTTCGTATATCGTTAACAGTGATACATGTGTCAATGTTTGCCTTGTTTACTATGAGTGCAAAACCATCGTAAGCTATTGGTATTGCCCTTGGCTGGAATTGTCTTGATTCGAAATCGGCATATTCAGCTTTGGTTAAGTTCCTTGTGGTTATGACCAAACAAACCTTGTTTTTTTGCAACATTTTTATACCATCTATTTCATTGGTATAAATAGGTTTAACTTTAGCCTGTGGATATACACTTTCGAAAACTTGTATTTCTTCGTCTATAATAGGACTGAAACTTTCATCAGAGGCGAAAGAAATCGCCCCTGATGAATATGTATCAGTTCTATTCCCCTTATGTTTCTCATTACAAGAAATGAGAACGTACGAGGATAGTATTAATCCTACAATTGAGTAGAATATGCTCTTGTTCATTTTACTGTAATCTAAATGTTACAGGTACTGTGTACTTAACACGTACAGCTGAACCATTCTGCTTACCTGGAATCCAGTTAGGCATGCTTCTAACGACACGCTGTGCCTCCTTGTCAAGTGAAGGGTCTACAGACTTAGCAACGCGTACGTCTGTGATAGAACCGTCTCTCTCAACAACGAATGTTACGATAACACGTCCCTGAACGCCATTCTCTTCAGCAACAACCGGGTATTTGATGTTCTTGCTCAGATAGCTCATCAAAGCTGATGGACCGCCTGGGAATGCAGGCATCTGTTCTACTACATCGAATACTTTATTTTCTTCCTCTTTTGGAGGTTCTGGTTGTGCGATTACTTCCTTAGCTTTCAGCACCTCGCCACCTGCATCATCGTTACCTTTTACATCGAATCCACCGATAGCCTTGTTGTTGTTCATCAACTGATCCTGAGTCTTCAACTCATCTTCAGGTTTTACTTCACTATCCTTCTTGATGACAGGAGCAGTGAACTTAACAGAACTCTTTACTTTTTCTACCGGTTTTTCTTCTTCGACCTTTACAGGAGCTTTCTTCTTCACTTCAGCTTTCTTCTTGATAAGAGAAGTAGCTTCCATTCCGCTAGTCATTGCTACCTTTTGTTGAGCGTCGACGATAGATTTGATTCCTATGAAAGAGGCTATGAGTGCTGCAGCTATTAGCATGATAACGATTGACATGACATTTCTCTTGGAAGTACCTTTGCGAAGCTTGTATGCTCCATAAGCCTGGTTTCTTCCGTCAAATACCAAGTCACACCATGCATCAGATGTTAAATCAATTTTTGACATTGTCTTTCCTTTTTTAATTAATTGTCTCCGTATTGATTATTTAGCACCTTTAGCCTTGATTAACTTCAAGTCGTCTGGTGTGATTTTGTCAATTACGTATTTACCAATACTACATATCTGCATCTCATCGAGAGCGTCGACCATATTTTTGTAAGAGGCATTGTCTGTCGCCTTAATGATGATTGTCATTGTAGGAACTTTCTCCCCGTCCAATTCACCATTTTTGATCTTAGTCAGCTCGTCGTCGTATACCTGTTCAGTATATTTCTTCGGCTCCTTTATCTTTTTAGCGTCAAGTTTTGCCTTTGCAGCCATAATTGCCTGTACAGGTGTTGAACCATCTTCTGTTTCATGGTTGATAAGCACTGTGCGGATACCCTTTGCGCCCCATGTAGTTTCTTTCATACATTTAGGGTCGTTGTAGTTAGGTAGACCGTCTACGTGGAATATCTTATTGTCACCACAAACATAGATAGTAATAGTCTGTGAAGCTTTAGTAGCTGTTTGGTCCTGTTGCTGAATGTTCTTATCGTTACTAGGCATTGTCAACTCCATAGTCTGAGGTTTGCTCAGAGAAGTACAAAGCATGAAGAATGTGATAAGCAACATCATCATATCCACCATAGGCGTAAAGTCTACGCGGACATTCATTTTCTTCTGTTTACTTGCTTTCTGTTTAGCCATTCTTTAATCCTCCGACTTTTTATATGAAGTAATTAGATAGTAACGGTTCTGATTCATGTCCTGAAGTTCAGACATTACCTTCTTTACAACCTTATAAGGAGTGTTGGCGTCAGCTTTGATGGCAATTTTAATCTTGTCATTGTTCTGTACGGCCTGGTCTACCCAATTCTGGAATTCGCTTTTCTTTCCACCGACACTGTCGGTAGGGATACCCAACTTGCCAATTGAACCCTGCATTTGTGAGGGTGATTGACTCAGGTAGCCGCTAAGTTGATCCATTGGTACTCCAAACATTGGATCCTTGACAAATTTCTTTGTCTGCTCGCCGTTGAGAGACACACCGTATACATCGGTCATGCCTGTCAGCACGCTTTCCAAATCCAATTGGTTGTCCATACTCATGAATACCTTGCCGTTTCTCGCGACGAGGATATTCAAGACGTCCTTTTCTGGAACCTTTATTTCCGATACTGAGCCTGGTGTGACAACTTTTACTGGTTCATTCTTCACGAATGTTGATGTCAACATGAAGAACGTCAGCAAGAGCACCATCACATCGCTCATAGGGGTCATATCGATCCAGACGTCATTCTTCTTAATTTTTACTTTACCCATAGTGATAAAATTTAAAAGGGTTAGTAGAAATTAAGCTTCTTCTGCGTGATTGGCTTCGTATGTCTGAGCGATAGAGTAACCGACCTCATCGAGGGCGTATGTCAACTTATCAATCTTGTTTGTGAAGTAGTTATAAGAAATAACAGCACACCAAGATGTTGCGATACCGAATGCGGTGTTGATCAAGGCCTCAGAAATACCAGTAGACAAAGCGAGAGAGTCGCCACCACCACCAGCTGCCAAAGCTGCGAATGAACGGATCATACCGGTTACAGTACCAAGAAGTCCGGTAAGTGTACCCAGTGTTACGATTGTTGCAACGATAGGCAAGTTCATCTGAAGTGTAGGCATCTCCAACTGAGTTGCTTCTTCGTGTGCCTGCTGTATCTTAGCTACTTTCTGACCTTTCTTGATGCCAGATGTTGCTTCCATTTCCTTGTATGCGTTCAGAGAAGCCTGTACAACATTAGCTACAGAACCTTTCTGCTTGTCGCAAAGTTGCTGTGCCTTATCAAAATCTTTTGCACTTACGGCTGTTTTGATGTTTGCAACGAATTTTGTTAATGATCCCTTACCGAATGCGGTGCGGAGAGCGAGGAAACGCTCGATAGACAATGCGATAACAGTTAACAACAATGTGTGGATAACTGGTACGACAACACCACCTTTGTAGATTGTACCCCAAATATTACTGTTAAGAACGGCACCTGTATTATCGCCGTTAACAAAGTGTTCACCACTTCCGAGGAAGTATTTGAAGAAACAAACTGCGATGATGAAGCATACTACGATGATCCAAAACGCTGCTCTGATACCTGAGAAGCCCTGACTTTTTTTCTTAGGACTTGCTGTTTTTGTAGTTCCCATAATTTTAATTTTTAATTTTTAGTTATTTGTAAATATAAGTTTTGTTTGATCTAACGTTAAACAATCGGCTCGGTCTTGTGGAATCAAGCTAGGTCGTCTGAATTAATTCACGGCAAAAATAGCAATTTATAATCGGCTGTGATATTAATTAACTACTTTTAACCGCTAAAAGTTGGATTTTATCTTGAAAAATATGCTATACAGCACATTTTATCTATTTCAATCTTCCAAGCGCTTCTTTTATCCTCTTTAGTGCTTCCTTGATGTTTTCGTCACTTGTGGCGTAACTCATACGGAAACAGTCGGGGTCTCCGAAAGCATCACCACCTACGGTAGCTACATGTGCTATGTCTAATAGGTACAATGCGAAATCTGAAGAATTGTTTATCGTATGTGTCCCGTCGCTCTTTCCGAAGAAACTGCTGCATTTTGGGAAAAGGTAGAATGCGCCGTTCGGGATGTTGACTTCCAATCCCGGTATTTCCTTAGCCAGTTTTACGATGAGGTCGCGACGGCGTTCGAATGCTTTGCGCATGTCTTCCACATCCTGCTGTGAACCCACATAAGCTTCCTCTGCGGCTTTCTGACTTACCGAGCAAGGACCGCTTGTGTATTGTCCTTGCAGTTTGTTACAGCCTTTCACGATCCATTCGGGTGCTGCGATAAAACCGATACGCCAACCTGTCATAGCATAAGCTTTTGAAACGCCGTTTACAACGATTGTGCGCTCTTTCATTCCAGGGAATTGAGCAAAACTGGCGTGCTCGCCGATGTAGTTGATATGTTCATAAATCTCATCAGCCAAAACAAACATTTCATCATGTTTCTTGATGACTTCCGACAGTTTCTCCAATTCATTTTTTGTATATACACTGCCTGTAGGATTGCATGGAGAACATACAATGATCATTTTGGTCTTGTCTGTAATCGCAGCTTCCAACTGGTTTGCAGTAATTTTGAAGTCCTGGTCTATACCTGCTTCGATGTAAACAGGTGTTCCGCCTGCCAGTTTTACCATTTGAGGGTAACTTACCCAGTATGGAGCCGGTATGATTACTTCGTCACCAGGGTTTACCAGAGCCATGATCGTATTGCATACGCTCTGTTTAGCACCGTTCGACACCAGTATCTCATTTATAGAATAGTCCAGTCCGTTTTCCTTTTTCAGTTTGGCGACAATTGCCTTTCTCAGATCAGCATAACCCGGTACTGGAGAGTATTTTGAATAATTCTCGTCTATAGCCTTTTTGGCGGCATCTTTGATGTGGTCGGGAGTGTTGTAGTCAGGTTCACCTACACTCATGTTGATTACGTCAATGCCTTGGGCTTTCATTTCGTTGCTCTTCTGTGACATAGCCAATGTGGCTGATGGAGCAAGTCTGTTGAGGCGATTAGATAATTGTGCCATAATATTCTTTCTTGATTGTTCTTTTGTTTATTCTTTGGTGCAAAAGTAGTCAAAATATTCCTTTTACAGAAAAAAAACTATCAATTTCTCTATAAATTAACTAAAAATATTTCATTGCGACTATTATTTGAGATGCAGGTTGTGTCCCATACGTTCCTTTTTAGTCTGTAAGTATCTAAAATTATACTCGTTAGGAGTGATTTCGATAGACACGTTTTCGGTTATTTCCAGTCCGTAAGCTTCCAGTCCAATCCTTTTTATCGGATTGTTGGTTATCAGTCTCATTTTGTGTACGCCGAGTTTCCTAAGTATCTGTGCGCCGCAACCGTAGTCGCGCTCGTCGGGTTTGAATCCAAGATGTACATTCGCATCTACCGTATCCAGTCCTTCTTCCTGCAACTTATAGGCGGCTATCTTGTTCATAAGTCCGATACCTCTTCCTTCCTGTTGCATATACACCACTACACCTTTACCTTCTTTGTCTATCATTTGCATCGCTTTATGCAACTGTTCTCCGCAGTCGCATCGTTTGCTACCCAGTATATCTCCAGTAGCACACGATGAATGTACCCTCACCAGAACGGGCTCGTCTGGTTCCCATTCGCCCTTGATGAGGGCCATGTGTTCCATGCCGTTGCTCATCTGTCGGAAAGGTATCAGTCTGAAATGTCCGTATTCGGTTGGCATATCCACTTCTTCTCCCATTTCCACGATTGTCTCCTGCTTCAGCCTATAAGATATCAAATCTTTGATGGTGATGATTTTGAGTCCGTGTTTTTCAGCCATTGCTTCCAACTCCGGCAGTCGTGCCATCGTTCCGTCTTCATTCATGATTTCCATCAGGGCGCCTGCGGGTGACAGACCTGCCAGTTTGCACATATCTATCGTGGCTTCCGTGTGACCGCAACGTCTCAGAACGCCGTTGTCTTGCGCATACAGTGGATTGATATGTCCTGGACGTCCAAATGTCAATGGCGTGGAATCGGGGTCGGCCAGTGCTTTGATTGTTTCGGCTCTGTCGTGGGCTGAAACACCTGTGGTACAGCCTTCCAATTTGTCTACTGTGATTGTAAATGGTGTACCGAGTGTGGAAGTATTGTCTTCCACCTGATGTGGAAGGTCAAGTTGTTCACATCTGCTTATGGTGATTGGTGCGCAGAGCACTCCTCGAGCGTTTTTTAGCATAAAGTTGACCTTTTCAGGCGTAATCAGCTCGGCAGCGATGATAAGGTCGCCTTCGTTTTCACGGTCTTCGTCGTCTATCACGATAACGAATTTCCCCTCTTTGAAGTCTTGTATAGCGTCTTCTATGCTACTTAACTTGAATTTTCCCATATCTATATACCTATTTATATATAACTATTATTTCTTTTTCATTTCGTTTATTCTGTCAATGATATTAAAGCTCGATACCATTGTCGTGCGCAGGTCGAAGTGCAGTCTCAGTCTGAATCTCCACATTCTTATATATAGGAATAAACCTACCGGTATGAATATGGCCGCAAGTATGTTCATCCATTGATGCTCGAACGGACGGGTATGCGCTTTTATCGACAGGATAGGATAGTGGTTCAGTTCTGTAAGTATGACCTTGTCTTTGGTGTTCGATAGGTCTTCTATCACAGCCTCTATTTCCTCGCTCAGTTCTTCTATCTTATGGTCAGCCTTATATTTGAAAAATACGCTTATCACATTTGGCAGACGGATAAGTTTATGTTCCTTGGAGTATTCCATGATGTCATCGCATATTTTACTGAGCCTAGTCGAATCATCATCGTAATTCGGGTCATTGATGATTACCTCCTTTCCGAATACAGATCTGTGCAGTTTGAGTCCCAATATCTTTCTCAACGCATTACGGTACAGATCCATATTGAATACCACAGAGTCGTTGTTGGCTTTGTATGTGAAGAACACCGCCAAAGGTGCCAGCACGGCAGTGGCGATACTCTTACCGAACCATACTGCCCACATTCCTCCACGTGCCATTCGGTATCCGGTATTGTCTAGGATGTAGAATACGATAAACACCAGTACGGATATGATGACCGGTATTCCCAATCCACCTTTCCTGATAATGGCTCCGAGTGGGGCGCCGATAAAGAAAAATATGAGGCACGACAGAGCCAGAACAAACTTGTTGATCGCCTCTATCTGATGCTCGCGGATGGTCCTGTCCCCGTCAGAGGTCGTAAAACTCTTGTATTCGAGCATACTGTATATCATTTCCGTCCTGTTGAGGGCAGAATTGAGAATACCCTGTTTTTTGTCGGCAGGCAGGTTTTTCAACACTTTGTCTAAGTCTACCTTTCCACTTCGGGCCTCGTTTAATGCTTTCACCGAATCTTTCTTTGAGATAGACGGCAATAGATAGTCGGTGCGTTTCGCATCTTGATAGAAACGGTGGCCGATACTGTCGAACGCTGTGTTCAGAGAGTCGATGTCTCTGCTGATGCGCGACAGACTTTTCGCCCTGGCATCACCTGATATCATAGAACCGTCGTTCATGTTGAACCCGGCATCGAAGTCGAGTATGATTCGCTTTGACCAGAACGTTTCTCTTCGGTACGGTACACTGGCACTCCCCGCTAGTTCTTGCGAACGCATGTTCTCGAACCATTCACCGTTGTACAGATTCAGCAACAGATGCTTTTTTTCAGCCGTAGAACGCAACTGTCCCGAATCGGCAAGAATGATAGCCGCATCTTCATAACTGCCATTCATCCTGTATATCATGATGCCGTACAGCATACCAGTCTTGATATCCTTCTTTTGCACATACAAGTTGCTTTGTGGTATACCGTCGTAGAAGATACCCTCAGGAATCTCCAGCTCCGGACTCTTCTGCTTCATTGAAATCAGTAGTGTGGCGAACGATTTGTTCGCTTCCGGACCTATCACGTTCTGAAAGTAGAACGAGCCGATAGAAATCAGTATGGTGATGAATATCAGTGAACGGAAAGACTGTATGAGCGATATACCGGCAGCTTTAATGGCGGTGAGTTCCGAACTTTCGCCCAGATTACCGAATGAGATCAGTGACGACAGCAGTATAGCCAAAGGAAAAGCCTGTGGCATCAGCATCAGTCCCATATACCAGAAAAACTGCGCCAGGATATCCAACGAAAGACCTTTTCCTATGAGGACGTCGACATAGCGCCAGAGAAACTGCATCATCAGTACGAACTGGCAAATAAAGAACGTACCGATAAACAGCAATCCGAATTGTTTGGCTATGAATATATCTAATTTCTTAATGCGGAACATTATAATATCTGAGCAAATTTAGCTGCAAAGGTAGTATAAAAATATTATAGTAAGTATAAATTTCTACTTTTTTATCAAAAAACAACTTTCGTGATATCCTTAAATCCCACTTGCCTGATGCATCCGGTTCATATTATTGTTCCAAATATCTTTGATGCCATCTACATCGTCATTATCGGCGAAGTCAGTTATCAATAGTAGGTAATCGTCAGTTTCCTTGCTTTGTTCTATTCTCATTTCCCAGTAGTCGTCATCTTCTTCATCGTCATCCCATTTCAGTCGGATAAACCTGTTCTTCTCCATACTTATTATCTTGGCTGACCTTATCTCGTGATGTGTCCATACTTCTCCCCATGTGAAAGTAATTACATCTCCGTTTTGTTCAATGTTGTCTGCAAGCCATGACGATAATCCGTCAAGAGTGCTGATTAGATTCCAAACCACGTTGGATGAACTTGTGTTCAACTCGTATTCCAGTGTTACTTTTTGCTTGTTCATAAGTATTGTGTTTACTTGTGTTAGGCTTTCGGAGACAAAAATACAACTAATATTTGAAAAAAGAAAGAAAATCTCGAAAAAATTTTGGGAATTAAAAAAGATTGTATTACCTTTGCACCCGCAAATCAGCAATATGGCGGGATAGCTCAGCTGGTTAGAGCGCATGATTCATAATCATGAGGTCCCCAGTTCAATCCTGGGTCCCGCTACATAAGAAAGCAGTAACGTTTATATCGTTACTGCTTTTTTGCTTAAAATCTCATTATTTTTTATGATAAAAGCAATTTTTAAGCATAAAAGTGATGAAAATCATTGCTTTTTAGTAACTTTGCACCCTAAAATATTAATATTATTATAAATGGCTGCAACAAAAAAGATTAAGACCGCGCTTGTTTCGGTCTTCCACAAAGACGGTTTGGACGAATTATTGGCCAAACTCAATCAGGAAGGTGTGAAATTCCTGTCAACAGGAGGTACACAGAAGTTTATCGAAAGTCTCGGCTACGAATGTCAGACCGTAGAGAGTGTTACTACATATCCGTCAATACTCGGTGGACGAGTAAAGACACTGCATCCTAAAATATTCGGTGGAATATTGGCACGCCGTGACAATGAAGGCGATATTAAGCAGATGGCGGAATATGAAATACCTTCTATCGACTTGGTCATCGTAGATTTATATCCTTTCGAAGATACAGTAGCCAGCGGCGCAGACGAAGCCGACATCATAGAAAAAATAGATATCGGTGGTATATCACTGATACGTGCAGGTGCGAAGAACTTCAAGGATGTGGTTATCATCCCTAGCAAAGCTGAATATTCAGTATTGTTGGATATACTTAATAAGAAAGGTGCACAGACTGATATTGAGGACCGCAGAATGTTCGCGACACGTGCCTTCGGCGTAAGCAGCCATTATGATACAGCCATTAATGGCTGGTTCGAAAAATAAGATAGGATTATAGCTATAATTAAGAAACAATAAAGAAATGGGATTTTTTTCATTTATTCAGGAGATTGCAATGGACCTGGGTACGGCCAATACCATTATTATCAGTGATGATAAGATTGTGGTAGACGAACCTTCGGTCGTAGCACTCGACCGCCGTACAGACAAGATGATTGCTGTAGGCGACAAGGCTAAGATGATGTATGAGAAGACGCACGAGAATATTCGTGTGATTCGTCCTCTGCGTGATGGCGTAATTGCCGACTTTACAGCTTGTGAGCAGATGATGCGCGGACTGATTAAAATGGTTCATGCGGGTAGTCGCTTGTTCTCTCCGTCTCTCCGTATGGTAATAGGTGTACCTTCCGGTTCAACAGAAGTGGAACTGCGTGCCGTACGCGACTCTGCCGAACATGCCGATGGACGTGACGTATATCTGATATTCGAACCTATGGCTGCCGCTATCGGTATCGGTATCGATGTCGAGGCTCCTGAAGGAAATATGATTGTTGATATCGGTGGAGGTAGTACAGAAATCGCTGTCATATCCCTGGGTGGTATCGTCTCTAACAATTCCATCCGTGTAGCCGGTGATGATCTGACAGCGGATATACAGGAATATATGAGCAGACAGCATAACGTGAAGGTCAGCGAACGTATGGCTGAACGTATCAAGATACATGTAGGTTCGGCTCTCACCGATCTTGGTGAGGAAGCTCCTGAGGATTATATCGTACATGGACCAAACCGTATTACTGCTCTTCCAATGGAGGTGCCAGTATGTTATCAGGAAATAGCACATTGTCTGGATAAGAGTATCGCCAAGATAGAGACTGCAGTATTGAGTGCTCTGGAGAATACACCACCGGAGTTGTATGCCGATATTGTAAAGAACGGTATTTATCTGACTGGTGGAGGTGCTTTGTTGCGTGGACTGGACAAACGTCTTACAGACAAAATCAATATTCAGTTCCATATAGACGAAGATCCGTTGCATAGCGTAGCGAAAGGTGCAGGTATCGCATTGAAAAATGTAGACCGCTTCTCTTTCCTTATGAGATAATATGCGCAATCTTCTAGATTTTATTGCAAAATATAATCACTGGTTCCTCTTCTTATTATTAGAGGTGACCAGTTTTGTGTTGCTATTCCAGTACAATAGTTATCAGGGCAGTGTGTGGTTTAGTTCCGCCAATGCTATGATAGGTAAAGTATACGAGTGGGATTCCAGCATAGAGCAGTTTTTTGGTCTTACCAATGTAAACAAGGAACTGATGTTGCGCAATTTCTATCTGGAAAGACAAGTACATCAGTTGCGCGATCAGGTTTATTATCTTACTAAAGACACTTCTTCGATTCAGCGTAACGAATTGCAGATGCTCAGTCAGTATCATCTGATTCCGGCTAAGGTAATTAGTAACACGGTCAACAGAAGTGATAACTTTATAACCTTGGACAAAGGTAGTGCGGATGGTATAAAAAGTGACATGGGTGTAGTTTGTGGCAATGGAGTCGTAGGTATCGTATATCTCGTCTCAGATCATTATTCTATTGTCATACCTGCCTTGAATCCTAAGTCGAATATCAGTTGCTGCATAAGAGGACGCGGATATTTCGGATACCTGCATTGGAATGGCGGCAATAGTCAGCAGGCTTATGTTGACGATGTACCGCGCCATGCACATTTCAAATTGGGCGACTGGGTGATAACAAGCGGATACTCGTCTGTTTTTCCACCGGGAGTCATTGTAGGAAAGATATTACAGGCTTACAACTCGCGCGATGGACTGTCGTACAGACTGAAAGTACAGTTGTCTACCGATTTTGGCAACCTCAGGGATGTTTGTGTCATCGACGAACCGAATCTGGCCGAGAGGGTACAATTACTGAATGCTGCAAAGGATTCGTTAAAACAGAAAAGTAATTATTAGACATGACAATAGATATAATTAAAAGATTTCTGGTATTTATAGTCTTATGTCTGGCTCAGGCACTGGTGTTGAATCATATACACCTTTTCGACTGTGCTACACCACTCCTTTATGTGTACTTGGTATTACTCTTCAGATACAATACACCGCGATGGATCATCTTGCTATGGAGTTTCTTTCTGGGTCTCGTAGTGGATATGTTCTCTAACACGCCGGGCGTGGCAGCTGCATCAATGACTTTTTTGGGATTGATACAACCCTATATTTTGCGACTGTTTATGCTGCAGGACAGTGATGACAGTTTCGAACCGTGTACAAAGACGATGGGTTCAGCCCACTTCTTTTATTACGTACTGATACTTGACTTCTTTTATAATATTGTATTTTTTACATTGGAGACATTCAATTTCTTTAATTGGATTCAATGGCTGGAATGTATATTCGGTAGTACGGTTATCACTGTAATATTAATAATGGTCATAGAGAATATACGTAAGAAGTAGAAGACAGGAGGGTAGGAGCAGATGAAAGATTATGAACTGGAGAACAGACGTCTCGTAATAGGAGGGGTGGCAGTTTTTATAGTTGTCGTCTACATCATACGTCTTTTTGCGCTTCAGATCATGAGTGACGACTATAAGAAAAACGCTGACAGTAATGCTTTTCTTAAAAAGATAGAATATCCCTCAAGAGGTGCTATTTATGACCGTAACGGCAAACTGATGGTTTACAATCAGCCGGCATACGATATCATGGTGGTGATGAATGAAGAGAGTGGCAGACTGGATACGACCGATTTCTGCAATAGTCTCGGTATATCAAAGGAGTTCTTTATTCAGAGGATGAACGAGATCAAAGACCCATCAAAGAATCCCGGTTATTCACGTTTTACGCAGCAGTTGTTTATGAACCAGTTGTCAGACAAGGAATTCAGTCTTTTTCAGGAGAAAATATTCAGGTTTCCCGGTTTTTATGTTCAGAAACGTTCCATACGCCAGTATCAATATGGTTATGCCCCACATGTTTTGGGTGATGTCGGAGAGGTGTCCCCGGCTGATATAGAAGAAGACGACTACTATCAGCCCGGCGATTATATCGGTAAATTGGGGGTCGAGAAATCGTACGAAAAACAGTTGAGAGGCGTAAAGGGTGTACAAGTACTACTCAGGGATGCCCACGGACGTATACAGGGCAGTTACCAGAATGGCAAATTCGACCATCGCCCTTTGCCAGGAAAAGACCTGACTCTGGGGCTTGATATCAAGTTACAGGCTTTGGGGGAACGGTTGATGCAAGGTAAGATAGGAGCAATAGTGGCCATAGACCCGTCTACAGGCGAGGTGCTCTGTATGGTTTCGTCACCATCTTATGATCCAAGAATGATGGTGGGAAGGCAACGAAGTAAAAATACGGTCAGACTGACCCGTAATGTATGGAAACCGTTGCTTAACCGTTCGATAATGGGACAATATCCCCCAGGCTCTACATTCAAGACATCTCAGGCGTTGACATATATGACAGAAGGAATCATCACCCCTTCTACGATGTTCCCGTGTTATCACGGATTCTATTATAAAGGACTGCATGTGGGATGCCATGGACACGCTTCACCTGTGAATCTCGTGGAGGCCATCAGTACATCGTGCAACAGTTATTTCTGCTGGGGATTGTATCACATGATGTCCAACAGGTATAAGTATAGACATGTGCAGGACGCCATGAATATATGGCGCGACTACATGGTAAGCATGGGATTCGGATATAAACTGGGTATAGACCTGCCTGGCGAAAAAAGAGGACTGATACCTAACTCGCAATTCTATGATAAGGCGTATGACGGTTCATGGAACGGACTTACTGTAATCAGTATCGCTATTGGACAGGGTGAGGTTAACCTGACACCGTTGCAGATAGCCAATTTATGTTCGACGATAGCCAACCGCGGTTATTATTATGTACCTCACGTAGTGAGAAAAGTACAAGGCGAGCCATTGGATACAATGTATACACGTCGTCATTATACTAAGGCGAACAGAAGAGCTTACGACTATGTTGTGGCCGGTATGCGCAGTTCGGTGATAAAAGGAACCTGTAAATCGGCCAATAGGTCCGACTATCTGGTTTGCGGTAAGACAGGTACTGCACAGAACAGAGGACAAGACCACTCCGTGTTTATGGGATTCGCACCGATGAACAGTCCGAAGATAGCAATTGCCGTCTATGTGGAAAATGGTGGGTTTGGAGCTGATTATGGAGTACCAATCGGTGCATTGATGATGGAACAATATATAAAAGGGAAATTATCGCCCAGTTCTGAGAAACGGGCAGAAGAATTCCAAAAAAGACATATCGCGTATGGTTCGAGGAACAGATAAACAGCAGAGTGTGTTGCGTTCGCTAGACTGGTGGACTATCGGTCTCTACCTTGCTTTGCTCGTATTCGGATGGGTAAGTGTATGCGGGGCCAGTTATACTTTCGGTGAAACGGATATATTCAGCTTCAGCACCCGTTCGGGAATGCAGATAATATGGATAGGTACATCTATCTGTCTGGGATTCGTACTGCTGATGCTTGATGATAGGTTTTATGAGACGTATGCTTATATTATCTATACAGTTTTGTTGTTACTGTTGTTTGTCACAATATTCAACCCTCACCAGATAAAGGGTTCCCGTTCATGGCTGGTACTTGGACCTCTGAGATTGCAACCAGCCGAATTTGCCAAGTTCGCTACAGCTTTGGGAATCGCCAAATTTATGAGTTCATACGGATTCGTGATGAGTCGCTGGAAGGATTTCATGTGTGCATGTGCGTTTATACTCATACCGATGCTCTTTATCGTCGGTCAGAGAGAGACCGGTTCGGCACTGGTGTACCTAGCTTTCTTCCTGATGCTTTACCGTGAAGGTATGCCGGGCAGTATCTTATTTACCGGTGTGGCGATGGTTGTATATTTCGTTGTAGGTATACGTTTTGAGCAAACACTCTTTTGGGATACGCCTACATCCGTCGGAAAGTTTGTCGTACTACTCTTGGTACAGATATTTACGGCCATGATGGTGCATGTGTATTGTGAAGAGGCGAAACTGGCGAGATACATTGGATTATATGTCATATCTCTGACACTGATTTTTGTTTTGTTCTCAGAGTATGTCATTCCTTTTGATATCGTATGGGCTCAACTGATAACCACGGCGGCATTGATTGGATATCTGTTGTATCAGGCACTTGTGTCCAGATTCAAAAATTATTATTATATCGTATTGTTTGCCATCGGTTCGGTTGTCTTTTTCTATTCTGCCGATTATGTCCTCAATGATGTGATGGAACCGCACCAACGGGTTCGTATCAATGTCCTTTTGGGACTGGATGAAGACCTCGCCGGCGCCGGATATAACGTGCATCAGAGCGAGATAGCCATCGGATCAGGCGGTCTGGAAGGCAAAGGATTTCTGAACGGGACACAGACAAAACTGAAATTCGTACCAGAACAGGATACCGACTTTATTTTCTGCACTGTAGGAGAGGAAGAAGGTTTTATGGGATCAGCGGGAGTCTTATTACTTTTTCTGGCACTGATATTGAGACTGATATATTTGTCTGAACGACAACCGTTCAAGTTTGGACGGATATACGGATATTCCGTCGTGTGTATTTTCCTTTTCCATGTTTTTATCAATGTCGGCATGGTGTTAGGTCTTACACCGGTCATAGGAATACCGTTACCATTCTTCAGTTATGGAGGTTCTTCTTTATGGGGATTCACGTTCCTGCTGTTCATCTTTCTGAGGATAGATGCCGGAAGGAATCTGGTAAGGAACTAATATTCTATTTTTGCTTTAATATATAACCGATATCAGATATACCGGGCAGTATTTCGCGTTTCATATTATGTCGGATACAGACATGTATGGAATCCCCCCTTTTGATTTCAAGTTCTTTGAAGTCAACGTCATATTGGTAATAGCTGATTCCGTTGCCCTTCGCATATCCGTCTTTATTGATGATGCTACAATTGACTGTGTCTATTTGTGTGACATTACTGATAGTCTGTTCCACAATCAGACAAAGTCCCATAAAAGGATATGCGCCGTTGACACGCAGTCCGATAGATTCCTGATATAGACCATCTTTCTGGATAGGAGGAATGTCAAACTTAAGTGTATCATTTTTCTCCCATCCAGATATTGGCGTGTGGTCATATCGATAGTATACCGTTTTCTTATAACAGGAAGATAAAACGGATACCGTTATGATAGCAATCGCAATAAAGAATATATTATATTTCTTCATTATTCTGCTGACTTGTTCTCTTGTCCTTTGTTGTCGTCTTTCGGTTTACTTTGGTCGTTCTGTTGATTGTTCCGATTCTCTTGCTGGTTGTTGAAAGGACGTGGTTTGCGTGCTTTCTTCTTCCGTTTCTTGTTTTTGTCGAATCGGTTTATGTTATCTTGTGACAGAATGTCTACGGGTCCATCTTCCTTCTTGTTCTTGCCGTTTTCCTCGAGAGACAAAGGTTTTTCACCATTTCTGTTCATCTCGATGATTTCCATAGCCCGCTGCCCGCTTATCGTTTCTAAGTTGGCGGCGAAATTCTTGTCTGTAGAGTAAGTTATCAGTCCGGCCAGGATGTCTGACTTGAAGAAATAGAAGTCGCCATCGACAGTCTGTAGTACGACTTCCTTACTTGGCATCTTCTTACTCGCATCCAGATAATTGTCAACCTCGTAGTTGAGACAGCATTTCAGTTTAGCGCACATACCGGCCAACTTCTGCGGGTTTAGGGATATATCTTGGAAACGGGCGGCATTTGTACTAACCGATACAAAATTCTTCATCCATGTAGCACAACATAGTTCACGACCGCAAGGACCTGTTCCTCCGATTCGTCCAGCCTCTTGTCTGGCACCGATTTGTTTCATCTCTATACGCACATGGAACGTTTCGGCAAGCACCTTGATGAGTTGGCGGAAGTCGACACGTTCGTCGGCGATGTAATAAAAGATAGCCTTATTGCCGTCTCCTTGATATTCCACATCACCGATTTTCATGTTAAGTCCCAATCTTTTGGCTATTTCCCTACTTTCTATCATCGTGTCGTGCTCACGACTTTTGGCTTCTTTGTATTTGTCCATGTCAACCTGTTTGGCGATACGGTAGATACGTTTGATGTCATCGGCCGACTTGAGATTAGCTTTTTTAATCTGTAGCTTAACCAGTCTGCCGGTAAGAGTTACAACACCGATATCATGCCCCGGACTAGCTTCCACGGCGACGATGTCGCCCTTCTTCAAATCCAATGCGTTGACATTGTGGTAATATCCCTTACGAGTGTTTTTGAACTGCACTTCCACTAGGTCGGTGCTTTCCGCATTGCCTGGTACGTCTGCCAGCCAATCATAAGTGTTCAGTTGCTTATTCTGACGATCGCAACCCTTTTTGCATAGTCCACGGTCGCAACCATTGAATATTTTGAAATTCATATCTTTGTAGTCCATATCTATATGTTATTTTTGTATAAGTAATACGATCATATTAAGAGCCAAATCGAAAAAGACGATTTTGCCGTTGGCATTCTGAATGATGTCCCGTTGCGCCTTCGTAAGAAGTTCGGAAATAGGAATCACGTTCGCCTCATTGACAAATCTGGCAAAGTTTTTGGAAAAATTCTCTTCATCCTGTGTCATATAGTTTAACTCCGGATTATGAAAATTGAAGATGAAGTTCTCACGTATCATTTTGATGAAATACACCAGGAAACGTTTCTGCTTTTCACGTCCGAAATTAGCGACGGTATCGCTCCACTTGGCCAGTTCCTTCACATTACGCATATAGGCCATACGCATCAGGATAATAAATAAGTCGAGGAATGCTTTGTTCTCATTGCCAAAGTCCAGTTCCTGAAGAGCACGCGTCCAGTTGCCGTTGGACAATCTGGCAATACGTTTGGCCGACACCTCGTCTACACCTCTTCTTTCGACAAGAGCCTTTTCTATGGCTTCGTTGTCTATCTTCTTGATGTCAAAACGTTGAGCGCGACTTTTTATTGTGTCCAATAGTCTTTCCGGTTCTTCGGTCACCATTATAAATACGGTCTGAGTGGGAGGCTCCTCCAATAGTTTAAGCAAAGCGTTCGCACATTCCTGATTCATATTTTCAGGAAGCCAGATAATAGAAATCTTATAACCGCCCTGACTTGATTTCAGACTTAATTTGCGTAACAGTTCGGTACTTTCACCGACGCCGATCTGAGCCTGTTGGTTGACAGCCTTCTGATAATCCAACCATTGCTCCATATCAAAATAGATGCCATTGCGGAGCATCTCATGCCATTCAGTGCTGAAATCATCGCTTGTCATCTTATGACCGGCCGTTTCTCCGCTCGGTCTGATGACAGGGTATGTAAAGTGAAGATCGGGATGCTCCCATTTTCTCAACATCGCGCATTGATTACAGTTGTCGCATGAATCATCATTTCCATCATGATTCCTGCAGAGAAGATAAGACGCGAAAGTCATAGCAAGAGCCATCTTTCCGCAACCTTTCGGACCGCAGAACAACAGGGCGTGGGGAACACGACCTTCGGCAACCATCTGCCTCAGTCGTTGCTTCGCTTCTTCCTGACCTATGACTTCACTGAACTTCATATTATAACAGATTCTTTACCACCTCACTTACTGAATCGACAGCCGATACCGTATAGAAATGTATGCTGTGTATACCGTTATCATACAATTCCTTGCATTGTGATATGGCCCATTCCACTCCAAGTCTGTGGGCATCTTCGTCATTTTTACATTTTAAAGCCTCATTGGCCAGTTCTTTGGGAATGTCGCAATGAAAAGTTTTGGGGACCATTGTAAGTTGAGAAGCCTTGGCAAAAGGTTTGATGCCCGGGATAATAGGAATCGTAATCCCCATCTCTCTGGCTTTCTTAACAAAGGAGAAAAACTTCTTGTTATCATAAAACAACTGTGTTACGGCATAATCGGCACCCAAATCCTGCTTTTCTTTCAGATACTTCATATCGATATCAAGGTTTGGTGCTTCCTCATGCTTTTCAGGATAACAAGCTACACCGAAATCGAATTTCTGTCCGGGACATTTGATTTTAGAACCGTCTGAAAAGAAACCATTGTTGAAGTTGACCACCTGGCGGATCAAGTCTGTGGTGTGCAGATGACCTCCGGCGGTTGCCTGGAACGACCTGTCTTCCTTTGCCTTGTCTCCACGTAGCAGCAATACATTCGAAATACCGAGGAACTGGAGATCCAGCAATTCATATTCGATATCTTCTATCGTAGCGCCACTGCAGATAATGTGCGGCTGTACAGGTATGTTGTATTTTTCCTGTATGGCGGCGGCGATGGCTATCGTGCCAGGTCTTCTTCTGATACGCTGACGCTCAAGGAGCCCGTTTTCACGTTCCTTGTAAACATATTCACTATGATGTGTGGTGATATTAATAAATAAAGGATTAAAATCCTTCAGTTTGTCTATCGTATTGAAGAGTTTTTCGGTGCCATTGCCTTTTAAAGGAGGAAGAACCTCGAACGAAAAGTGCTTTCTTTCAACATCATTTTTGATTAAATCTACGATTTTCATCTTACTCTTGGGTTATTTTGTTGCAAAATTAATAAAAAAAAATCTCTTTAGTGTTGTTTTTACATAAATTGTTATTAAATTTGTAACCTGAAAAATATAAACTCTAATACAATATGGAATATAATCAAAAAGGTAGCAAGGCTTACTTGATAACAATTGTGATGGTTGCCGTTCTGGGTGGCTTGTTGTTCGGATACGATACAGCGGTGATTTC
>NZ_CALMHT010000075.1 GCF_937863835.1 uncultured Prevotella sp.
ATGTTTGATTATTCAGAGATGCAAAGTTACTGTTTTATTTTTAAAGAAAAAAAGTTAATAAAGAATAATTATCTTCTTCATTAACTTTTGTATGTTTTTAGCAGTTAGGGGCTTCCCGCCCACTAACTGCTCGGTGTCTTCAAGTATCTTACGCCCTTTAATTTTAACGTTCTTAGAGGGTGGGCTCACGTCTAAGACGTGAGCCAAATAATCAAATACACAAATAATCAAAAAGCGAGGAACGGCCTAACATAGCAGGGGCTATCCTTACTGTTGTAGTCCAAGAGGCTGTTACTACTGCTAAAGCTCACGTAGCAACCGTAGCCGTCATCACTCTCTGAACTAGACCAGTAAGGAGTAGTATTCTGCAGTAACGTTTTTGTCAAGCTGCTATAATCACTCATCAATTTATTTAATGAAGTATAAGCATTTGTTTGATCGGTACTATTATTGTAATAACCACGACTGCTATTATGCAAACTTGTTAAACCAAAAGAAGTGATACCGTTCTTGGCAACCGATTCCTCCATTGCAACCCACCATTGACCCATACTTGGCAAAAACCAACCACTACTGGCAGCAGGAGCTGGCACCGTAGCTTTATAGCCCACGTATGCATAATAAAAGGCTGGATAAGACGTCCCTGTTTCAGCATTAGCCTCTAATGTATGCGCTTCTGCTATAGTTTTGGTATTGGTCAGACCACTTACATCACCATAACACGCGGCTAATGTTTGTTTGTTATCCAAACTTTCTTCCGTTCCATAATTACCCCAATAACATCCAGTATGTGCATCCGTCAGCGCCATCACCAAACCATGACCATAACCTTTACCGCTCTCGCAATAAGTGCTGTTCGTGCTGTTCGCACTCACCACCACACCGATAGGGGTCTTGCCGTCCACCATCTTATTGGTACATGTCCCATCGCTATTATATAGGCTACCTACTGCCGGAACGCAAGTATAGAATGACGGTGAGGTACTTCCTAATTTATATTTTTTCAATGCAGATTTTGTATGGGTCGCATCCGCTATCGTCCATGTCTTTGGTGAAGCATTCAGATCTGAATACGTCGTACCCGTGAAACCTACAGACTTGGTAGGATTTACCAACATACGATACTGACCGTCACCGATATTATACGGGGTATAACTGCTGTCAAATCGATATTTAAGACCAGACACGCCTGTAGAAGTGCCTGTACTCTGCCACAACTCTATCTGGGTAAAATCCATCTCCACCAATGCCATCTGATGGGTCATTCCGAACGACAGCGATGTTCCGTCCACAGCACCTGTTGCCACCATCAAATCCTGGGCACTGTACTTGGCTGCAGTGCTTTGGTCTGTTGAAGGTGTAAAATTTTTAATATAAGATCCGAAGAAATCCTCACCCGTCGTTGCGGCTGTCGTCAAATCAGTTGGTGCCTTGCTGTTATATGGATAATAGGCAAAGTAATGGTAAGCGGAATGATATTCAAGCGTCGCTTCAGTGCCTGTCGTGGCATCACCTATTATCCAGTTTGTACCATCGTATGTGATTTCCTGATTGGCGGTGACAACTTTTCCGCTGCCATCCGTTACATAGATTCCTACATGGTCGCCGCTTTCGAAGGTTGTGGTTAAGCCATCATTGGTAGCACGCGTACCAGTACTGTCGCTGCCTGTAAAACCTGCCTGGGCTACACTGATCTTCATCGTGCGCCCTGTCTCTGTATCCGTCTTACTCAGACTGTCGTCCGTAGAACAACTGCCCAACAGTATTATAGCTGCTGCGGCTATCATCATATTGAATATTTTCATCTTCATCGTTTTTTCTTTTTCTTGTTGATTACTAGGTCCGTTCTCTCTATTCGTCCGTATCTATCGTCCCATCAGTTTCTTGGGTCCAATTAGTTGTGCGTACAGTTTCTTTAGGCTTTTCGCCACTGGTGATGGTCAACATACCCTGAGAGGTGTCCATCGTAATAACCCTGGATACAGGGGATTGATAAATCTTCTTGTTTTTTTTCATAATGTTAATATAATTATTTTATTTGTTTAAATCTCAGAAATTCATAAAGTCATAGTTCGATTGTCTGCAAAATTGCATATAATACTTAAAACTAACGAAAAACGCCTATCTACAAAACGATCTAGAATAGACGAAATATCCTTTTTATTTGGGGCACTCTTAATAAGAGAATCCAAAAATGGGAAACAGCTTATTATTAGATATTTATGAGTTTCATAATATCGTTTTTATCAAACAAATGGAATCATCACACAAAAAAAGTGTAAATTTATTAGCAAAAAAAGTTCTGTTATTACGATTTTTTCAGTATTTTTGCAGTTGGTGGGATTCTCTTATTAAGAGAATCCAAAAATGGGAAACAGTTTTATAGTAGATGTTAAATATCGTTTAGTATCTTTTTATTAGCTTTGTCGATTACAGACTTATTCAGTGTTTTAAGGTAAATCTGTGTAGTAAATTCAGAATTATGTCCCATACCTTCACTGATAACCGATGTCGGGATTTTCTTTTCTCTTGCTATACTAGCCCAAGAATGGCGAGCGACATAGAGCGTGAGAGGTACCGCTTTGAGTGCGAATCCACCGCTTTGGAAGAAGATTTAGGCCTAAAATTGATTCAATACTAGTGGGGTTGCACTTCATCCCCACCGTTTTCGCAACAGTTTTAGGCCTAAAAGTTGTCCGAATCCATCGATTTGAGTCTCTGAACAAGCTGATTCGCACAATCGGACCACTGATTTGTGTGACGTTTGTGTGTGGCTTTACGACGTTTGCAACCGTAGCTGCCGATCATTAACATATTGGTTATCAACGGTTTAATCTTTCCTGTGACGTTGTGGCGTTTTAATTTTGAATTTTAAACCGTAGGCAAAAAAAATCAGTATATGAATTGTTAAATTTCCCCGATTAGAAATCTATAACTCCTATTTCATGTAGGGACATACGGTATTCAACGAATACTCTAAATAGCAGTGTAAAGGTAAGCAAATTATTTGTTCTAGCAAAGTTTTCAACCATATAATATTTGTATCTATCTAAATAATTATTTCTGTTGAAATATCGAAGTTTGTTACTATATGTTTTTCCATTTATCGAAGTTTTATTATCTTTGCAGTAACAAAACCGCACCTCTATGGATTCCAAAACATTTGGAGCTCCCGACCATTCCATTGAGAATTATTATTCGTATCTGAAGGAAGCCTTTCTGTTACAAGGCATCCACAAGTTTTCGTATAAGAGCAAAGAACGCATTCGTTGAGATCAACAATGTGAAGTTGATAATTTTAATGATGAACAAGAATAATAGGAAAAGGAGACCTCCAATAGTTTCTATTGCAGGCATTCAGAAGATAGAAATACAGAATTTTGTTATATAGAAGCAATAATTTTTTATCTATTCCAAATCGCATTGTCCTTAATAAATTTCATCATTATAATTTTATTTCGCTATTTTTATCGATTAAACCTTTTAGAAGAAAGTCGTACAAACTCATCACAAGTATTCCTTCTTCGTTGTAATGAGTGATGTATCTATCTCCTTCAATGAGGATTTTACGAAACCCATCCGACACGTTGCGGAATGAAGCCAATTCTTGCTCAAGTTTCTCTTCATCTGGCATCTGATAGGCCGACTGAATATATAAACGCTGATCATGACGGTTTACAACAAAGTCTATCTCAAGATTCTTGCGAGTGATTTTACCTGTATCATCTCGGCTGAATGTTTCAACGAGTCCAATGTCTATGTTGTATCCCATCCTACACAATTCGTTGTAAATTACATTCTCCATCGTGTGATTAAATTCAATTTGTCGGAACCCAATAACCGCATTTCTAATGCCAAGGTCCTCAAAATAGTATTTAGTCTCAGTGCCTATGTATTTTCTGCCTTTAACGTCATAGCGCAAAGCTTCACTTATAATAAATGAATCTTGTAGGTATTCGAGATAACGGCTTATGGTGTTTGTGCCAATCTCAATATTGCTTACAGATTTGAATGTGTTTGAGATTCTTAATGCATTCATACTGCTACCCATGGTTGAAGCTAAAATTCTAACAAGTTCGCGCAACCCATCAGCATTTTTAAGGCGATTGCGTTGCAAAACATCTTTGAGATAGACTGTTTCGTAAACATCTTTGAGATAATTCTGTTTATCTTCGGGCTTCTCAAATTGAGCAACAGCAGGCAAGCCTCCATATAAGTAATAATTTTCTAGAGCTTCCTGTTTCTCTCCACCGACTCCGTCATAGTATTCGGCAAAACTCAATGGACGAACTCGAATTTCCCATCCACGACCACGAAATTCTGTAATAACATCCTTTGAAAGAAATTTAGCGTTTGAACCTGTAACAAACACTTCTGCATTTTCAATATGCAGATATGAATTCAGTACGTCTTCAAACTCTGAAACCAACTGTATTTCATCCAGAAGAATGTAATACCTATCGGAATCTTTCATCTTCGAGTCAATATGTTCCAGAAGTTCGTCGGGATTGCGAAGTTTCTTATTTCTTCTATCCTCTAGGTTTACCTCTATGATATGGTCAGCAGATACTCCTTTTGAGAGAAGGTGCTGTTTATAAATGTTGAATAGTAGGTATGACTTACCACAACGTCTAATACCGGTAATGATCTTAATCATCCCGTTTCCTTCAGCTGACGTTAGCTGCTGTAAGTATTGTTTTCTTTCAAAATACATAGTCTTATGAAAAATATTTGTGTCATAACACGGATTTTCTCCACAAAGATATACTTTTTCTTTTATCTGAACCTTGATAAGGCTGAAAAAAATGCTGTTTTAGCAAGAAAATATTCATTTTGACTCTACCTGGGCTTAAAGTGGGATTCATTTTGACTTTATCATAGAATATGTAGCGAAATAATAGGCTTATCCCTGATTATAGAAAGAAGCCTGCTTCAATACCGGTATGTCGCACGGCGTTTTGGAAAGCAGCTTTGAGATATTGTTTCTTCACGTCTTCCTTCTCGATCTTTTCAAGAAAGTCATTTATATTCTCTCGAATAAGTTTGTCACAATAAGCGATTTTCAAAAGACCTCGAAATGTTGAGTAGTATCCAACGGCAGAGTTGCGCTTAACCTTAAGATGTGTAAGATGCAGTTGGTTGGCGTTCAGTAGATAAGTCTTGAACTGATTACAGAGTTTAATAGTCAGAATTCCATACTTACAATGCCCGATACAGCATATTTGCATCACTGATTATCAGCGACAATTCATTTTTATCGGTACGACATTTGTGGTTCAGAATCTCATTATACTATACCTTATCTGATATAATTACATCGAAGATAAATAAATTATACCCTTTATGGTAGGGTGCTCAAAACTTTCTAAAAAATAAGTTTGAAAATCACATTGCAAGTGCTAGACGATTTCTTCTTTTGGAGACGAGGCTTGGTGGTAGTTTCTGTTGTTCCCATTCCTTGATATTGCGCATTCTCACATGAACCAGACTTTTCTTGATATTTTGGGCATTTTTAATAGGATACTATGCCTTACAAAAAGAGCTACCTGCCAAAGACAACGAAAAAGAGGAACTTCGTTGCCGAAATTCCTCTTTTCTTTGTGATCCGCTTGGGGCCATGGTGCAAAATTCTTATGCTTTCGAACTCATTGAATGACAATTGAGTGACCCATCATTTCTGAAATGCCTTTGGAGTACATCCTACATTACGATTGAAAAAACGCACAAAGTGTTGTGGATACAGGAAACCAAGGCTGTAAGCTACCTCGTTTACCGTGCTATGACCATCGAGCAAACGATTCTTTGCCTCGGCTGTATTATGTTGCCGAATGAATTCCTGAGCCGTAATGCCAATGAGAATCTTCACAAGGTCGTTCCTGAGCGACAAGATCTCCTTTCCTAATTTCTTCTTATTCAACCTCTATTTCAAGAAGGAAGTAGGCTGCACGCCCCATCAATATCAGACGGGAGGGAAGCAAGGGAGGAATGGTGGTATGATCTATGAAAATACTAAATAATTCATATCGAAACCAAATATGAGCCTTAAAACAACCAAAGAGTGAAATTAATCATATATCTTTGCAACCAAAATTCAAGAGTTATGGAAGCATCATACGTGAATATCTGCAATTGCTCCGACACCGTATATTATAGTACGGTGACGGCGGAGCGATACTTTGAGCACCGGTTGCCGACGCATGTGCTAATGTTCGTGCGTTCGGGCAAACTCGTGGTGGAGGATGAAGAAGGTGAACATGAGATTACCGCTGGGCAATGCGTTTTTCTGAAGCGCGATTGCCGTGCGAGCATCACCAAGACGCCAGCCAACGGCGAGGCATACTGCTCAATAGCCATCACGCTCAGTCGCCAGTTCCTAAAGGAGTATTCCAAACAGGTGCATGTGTCAGCGTTTGAGAAGAAGCACCTTGTGCCATTCAGCAAGGTTACCACGCTGCTCCCCAACTCGATATCCCTGCAAGGACTGTATCAGTCGCTCGTGCCGTATGCCGACGCTAAGCAGCAACCGTCGGATGAGTTCCTTCGGCTGAAGATGCAGGAGGCGGCGATGGCATTGCTGGAGATTGACCGCAACTTCATCCCGACGCTCTTCGACTTCAGCGATGCCTGGAAAATTGACATCCTGGAATTCATGGAGCGCAACTACACCGAGGACATAACGATGGAAGAATTTGCCTCCTACACGGGCAGGAGCCTCGCTTCGTTTAAGCGGGACTTCGCAAAGGTGAGCAACCTCACGCCCCAGAAATGGCTCATGGAACATCGCCTTTCCAAGGCCTATCAGATGCTGGTCAACGACGGTATGCGCACGGCAGAAGTTTATATAGAGGTGGGTTTCAAGAACCGCTCGCATTTCTCTTCGGCCTTCAAGAAACAATACGGCTTCTGGCCAAGTGAAAGTAGAATGAACGCATAAACTTGGTTAAGATGAAAAAGGTAAAGATAACGGTATTGAAGTGCGACTTCAAGGAAGACCTCGTGAAGAAATTCGGCAAGGAAGGACTGTGCCCTTGCTCAGTGATGAAACCCGGTCAGACATTCATTGCGGGATTGAAATGCCCTGAGGGAATGTGCGACACGGCATGGCGGTGCATCAGCCAGTATGTGTTTGCCCTGCAGAACGGCACGGAGCGGTTCTTCTTCGACAACTGGGCTAAGGAGCCTCGCACGGCCATTTCCTGTTGCAACGACGGCTTCCGTCCCGTGTATTTCAAGATTGAGACCATCGACGAAGAGATTGAAAACATCGAAAAGAAATGAAAAATTTAATTTTGTTGCTTATGAGCGGATTGTTGACAATGAATGCCTGCGCCTCGAACAAGGAGAGCGCGACGAACTCTTATACGCCGAACGAGCAGGTCTATCCCTCGCACGAGCCTTACGGAACGGGCGTGGGGACTTGTCCGGGGAGAGTGACTTGGACTTGGAACCGCTCTTCGGTGGAATGGGACGGCACGGGCTATTGGTGGCGGATAGAGCATTTCGACGAGACCGCCATTCAGGAGATGACCGACCGTGGCATCGCCAACATCGCCGGTGCGGAGAATGCCTCCGAAGGCTGGAAGAGGCTCTTCGAATATAATCTGGCTCAGCGGGGACTGACGGGCTCGTATCAGAAGGGGCAGAAGATTGCCATCAAGGCGAACATCAACGGTGCTGCTGAATACGATGACGACCGCGAGGGATTGTCGAAAGACAGCTATACCAATCCAGTGGTGCTCAGGTGTTTGCTCGTCTCGTTAGTTAAGGATGCAGGCGTGAGTCCACAGGACATCACGGTGTATGACGTGACGAGGATTTTCCCAGACTGGATGCAGAAGTATTGCTCCGAGGGCATCACGGAGGGCGTGAACTTCATAGGGCGCGACAACGGGGTAGCGGACGAGAACGTGGTGATCAAGTGGTCGGCTCTGAACAGCTCTGTCAAGAACTACCTGCCCACGTGCGTCACGGAGGCGACTTATCTCATCAACCTTGCCAACCTGAAGGGGCACGACTACGGCATCACGCTCTGCGCGAAAAACCATTTCGGCTCATTCATCAACACTTGGCGAATGAGAGCTCCGCAGGAGGCCGGTCTTCACGGCAACGTGTCGCAGAGGAAGATGAATGCCTACTCGGTGCTGGTGGACTTGATGGGCAACTATCAGCTGGGCGCCAAGACGATGCTCTATATGCTGGACGCCATCATCTGCCCCGCCATCAACACATCGGATGTATGTGCCGAGAACTCCCTATGGACAATGCCACCGTTCAACGGCGATTACACGTCGAGCCTGTTCTTCTCACAAGACCCCGTGGCGATTGACGGCGTGGGTGCCGACTTTCTGATGAACGAGCCTACGATGACGAACAACAACAGCGCCCTGCGTGGCAACAAATATTCCGAAAATTACATCCACGAGGCGGCTCTTGTGGGCAAGGCTCCGTCGGGAACGGCTTATTACGACGGCAACGGGAAAAGGTTGACCAACCTCGGCGTGCATGAGCACTGGAACAATGCCACCGACAAGCAGTACAGCCGCAATCTGGGCAAGAGCGAGGGCATCGAACTGGTGTTCATAGATTTGAACGGGGCATCGGGAATAGTGTCGGTGTCGGAGTCAAAGTCCGGAGCAAAGTCAAAGTCGTATAACGTCGCAGGTCAGTCCGTAGATGCTGATACCGCCAAGGGAATTATAATTCAGGACAGAAAGAAAATAATAAAGTAAAATATGCGAAAAATAATAATCCTTGCTCTGATGGCGATAGCCGTGATGAGCGTTAATGCACAAAAGAAAATGGAAAATAAGATCGTGAAACAGGAGCTTAAGCTCACAGAGAAGTGGGACAAGACATTCCCACAGAGTAATAAGGTAAATCATAAGAAGGTGACATTCGTAAACAGATACGGAATCACTTTGGCCGCAGACATGTACTGGCCGAAAGAGTCAAAGTCGAAATATCCTGCTATCGCCGTGGCTGGTCCTTTCGGAGCCGTGAAGGAGCAATGCTCGGGTCTTTATGCTCAGACGATGGCAGAGCGCGGATTCCTCACCATCGCTTTCGACCCTTCATTTACAGGTGAGAGCTCCGGCACTCCGAGATACATGGCTTCACCAGATATCAACACCGAGGATTTCCAAGCTGCCGTTGACTTCCTGAGCACCAACGAGCAGGTCGATCCTGAGCGCATCGGAATCATCGGCATCTGCGGATGGGGAGGTTTGGCACTGAACACAGCTGCTATCGACACCCGCATCAAGGCAACGGTAACCTCTACGATGTACGACATGAGCCGAGTGAATGAATACGGCTATTTCGACTCGATGGACGAGGATGCCCGCTATAAAAACCGTGAAGCCCTGAATGCCCAGCGCACCAAGGATTATGCCCAGGGATATTATGAACTCGGTGGTGGCGTGGTTGATCCGTTGCCAGCCGATGTGCCTTTCTTCGTGAAGGACTACTTCGATTATTACAAGACCAAGCGCGGATATCATGAGCGCTCTTTGAATTCTAACGGCGGATGGAACAAGACTGGTTGCATGTCGTTCATGAACATGAAGCAGCTCCAATTCACCAAGGAAATCCGCAATGCCGTGATGATGATTCATGGCGAGAAGGCTCATTCCTGCTACTTCACCCGTGATGCTTATCGCGAAATGACAGATGGCTCTAAGTATGCCAATAACAAGCTCCTGATGATTATCCCCGGAGCCGTACATACCGACCTCTACGACGGTGGCAAGGATAAGGTGATACCGTTCGACCAGATTGAAGTGTTTTTTAAAGAGTACCTGTGCAAATGAGAACCGACGCACGAAGCAAGCGCAGAGGGCAAACTTATTTGTCCTCTGCCTTGCGAGAAGGAGGAAGCCACGAAGTGGCAAAGCTCACATTATTAATGTTGCTAATGCTATCGATGGCGACGGCAAAGGCAAAGACGCTTGTTGTGTACTATAGTTACACGAACAATGTCGAGACGGTGGTGAACGATCTGAAGACGCAGATTACCTGCGACGTGCTGGAGATAGAACCAGCCGAAAAGGGATTGCAGTACGAGGCAAACAACTATGCCATCGGTTCGGAACAACTTAACAAGATAAATGCTAATCCGAATGACCTGAGCAGTTATCCCGAGATTGACCCAGTGACGGTGAACATCACGGACTACGATTGCATCATCATCGGCACTCCGTTATGGTGGAGCCAGATGGCAACCCCCATGCAATCATTCCTTTTCCAGTACGGTTCTCAAATGGCCGGCAAGCATATCGGCATGATTGTCTCATCTCACTCAAGTGGCATCAGCGGCGTGGTGTCACGCGCAAAGGAACTAATTCCAGGCGGAAACTTCTTCTCGACTGACCTCTGGGTACGTGCAAGTCAGGTTAGTAATTGCCATACACTCATTCAGCAATGGCTCACGGCCATCGACTACTACAACACCATAACAGGAATAAAATCTATTTCGAATGATGAATCAGATTTCAAAGATGAAATCTATGATATAAGTGGAAGAAAATTGGCAAAAGCGAAAGTCAAGGGTGGCATGTATATCAGCAACGGGAAAAAGTTTATTGTAAGATAGTTATTGGTTATGGCAATAGAACACGAATGCAAGCTAGGAAGATTACCAAATCTGCCCGACCAAACAAGTTTAGACAGTCCGATTTGGCACA